>JAICWL010000082.1 GCA_025934835.1 Fimbriimonadaceae bacterium
GTCTTGGATTCCATTGCTCTCGAACCCTCATCCCAGCCCTTCTCCCTCGGGGCGAAGGGCTCCGGAAACCCTCACCCCTGCCCCTCTCCCCCGGGGAGAGGGGAGTTGTTTTGATGCACGGTGTTGTCTTGGATTCCATTGCTCTCGAACCCTCATCCCAGCCCTTCTCCCTCGGGGCGAAGGGCTCCGGAAACCCTCACCCCTGCCCCTCTCCCCCGGGGAGAGGGGGGTCTAAATTGCGTGTCGTAGATTCTTGTTCTCAAAGTCGCACGGCGGGAATCCGTCTGCCGAGCCGGCTTGTTCACGCCGATCATTCCCCAAGGTAAGCCCGCGTGGGCGCCTGGGAGAACTGCGCCGCGCGGACTAGAAGAATGCGAGCGAGCGGACAAGCATCAGGTGGCGATAATTGCGTGGCGAGCATCATTGCGGTCACCAAGCGCATCATAGGGTGAGTACTGCCGGTGTGTCAAGTACCCCCAAGAAGATTTATTGAGAATTCTGCCGGAGAAGGCGGGCTACGGACTTTTGTCGGGCGGTATGGGCAGCACGTCCTCGGCAGCTAGCGGAGGAAGCTCCTTTCCGTCCAAGGTGAACGTGTAGTTGTACAGATTCCGGTCGCCCTCGATTTTCACCGTGGTTCGTTGTAGCTTTAATTCGTCATCCATTTCAGCGACTCCATTTCAGCGACTCTAGTGCGAGGGCCGCCGCGCCGAGCATTCCGGCCTCTTCGATTTGCTCCGCCACGACGATCTTCGCATCGTTGAAGAGCGAGGTGATGGCGATGTTCCGTGCGGAGCGGATCGCGGGCTTCATGATCCAGTCGCCGGCCTTTGCGATCTGCCCCCCGATCGCGACAATGTCCGGCGCGAAAATGTCGATGAAATTGCCGATGCCCACACCGAGCATCGTGCCGACTTCGTCGAAAACTTCGATGGCGAGCTCATCGCCCTGGTCGGCGGCGAGGCTCAGGTGCTTTGGCGTGAGCTTGCCAAGCTCACCCCCGACGAGCTTATCGAGCAGCGATTCTCTGCCTCTGAGAATGCGGTGGATCGCCCGCTGCACGATTTTGTCGCGGCTGCAATACGCCTCGATCGAGCCATATTCGCCCGAATTGCAGTCGACGCCCTGGTAATTCACGACCACGTGGCCGAGTTCGGCGCCTCCCTTGTTGCCGCCTACCAGCACGAGCGGCCCCCGGGCATCGCCCAGCACGGCATCGGGCGATAGTACGACACCCCCTCCGATGCCGGTACCAAGCGTGAGCATTACGAGGCATTTGGCGGCGTTCTTGCCGACGCCGAATCGATACTCGCCGAGAGCGGCCATATTCGCGTCGTTGTCCATGATGACGGGCATGCCCACCAGCTTCTCGAGCGGGGCCCGGATCTCGACGTTTCGCCAGTATTCGAATACGCCGTTGACGATTGCGCCGAAATTCGGAGCCCAACGGACAACGCCGGCGGCGCTGTCGATGTGTCCAGGGATCGCAAGCCCTACGGCCTGGGGCTTATGGGCCGCCGACTCGGCGGCTTTTCGTACCACCTCGGCCATGGCGAACAGCACGGCGGCCTCACCTTCTTGCGCTCGCGACGGTTCCGACCAACTTTGTCCGGCTTCCGATCCGTCTTCATAGAAAGAGCCTGCACGAACGTTCGTTCCCCCAAGATCGACACCGATTACGCAACGACGGTCCACGGTAGGGGATTCTGCACCATTAGACGCTATATGCGGCTTGGTTGCGTAAAGTGAAGTGATGGCGAGTGTAGAGTTAAGAGGGGAACCAGGAGTGAGCCCGCAAGAGGTCGCAGAGCGATCTCGCTCGATCATAGATGAGATCGAGCGAGTGATCGTCGGCAAACGCAGCACCGTGTCGAAAGCGGTGCTGACTCTTCTTTGCGGGGGCCACCTGCTCATCGAGGACATTCCCGGGGTCGGCAAGACCACCCTCGCCAAAGCGATCGCGCGGTGCATCGGCGGCGATTTTCGGCGGATTCAGTTCACGCCAGATTTGCTGCCTTCCGATATTACCGGCGGTGCGATTTACAACCAGAAGGAGGGAGAGTTCCAGTTTCGGCCCGGTCCGATCTTCGGGAACGTGGTACTGGCCGACGAGATCAACCGCGCGACGCCGAAGACACAATCCGCGCTACTAGAGGCGATGGAAGAGGACCAGGTCACTACCGAAGGGGAAACTCGGAATCTTCCAAGGCCATTTTTCGTCATCGCCACGCAAAACGCGATCGAGATGACCGGCACTTACCCGCTTCCCGAGGCCCAACTCGACCGGTTTTTCGCGCGTCTTTCGCTTGGGTATCCGGACATGGCGCACGAGACCGAAATCTTGGACCGGCAGCAGACATCGCACCCGATCGACCTGACGCGCCCGGTGATCAAGCTATCCGAGCTAGAGGATATGCAGGATGCGATCCGGCATGTGTTCGTACATGAAACGGTCAAGAAGTACATCGTCGAGGTGGTGAGGGCTACGCGCGAGAGCAGTCTCCTTCTGATGGGCGCGTCGCCTCGCGGATCGTTGCACCTCATGCGGGCAGCCCAGGCCAACGCCGCGATGAACGGTTCTGAGTACGTTCGGCCGGACGACGTGAAAGCCGTCGCTTCGGCGGTCCTCGCGCACCGAGTGCTTCCCCGCGCGGAACTGAGGGCCAAGGGCCAGTCGACCGAGGACGTCATCGAGCGAATCCTGGGACAGGTCGCCGCGCCGGTCCCCGTAGGTTGACCTCGTGAGAAGCGTTGCCGGGTTCGCCCTGACCACTGCTTCCGTGTTTCTGGCCGTCGTGGCTATCCTCATCGGCGCGCCGGCGCTGTTCTACATCACCACGGGTCTGATCGCCACGATCGGCGCCTGCCACCTTCAGTCGTATCTTGCCGTGCGTTGGCTTCGTCTAGAGCGGATCGCTCCCGACACAGTTCGCGTGGGTGATCTCGTGACGATCGAGACGATGTGCTGGAGCGAGACGAAGATCCGTCGGCCGCTGGTTGCGGTGATCGACCATATGCCGCCCAGGCTTACCGGTGGCACCGTCACGCCGAGCTTGCCTATCGCCCCCGCCTACGACATACCGATCCGCTCGCAGTACCAGTTTCGGCCCCAAAAGCGCGGTCGCTACCGGTGGAGCGGCCTCACCGTCATGGGGGCGGACGCGCTCGGGCTGATCACGAAGCGCAAGGACTACCCTACGGAAACCGCCGAGATGGTGGTTCTGCCGGCGCCGATTCCGGTATCGATCGAGCTGCCCTCGGCGATGGGCTGGGGGCTCAGTGAAGCTGAGAGCGGCCATAACCGCGGGGCCGGCATCGAGCCTTGGGGCATTCGCGACTACGCGCCGGGCGACTCGCTTCGAGCGATTCATTGGCGCTCGACTGCCAAGACGGGTCGTCTGCTGGTTAAGGAGTTCGAGACGGGCTCGCACGCGAAAGCCGCGTTCGTGCTGCAGCGCACGAAGGGCTCCGACGTGGGGACGGGGCCGATGACGTCGCTGGACGTGATGTGCGGACATGCGCTGTTCATCACCGACGCCATGTTGAGGCAGGGCGCGCAAGTGAGCTTTCTCGGCATCGACGAGGGAACTGGATATTCCAGCCATCACGAGCGGCTCGCCGAAGTAGCGCTCTCGCTGGCAGGTATCACTGCCGACACCACGGAAACGCTGGCCGAGCAGATCGCGAAAGCCTCTCAGGAGCTCAGCCCGGGGAGCATCCTTTTCTTGATGCAGGCGGTGGTGGACGAAAGCCTTCCCGACGCCGTGAAGCAGCTCTCCGCCCGAGGCATCCAAACGGTCGCACTTCTCTACGATCCGTTTGCTCTGGCTGCTGAGCACGATCACAGGGCGCCGGCAAACCGCACGCGGGTCCGCGAGGGACGCAGGGCGGAATTCGCGGCGGCCAACCTCTTGAATGTGGAGCGGCTTCGTGCCGCCGGCGCCGTGCCGATCATCATGCCCGTGGAGATCGCCCATGCATAGGCGCTTCGTCAGCGATCTGAACAGGCTGGGGCCGATCGACTACTCGCTGATGGGGCTGGGCACCGCATTGGTGGCATATTCGGCCGGCATGGCTGTCGGCCAGCAGAGCGTCGGCGTGCTGTGCGCGGGGCTGGTTTTGGCCGGCACGGTCGTGGGCTACATATTTCGGCTGCTGCTGGGAAACTCGAAGTTCGTGTCGCTGGACGGCTTCCTGTATGTGTTCGCGGCCATCGCGGCGATCTTCCTCTTCCCCGTTTTGAACAGCTTCCTGCCTGAGGGCGGCTTCCCGCGCGAGCTGGCGACGGCTGCGGTTCTCACCTGGATGCTCATATTCGGGAGCTGCCTCACCTGGAGCGACGGCACACTGCTTTTTCAGGCCGTACCGACGATCGCCCTGTTCGGGCTCATCGGGTGCTATGACACGTACCGCGACGTGCCGATCATGTTTTTCGGCTTTCTGGTATGTCTGGCGACGGTGTTCGCCCGGTCTCAGGCGCGCGAGCGGCTCCGCCAGGCGGTGCAGTCGGGCTACTTCGGGGAGGACCTGCACGACGCCGAGGCTTCCGGCTTATTCGAGCGGATCAAGAACGGTCCGTGGCGCTGGATGGCCGGCCCCGAATGGGCGTTAGCGTCGGCGCTCGTGGTCGTTACAGTGAGCTTCTTGGGAGCGCCGGTCATTCAGGAGACTGTGAAACCGATCTCGGGGCTCGTAGCGGTTGTTACGCCGCGTTCCGTGGCAAGAAACATCAGTCGGTTTCAGGCCTCAGGTTCTGCCGAGGCTTCGGGGGCGGTCAAGGTGGGGCGTGGCCCGATCAGTCTGGATTCGACTCGGACGCTGTTCGAAGTGAAGCTGGACAGGCCGCGCTACTTGCACACCGCGTACTTTTACACCTATAACTCGACCGGCTGGAAGGGCGGAGACTTCACCACGCCGAGCTCGAATCCGCTGAACGAGTCGTCGGCCGCTTTCGCGCTGGACCAGATCAAACATCCACGCGAATTCGAGTTCTCGATCCGCGCGGACATTCCCACCATGCTGCTTCCGGTACCCGGCGAGGTAGTGGGCATATCGGGTTCGGCCCCGATCCAGCCTCTTCCGGATGGGACGCTCCGGGTCAATCCGGCATCGACGCTCGACATCGACGGCAAGTCGTGGGAGCCGAACCCAGGCACGAGGCCAACGAAGGCGCTGACCGATCTGCCGTCGTGGATGAGCGACACTCTCGACACGTCGGTGGCAACTCCGAGGGTACGCGAACTTGCCCTGGACATCACCAAGGGGACGAACGACGATTTCCAAAAGGCGAGACAAATCCTTCTCGAGATCGCGGCGCGGACCAAGTACAACGCGAAGGCCGGCGCCGTACCCGACGGGCGTGACGCTGTGGACTACTTCCTATTCGACTCCAAGGAGGGGTATTGCGATTTGTTCGCGTCATCCATGGTGGTTATGGCGCGCTGCGCGGGGATTCCTGCTCGGTACGTGACGGGATATCTGCCCGACCCTAGCCGGACCGATTTCAAGGGCAACTCGATGATCGTGGCGGCGGACGGGCATGCGTGGGCCGAACTGCTATTCAAGGACGAGGGCTGGGTCGTATTCGACCCGACGACGATGGCGGAGGCCGTGCCAGGCGGCGAACTTGGGAGTGGCGAATCGCAGCCGTGGTACAAACAGGACTGGTTCCTCGAGCTTCTGAACGCGCTCATCGGCTGCGCGCTGGTGGCGGGTGTTTGGTTTGGCTCGCGGATGTTTCGCCAGCGTCGAGGCAGCAGACCCGAGCGGCACGAGCTCGAGCGGGCGTACATAGAGTTCGTGTCCGCTTTGCAAAAAGGAACCGGCGCCAGAAGAATGCCAAGCCAGACCCCAGAAGAATATCTCGAGATCGTGCGGCCCTCGCTGAACGGACAGTACGAAACCGCCCAGCAGCTCACGAGAGAATTCGAGACAGCGCTATATTCGGCAGAAGCACCTTCGCTCGAATCGGTGGCGAAGATTCGGGAGCGCGTGCGCGGCCTAAGGCGAGCGATGGCGAAGAGGCCGAAGTCTTGAGTCCTGAAGCTACCCGGGCTCTCGCGCACAGGCTGGTAATGCTGGGAGGCGACGAAGATGCGCTGCGCGGAAGATGCCTGGCCGAAATCCTCGCGGCAGTCGACCCCGCAGGGGACGGATACGATTTGGAGACTCTGGCGGGCGACACATCCAAACCGATGGACTGGTTCGGCTCGGCCGGCACCGTGCCGTTCCTCGCGGAAAGGCGGACGGTGCTCGTGCGGAATCTTCTTCGCAGCGACCCGGCGGAGGCAACGGGCGTCGACTTTTCCTTGCTGCCGGAGACGGCGCTGCTGATATTGGTGGCGGAAGAAGAGGCACAGGGGGAGCGCAGCAAGCCGACGGCCAGAGCTTCTTGGGAGAAGATCGTGACCAAGGCGGGCGGGGTGGCCCTCAACTTCGCTCCCGATGCGGCCAAGACGCGCGACGTGATTCGCGCCGAGGCGAGTGCGAACGGCTCGCCGCTGACGGCGAGCGCAGCCGAGTGCCTCGTTGAAATGACCGGCGGCGCGCTCTCCAGGGCGCTCGGCGAGCTCGAGAAGGTGATGCTTTACGTGGGCGACCAGGGACAGATTCGCGAGAGCGACGTTCGAGCCGTGGTGGTGCCGTCGCGCGAATGGAACGTTTTCAAGATGGTCGACGCGGTCGTTGCCGGCAACGTCACCGACGCGCTGTCGCAGCTTCGGTCGCTTGTCAGCTCGCCGCAAAGAGCCGAGGAAGCGGCATACCGGCAGATCCTGCCCCAGGTGGCGCGCCAGCTTCGGCTCATCTGGCAAGCAAGGCTATGCTTCGAAGCCGGCTGTCGTCCCTCGGCGCCGACTCCCCAAGTGTTGCGGATGCTGCCAGAAAAGCCGAACATCGTGAAGGAGCAGCCGTACCGTCAAACCCGCCTGATGCAAAGCGCGCGGCGAACGAGCCTCCGACAGCTTTCAAAATGCTTCGCGGCTTTGAGCGACACGGATGCGCGGTTGAAGGGCGCGTTGGGCGCGTACAGCGCCATCGACACCCTGGAGCGAATGCTTCTGGATATGGCACACACGCTCGCCGAGCCTGTCGCGAGCCGCTAGCCGAGGCGGGCCGTGCGTTCGGTTTCGTTCAATACGCCCGAGGCTCTCACTGCCGCAAGGGCCCTTACCCAACGATGCCAATGCGGCGAGCGCTGCACCCGGCGGGCCAGCGGAGCCGGATGACTCGGCCGGTCGAACGCATGGTGCGTTTGGACGCGCATCCGCTCGGTACGCGTCAGCTCGATCGGCCGTAGCCGGGCCCTCTGCCAAATCTCATACCAGAGCAACACCGACCAAATGTTTTGGCTCGGGTACTGCCGGGCTACCATCGTTTTCAGTCGCCTCTCGTCTCGGTCCAGCTCGATGATCTCCTGGCCGCGACCTTGGGAGAAGCGGTTCAAAGTTTGAAACCGCGTGAGGTAGGTGTGATAGAACGGGATCTCGAGCACCGGGCCGTCGAAGGAATGGTTGACCAGGAAGTTCGTAGTGTCGTGGTCGATGTGCCCTTGCTCGAACGCGCCGCACGCCACACGGTCCGGACGCACGGCGAGCATCATTTTTTCGAATTCGGGCAGAAGCTGGGGGATGTGGTCGCACGCCTGACCATCCTGCGCACCGAAGAAGTACAGATTTCGTTGAGGGACGCCCAGGACGAGGGCCGCGGCGCGACCTTCACGCTCTCGGACGTCGTTGCTGTGGGTCCAGCTCATGAACACTTCATTGCCGTTCTTGGTCAGCCGGCGGATCCAGGCGCAGATCGAAATCTCGTCGTCCGGATGCGTCAGGCAGAATAGCCAGCGCCGAGCCGGGTCGTCGTCGAAGACCTTCACTCCAGTTCCAGCTCCCGGAGCGCGTTCGTCGTCGAGCGGCCCGCCAAGAGGGGCACGATGACCACCTCGCCGCCATAGCTTCGCACCAGGCGGGCCTCGGGCAGGTCCTCTTCGCGGTAGTCGCCACCTTTTACGTGGACTTCGGGCCGGAGCACCTCGATGAGCTTCTCCGGTGTGTCCTCGTCGAACGGGACTGCAGCGTCCACGGGCCGGAGCGCTTCCAGCACCGCGATCCGGTCTTCAAGCGTATGGATCGGCCTCGACGGGCCCTTGCCCAAGCGGCGGACGCTCGCATCGGTATTGACGCCGACGATCAGCAGGTCGCCGAGAGAGCGAGCGTGCATCAGCGCGGCCACATGCCCCGCATGCAGGATATCAAAAACGCCGTTCGTAAAGACGAGCCGCTTCCCTTCCCTTAGCTTCAGAGCGTGTTCGACATCCATCGCTTCGTTTATGAGGCGAGCGCCCGGAGCGCGGTTTCCGCCACTGCCTCGGGGCGAATGTTCGAGAGCCCTGCGGGATCGTAGTGGCACCTGTCGATTTGCCCATACGGGCAAGAGCGCTTGGGCCGGGTGATGGAATAGAGGCCGACTGCCGGAATTCCGAGAGCAGCGGCCAGATGCGTGCTTCCCGTGTCGCCGCCGATATGGAGAGCGGACAATTCGATCAGTGCGACAAGCTCTCGCACGCTCGTTTGGCCCAAGAAGTCCACTGGCTTGGCCGCGCACTCGCGCTTGACCTCATCCGCAGCTTCGCGATCGGCCGAGCCGCCGATAAGCACCGCCGGGAAGCCCTCGCTAGCCAAGGCGTCGATGACCGCGCCGTAGCACTTCGGCGGCCACCGCTTCGTCACCCATCCGGCGCCGGCGTTGATTGCCACGAACTTTCCACCATTGCCTTGCTGCAGAAGCTTCGCTCGGACGGTATCGAGATCGGCCGGTTTTGCCTCGAGCCCGAATTCCGCCGCGTCCATCTGCCCACCAGCCGCGCGCGCCACATCTACATATTGATCCACGACGTGATAGGACGACGGGTCCGGCAGGACCCTCCTGCTGAATAGCCAGGAGCCTTCACGCTGCCAGTGGTAACCAAGCTTTTGATTCGCCTTCGCCTTGGCGATGCATATCGCGCTTTTGAGCAGCCCCTGCATATCCAACGCGGCTTCGAACTGCTCCGGATACTCGGGGATCGCGCGCAGGCTCGGGCGAACCGGCACGACCTGATCCACCGCCTCGCAGCACTCCACGATTCCGGCAAAGCGGGGGTCCACCGCCCACGTGATATGGCAATCGGGAAAGGATTTCTTGAGACACACGGCAACCGGCAGCGTGCAAACGGTGTCGCCAAGCGCCGAGAGGCGACTAATCAGAAATCTTTGCAGAATGCCTCCTCCTCAGCGAGCCTGCAGCGCTCACAACGTCCTCCGGATCGACCTCCGAAGTCGATCGAGCCCCCTTCAACACGATGCCGTCCGATGTGAACGGCCGGTAGACGGCCGGGTCGGTCGGTCCGAAGATCGATACTACCGGCACGTCGTACGCCGCTGCGATGTGCCAGGCCCCGGTGTCGGCAGCCAAGAGGGCCTGGCTGGAGGCGACGACCATCATCGTCGATGCGAGCGGCAGCTTGCCGACCAAATCGACGGCCCCCTCGACACCTAAGACCGGGTCGGAAGTCGAGCCCAAAGCCACGACGTTCCATCCACTGGCGATCATCCGCGCGGCGACGTCTCGCCAAAGCTCGATTGGGTAAGTCTTGTCCTTGGCTCCGGCAGAGGTCGCGATACTGCATAGCGGCTTCCCCTGCGGGAGTAGCTTCCGGGTTTCCGACCAGCCCGCCTCGTGCCAGGGCATGGTCGGGCGCTCGGGAAGCTCGAACTCGCCCAGCATATTCAGCACGCGGTGATTCCACTCGACGATATGAAGCCCGGCCGGCCTCGGGCCGGCGCTCGGGTTCAAGTTTCGCGCAAGGGCGTCGGTTCCCTCTACCGATATGCGCCTGGCTGGCGCGGCCAGCCGCAGGCAGAGCGCAGTCTTGCTGTGGCCCTGCAGATCAAAGCCGAAATCGAAGCGTTGCTTGCGGATCGCAAGGTAAGTCCTTAGCTGGTCGCGCCAAGTAGCTGGGGACCATCGGCGGCTCTTCCAACGGTCGCGATCGAACTCCAAGCGGGATGTTAGAACCTCGCGAGTGTCGGTCACCGCAGCACAGCGGGACTCGATCGCCCAGCAAAGCGCGCCTTCCGGTTCGGCCCAGCGAATGGCGGTTGCGGCCCAAGCGGCCATCACGCAGTCTCCAATGGCGGAGAATCGCACCAAGAGCACGCTCGGGCCGGCCATGTCGCTAAGGCACCAGACCCTTTCGACGTGCGGCTTTCCACCGGTCGTGGAGCCACAGGTATTGGTCGGGATACCGGCGGACGACCGACTCCAGACCCTCGTTATACTGCGCCATGATCCCTTCGGCGTCCTTCTCCTCATTCCCCGGGTCGATAGGTGGGAGGATGATCACCTTGAACTTTCCGACACCGACGCGCGCGCAATACGCGGGGAGAATCGCGGCGCCAGTTCGCTGATGGAGCTTCGCGGGCCCGAGCACCGTACCCGCGGGATGGCCGAAGAATGGAATGAACGACTCGTTCGAGTTCTGGTCCGGCAGCAGGCCGATCAACTCGTTCTTTCTGAGCTTGGAGATAACCGTTCGGGCTGAATCTCCACGGGTGAGGACCTCCATGCCGGTTCTAGCGCGGATCTGCGCGATTCTCTCCTGCACACCGCCTTGATTCGCGGCCCTGGCCACGACCGTGATCGGGTGACCCATCGTCGTGCACCAATGACCGAATCTTTCGAAGTTTCCGAAGTGCGCGGTGACGGCGATCATACCGTGCTCGAGATGAGCGACGGACTCGTAATGCTCGATACCCTCGACCTCCATGTTCGCGAGCAGCTCTTCGTCCGAGCGCAGCGGAGTGCGCAGAAAGTCGGCGGCGACCATGCCCCAGTGCCGAAAAACGTCCCGAGCGGTCTGCTCGCGGGTGGACGCGTCCATCTCGGGAAACGCCAGCTCGAGGTTGCGCATCGTTAGGGCGCGGCGCCGCTTGTCCAGCTTGTAGACCAAGTCCCCAAGCTTTCGGCCCTTGCGCTCGACCACCGCCATGTCCGGCTTCATGAAGACTTTCTGAAACCGGGCCAGTGCGAACACTCCGAGGCTATCCAGGAGGACTTGACGTCGAGCACTCATGAAGCCTGGCCCTTATCCACGCTTGAAAATCTTCCGCGGGTTCCGCCCATACATCTTGCTTCGCCACGAGGAACCGACGGGTTCCAACGTCGGCCCGGGCGCGGAGCTTCACCCAATCCTTTGCCGTCACTACAACCGGCACATCGGGTGGAAAGGCGTCCAGCAGGTTACCCTCCCGAAGCGGGTCGTGATCCGGAAGAAGCTGCTCGGCTACGCGTCGAGATTTCGGGGGCAGGGCGGCTTCGAGCTCGGCAAGGAATCTTTGCGGAGAGCCGATCGCGCATAGTACTGCGTAGTCGCCAACCTCGGCAACTTCGCCTTCCGTGGATTCCAAGCGCACGGGACTCCGTCCGATACCGCAGTCGTCCGGAATCAGCAGGTCCGCTTTATGCCGGTCACCTCTCGGCTCTCGGTAAGGCCCCGCGGGCAGACAGCGGCCGTTGATAGGCGCTGGGTCGTCGAGCACGATCGACAGGTGCTTTACCAGGGGCAGATGCTGGAAGCCGTCGTCCATCAGCAGCACCGCGTCGGGAAACGATGCGTGGCAAAGCTCGGCGGCGAGAACGCGTCGGCGTCCAACGATGAGCGGCAGGTTGGGTCGAAGCATACGGATCATTGCCGGCTCATCGCCCCACTCTGCGGCGTCGAGCATCCCGGCGGGGGCAATGCGGGCTGCTTCTTCGGCGGGGCTTCCGTAGCCGCTGCAGCCTATGACAACCGGCCATCCCAGCGATGCGATCACATCCGAGACGAACAGGGTGAATGGCGTCTTCCCAGAGCCGCCGACGACCAAATTGCCGACGCACACGACGGGCGAGTGCGGCTCCGCCGCGCGCTTCAGGCCGCTATCGTAAAGCGACGCGTAGGCGCGCCAACCGAGCGCATAGAGCCACGAGGCCGGAGTCAAGGCGGCCCGGGCGAGCCGCTCGGCATGAGACCGGCCGAACCAGAGGTCAGCCGATGTCATAACTCCGGGTCGTCCCATTCGCAGACTAGCCGCAGGGACTCGGCCGGCTCGACGATGGGGTCGAGCAGCGAGAGAATCGCCTCGAAGCGCTCCGAGACCAGCGTGCCGGCGATGCCAAATCCCTCCCTAAACGTCGTGCGCAGGTCGTCGCCATCGCGCGAGCATTCGAGACCCATGAGAAAGTTTTCTCGCACGTCGAAATCGACGCTTCGCACCCCCGCCCAGCGGAGCTCGACCCGGACCGCCAACTCTTCGCCTCCGCCCTCCGGCGAGTCCTGATAGTCGAGAATCATCGTGACGTTTCGTCTCGCATCGAACCGAAGCTCTCGAACGATGGCGTCGTGCATCGTCGGGTAGTAGCCGAACAGTTGGCGCAGCAACCCGCCGTCGGTCGTTTCAGCCCATATGGCGTCGTGTTCGTCCATCGATATTGCGCCGGCCCTTCCATTACACCGCTTGTGCTACGGTGATCGCATGGCTACGCTGTTCACAAAGATCCTTAACCGCGAGATTCCGGCCGATATCGTGTACGAGGACGAGCATGTGTTCGCCTTCCGCGATATCGACCCCAAGGCGCCCGTGCACATCCTCATCGTGCCGCGCCACGAGATCGGCGGCCTGGCCGATCTGCCTGAGAGCGGCGACCACCAACACATTTTGAACGCGGCGAAGCTGATCGCCGAGCGCGAGGGGCTCGAAAATGGCTACCGCGTGGTGATCAATCAGGGGCCGGACGCAGGACAATCTGTGAACCATTTGCACGCGCACCTGCTCGGCGGCAGGAAGCTGGCTTGGCCGCCGGGCTAGCCGGTTTTGGAGGAATCCGATACCTGCCATATAATCCGGTATTCGATACGGAGATTCGATATGGCATCCTGGAGATTGAAAGAAGATCTCGGCTTGGGCGTCGTGGCTTATATTCACGACCAACTCAAGTTCTCGGACGACTATATCCTCGATAGCGGAAGAGGCTTCACGTATTGGCCATCGGTACTTGCCCTGACCGTTTCGTCGGACTTGCCCAACTTTCACAACGCATATTCAATCTTTCGTCTACATGCCGAAATCGACGTAGCCCACGGGGAGCGCGTCGACGGAATCGATGAGGCCCTGAGCCGCATGATGAGCCGTGCGGCGCTAAGCGCCCTCACATACGATCGGAAGAACAACCTGTACAAGATGAGCTGCACCGTTTACGCCCAAGGCGACAACGAGGCATGGCTCAGCAAGGTTTTCCTTGCCGCGGTCGCGCTTCAAATCGCGAGAGCGGACAAGGTTGCCAAGAATCTGGAGAACGATTTCGGGCTCAAGCCCGCAATCAGCGGACACCCTAGAGGAGGCTTCCGGCCTACTCCCGACCCGATGGTCAACGCCGTCGAGAACTTCTTCGTACCGTCAGGCAAACAGCCGAGCCGGTGGGAGGGCTGCGGCGAGTGGGAATCGGCCCACGACAACCTGCGTCGCATCGCGCTTTCGAGCAAGACCGACGGCTCCGGCGAGCTGACGGCCGAGTTCGACTGGCTACATAACAACCCGATCACGGTCCGAATCACCGCGCGCGAGCCGCACGCCGAGTACGGGAACGGACTGGCCCTAGTCATGGTGCTTCCGTGGAGCGACGATGAGCATGACCGCGCTCGAACAGCCATGAAGCTCAACGAGATGGAGCGGCGCGACTGGAACTGGTGCCACGACCTGGGGTCTTGGTGCATCGACGAGGGCAATCTCGCGTTTACGTGCTTCATTCCAAACCTGGCGTTCCACGCCGGGTCGTTGGCGGATATGACGCACGATATGGCGATGAGGGCAAAGTGGGTCAACGATCAGGCCGCTCTCGCGGCCATCGGCGTGGAAGAGGCCACACCGAACTGAGGCGCCTCTCGGCGCCTCGGCCCTTCGGGGCCAGCGATCGGGCGAAGGAGGAAAGCGCCCAGCGCGGGGGCGCGGCGGTGCTTCGGAGGGCGGGCAGCCGCCCCTGCGCGCAATGACCGACTACCAGCGGGTTTCCACGGTGTAGCTCACGGTGCGGACCTCGTTCGGTTTGAGGCTCACCACGAAATCCATCGTGTTGGCGTCGAGCTTGACGAAGTCCTGGCTCTTCTTGGTTACATGCCAGTCTCCCCAATGACGCTCGTACACGTGGACGGTATCGGGCACTTCTTTCCGGTTACGGACTTCGATTTCGAACGACTCGGAAACGGTTCGGTTGTTTATCCTAGTGAAATTTGTGCGTTTGCGGCTCGCGGCGATATCGAACGACCTGCCGACTACGAGCGAAAGGTGCTCATTTTTCGGCGTGTGGTTGATGTGGTCCTCTCCAAGAAGCTGCACGCTGCCCGATGCATCGCGCTGGTACACCTTGAAATCTCCCATGGGCAGCGGAACCCCGAGGCCGTTGGCTAAGGTGTTTTCGAATTCGATTCGAACCTGGGGCTTGAGATCGCCGGTTCCGACCTCGCCTTCTGCGGGGTAGTAGTCCGAAAAGCCCTGCATCGCATCCAGGATGAGCTTCTTCGAGACGGCGACGCTCGGAGCTTGCAACAGGGACACCTGCTTCGAGGACTTGTCGGCCACCGTGGTCGGCCTTTGGAGCGTGTACAGGTGGTACTCGAATAGTGATTCTTCTTGGAATTGGGGAGCTTTGGCCGCCGCGAAATCGCGATTGAGCCCTCCCCCGAAGCCTCCCTGCCCCGTAGGCGCGCGATTCACATCACCGGCGAGGAGCTTAAGCTTGGCGTCCGGGTACGTCTTGCCAGACTGGTTGTCGAGAGTTACCCAGGACTGCAAATCGCCATGTGAGGCTGTGCCGTCGAGCGTCAAAACGTAATCGGCCTTCCAGCTGATGCCCTTTGTGAGATAGCTGAGCTCGACGGTGTTCGACCCCGCGCGGGCAGAGTCTATCTCCCACAGCAGAGTTGGACGGCTGATGAGCCCTGGAGGAACCGTCTGCACCTCGACTTCGCCGGTAGGGTTCAACACGATTCGTCCGTCGTCGGTTCGAATGACCATGCCGTTGTAGGTCATGGAGGCGCTGCCATCCGTGCCGCCGACGATCGCAGTCGGCGAACTGATGAGCGTGCCCTCGAGCACGTCGCGCTGGTTGCCGATCGAGCGAACGAATCTCACCTTTTGGCCGACGGACTTGTTCAAAATCGCCAGCGGGCTGATTAGGTCGTACTGATAGTTCTGCTCGAGAACGGTGAAGCTGTCCTTGTCGGTCAGGCTACGGATACTGACGCTCGATGGCTCGATCATCGAAGCAACATCCTCGATGGCCACGGTCTGACGGCCAGCCTTGAGGTCCATCGTTCGCGCCTCTTTGACGAGACCGAAGCCTTGGTTGTAAATGGTGACTTCCGGCCCGGTTTGGGCGGCAGCGAGTGCAAGTGCGACAACTGTTGCTAACATCATTCGTCCTTTAAATCCCTTGGTAGAGACGGTTGAGCGTGCCCAGCAGCAACGCTGTAGTCGCCCACAAACAATGAGTGCCGAA
>JAICWL010000075.1 GCA_025934835.1 Fimbriimonadaceae bacterium
CGCTGTGCGGCTCGTGCCGGTGACGATCACCGAGGTTCGCCTCGGAAACAATCCGATGTATCGATCGAGGGTAGGGAATATTGCCTCCTCAGGCACCAAGGCAATGTGTAACGGGGGAGCAAGGCTGGCCAGCCGAGCCTTTCCGGGCCCCGCGCTGAGTACGATCGAGCCCGTATCGGCGAGCGCAGCGTGAGCGGAAGTGACGCCGACTCGGGCATCCCATATCGTGGCCGAGCTCGGTCCGAATAGATCGGCCACGTCCTCGTCGATCCAGGCGTGGCCGGCCGCCGCGCCGAGGGCCTCTTCGACTGTGGCCATCCGGCCCCCTAGCTGCAAGAGGTTCTCCTCAAATTGTGTCCAGAGCTCTCCCCCGTGCTCTCGCAATCCGGTTTCCACGGGCGGTGGCGGCGTGTTCATGCGCGGCAGGCGCTGAAGGATGGTGTCACGATCGTTCATTCCACCACCGCCTGAAGCTTCTGCCAACTCTCGATGGCATAGCTCTCGAATCCGTCCAGCCCTTCTTGAGAGGGTTCGGCGCGGTACTTGCCACCGGCAGCATCTTGAGCCCTGCTCGCCAACGCCACGAGCTCGAAGCAGCAAAGGCGAATGCGCCCCAGGGAATTCCCTCGTGGATTACTCCCGCGCGGTAGGCGTCGTCCCGCAGCTCGAGCAGCATCCTCGGAATCGGTATCTGAACCGGGCAAGCCTCCTGACAGGCGCCGCAAAGTGTGGAGGCCTTCGCAAGGTCTCCCAGCTTTTCGACCCCCTCCAGGGCGGGCGCGAGGACGGCGCCGATAGGACCCGCATAAACGTGCCCGTAGGCGTGGCCGCTGGCTTCGCGGTACACGGGACACACATTTTGGCAAGCTCCGCATCGGATGCAGCGCAGAATCTCCTTGTATTTGCCCGCCATCACCTGGGTGCGTCCATTGTCCAGCAGGACGAGATGCACATCGCGTGGCCCGTCAATTTCATCCGGCCGGCGGGGGCCCGAGATGAAATGGACGTAAGAACCGAGCTTTTGACCCGTGGCCGACCCCGCGAGGAGCCGCAGGAATAGCGGCAGGTCTCCTTCTCGAGGCAACACCTTTTCGATTCCCATCACCGCGATATGAACTTGGGGCGCAGTTGTGGAAAGCCGATTGTTTCCTTCGTTCTCCAGAAGGACGAGGCGGCCTGATTCTGCGACCGCGAAATTCACGCCGCTGATGCCAATCTCGGCGGACTGAAACTTCTCGCGGAGCCTCGCCCGAGCCTGCATCGCGAGCTCTTCGGGCACCTCGGTATACGGACCGAGACCCTCGCGCTCGAAGCTCTTCGCGATTTCGCGACGATTCTTGTGGATGATCGGCGCGACAATATGGCTCGGTCGATCGTGGTCGATCTGGACAACGTATTCTCCCAGGTCGGTCTCTACGACCTCGAACCCTGCTGCTTCCAAGCTATGGTTGAGGTGGATCTCCTCCGTGGCCATCGACTTGGCCTTGACGACGATGCCGCCTGGCGCCGAGCGAGCGCAAATGTCGCCAATGATCTTGTTCGCCGAAGCGGCGTGCTGGGCCCAGTGCACTTGAATGCCGTTCGCCTGGCAATTGCCCTCCAACTGTTCAAGCAAGCTGCCTAGGTTGTCGAGAACGTAATCCTTGATCGCGGCAGCGTGCGCCGTTGCTCTGTCCACGTCCTTGAAGTAAGCGGGTAAGGCGTTCTGGCGAGCTAGGGTGACCGCGGCGGTGGCGCTGCGAACGCTGGCCGTGGCTTCGGGCGAGACCTTCCTGGCGTTCTCCTCGACGCGCGGGCTCCTCATTCGGACAGCGCTCCCGCAAGGATCTCCGCGAAGTGCATCACCTTCAGCGGAATTCCCTCCCTCTCGATGAGGCCGCCGAGGTGCATCAGGCAGCCCATATCTCCGCTCGCGAGAACGGTGGCGCCGGAAGCGACGATATTCCGAAGCTTCTCACGGCCGATTCCAGCCGATACCTTTGTAAAAGTGGCCGAGAACGCGCCTCCGAAACCGCAGCACTGTTCCTCCTGATCGAATCGCACGAGCTCGACACCCGGCACCGTGGCGAGCAGGAACTCTTGGACGTCCCCAAGGCCGATCGATCGTCCGTGGCACGCCCGGTGGAACGCGATCTTCATCGGCTTTGGATTACCGAGGGGCCGGCGGGGCCAGGAGTTGATGCCGAGCTCGCGCACTAGGTACTCGGAAAGCTCGAACGCCGGCAGGCGCCCGAGCTTCGGAAAAAGCATCGGATACCCTTCTCGCAGCATCGCCGTGCACGATCCACTCGGCACGATTATCGGCTCGCCGGTCCGGAACAACTCGACGGTTCTGTCCGCCACCGTTCGAGCAGAATCCCAGTCGCCGGCATTGAACGGGGGCTGACCGCAGCACGTCTGACGCTCGTCGAAAAGGACCTCGCAACCCGCGTGCTCTAGCACCTTGACGGTCGCGATTCCGATCTCACCGAAGTACGCGTCGCACAGACAAGTGAGCATCAGCCGCACTCGCGGCTTTTTCGGGGCCAGGCTCTCCAGCTCTCGTGGTGCTACGCTCACGGCTTCAGCCTACTGCAAGAAGTAGCGAGTGTTCGCCACAACGACGTTCTTCCTTCTCGCGAGCGAGTTCTTGAGCTGCTGCGCGACGTTCTCCGTCAGCAACTTTTGATACCACTTCGTGGAGACAGCCTCGGCTACGACAACCGTGATCATGACGTCCGGTCGCTCCTCCCGAATCTTGTCGACGTATTCGAGCACGGGCTCGATAAGCGACCTGTACGGCGATGGAAGCACCACGAGCGGGACATCCTGACCGTATTGCTGCCACTGCCTCTGAAGCTCCGGAAGGTTCTTTTCGTTGATCGTAACATGCACCGCCTCGCACTCGCCTTTGAGCTGCTTGGCATACGCCAGCGCGCCCAGAATGCCCCGGTGAAGCCGCGGAACCAGCAGAAGAGCCACATGGCCGGCTCCCTCGGCCGGCGGAACTTCGGCGATGGCGAGCTGGCGCGACATGGCGTCGTACCGAACGCGAATGGCCCAGAACAGCGACACGACGAGCGGTATGAGAATGATGACCAGCCAGGCGCCTTCGAGGAACTTGGTTGCCGCAATGATCACTAGGACGATGAAGCACAGCGTCGCGCCGACTGCATTGATGGCCATGCTCCGGTGCCAACCAGGCTCTCGCGTTCGCCACCAATGAAACACCATGCCCGTTTGCGATAGCGTGAACGCCGTGAATACGCCAATCGCATACAGCGGCAGTAGAGCATCGAGCTTGCCCTGAAAGATCACAATCAGCAGCGCCGCCGCCGCGGCCAAAACGACGATGCCGTTATGAAATACGAGCTTGTCGCCTTGGCGGCGGAAATAGCGCGGGAGGAATCCATCGCGCGCTAGGAAGCTCGATAGCCTCGGAAAATCGGCGAATGCCGTGTTCGCCGCGAGCACCAGGATCGCTGCGGTAAAGGCCAGCACCACATAGAACATGAACGAGTTCTGTCCGAAGCCGAACGCGGCGATCTGGGCGATCAGCGTCAGGTAGTGCGGGTCGCTCGATTCCAGAATTCGGAAGCTGGTCCAGTGGCTGGGCAGATTCAGCGCCGCATAACCCATCCCTAGGAACAGCAGGCTTAGCAGCACGGACATGATAAGGAGCGTCTTGCCTGCGTTCTTGGTCTCCGGCGCTTTGAACGCCTGAACTCCGTCGCTCACGGCCTCGATCCCCGTCAGCGCCGTGCAGCCGGCCGCGAACGCGCGCAGGATAATGAACCACAGGAACATCGAGTGCTCCTTGCCCAGTGTGTGAGTCAGCACGACAGGATCGTGCGCAGGAGTCTGGAGGATCTTGAAAATGCCCCACGAGACCACCGCGAACATCGACACGATGAATCCGTAGGTGGGCAAAGCGAACAGGGTGCCAGACTCCCTCATGCCGCGGAGGTTCGCGAACGCAACCAGCGCCACAAAAAACAGCGAAAGAGTGACCGACGCGTCCGGGATCACGCTCTTCAAATGCGGTAGAGCCGAGAGAATCGAATCCACGCCTGCCGCGACCGATACGGCGACCGTTAGAATGTAGTCGATCATCAGCGCGGCGCCGGCGACCAGCCCCAAGCGGTACCCCAGGTTGTCGGACGCCACGATATACGAGCCTCCGCCGGTCGGGTAGGCGTTGATCGTCTGCCGGTATGAGATTGCGATCATAGCGATCAGCACTACGATCGCCAGCGAGATCCAAATCTGGATATTGAGCGCCTGGACGGAATACAGGATCAGCACCGCCAAGATCGCTTCTGTGGCGTAAGCGACCGAGGACAGAGCGTCGGAGCTGAACACCGGCAGTCCCAGGAACGGCGAAAGCCGCTCGTGATGAGCCTGGGACGACGGAATCGGCGCGCCAAGGAGAGCGCGACGCAGGTTGTGAAAAAGCGATGTACGTGGTCCGTCGTTCATTCCAAGCGCGGCGCCCTGCGGGACGTCAAGCCTGAATGATAGCAGGGGATCGGGGCCCGGCTGGCCTACTGCAAGAAGTAACGCGTGTTCGCCACGACGACGTTGCTCCGTCTGGCCAGCGCCTGCTTGAGCTGCTGCGCGACGTTTTCAACGAGAAGCCGGTGGTACCACTTGATCGGAACAGCTTCGGCCACCACCACCGTCACCAAAGCTCTCGGCGATTCGCTCCGAATCAGATCGACGTAGTCCAGCACGGGTTGGATGAGCGACCGGTACGGAGAAGGCAGAACCACGAGCGGCACTCCTTGGCCGAATCGATCCCACTGCCGCTGGAGCTCGGGGAGGGTCCGCTCGTTCAGAGTCACGTGTACGGCCTGAACTTCGCCTTGAAGCTTCACGGCGTACTCGAGCGCGTTCAGCACCCCTCGGTGCACCCTGGGGACGAGCAGCAGGGCCACATGCTCAGGATGGATTTCGGGAGCCGGCACGGCCATGAGCTGCCGCCCGATCGACTCGTACCTCTTCTTGATCGCCCAAAACATCGAGCACACGATGGGGATCAGAACCAGCACAAGCCAGGCGCCTTCCGCGAATTTGGTGATCGCGATGATCAAGAGGACGATCACGCAAAGTCCGGCGCCTATAGAGTTAATCACCATGCTGCGGACCCAGCCGGGCTCGCGCAGTCGGCGCCAATGCATAACCATTCCGGCTTGAGACAGCGAAAAAGCCGTGAATACGCCGATCGCGTACAGAGGCAGCAGAGCGTCGAGTTTCCCGCCGAAGATTACGATCAGCAGCGCAGCGGCAACGCCGAGCAGCATGATGCCGTTGTGAAATACCAGCTTGTCCCCTTGCCGAGCGAGGTACCTGGGCATGAATCCGTCGCGGGCGAGCAAGCTCGCAAGCCTCGGAAAATCCGCGAACGCGGTATTTGCAGCGAGGATCAGGATAGCCGCCGTGAACCCCAGAACGGTGAAGTACATGAAGTGGTGCTCGCCGAACCCGAACGCCGCGATTTGCGCGATGAGCGTGCGATACGTCGGGCTAGTCGAGTCGACGATCCTGAAATCAGGATAATGCGTCGGCAGCTTGAGCGCGACGTACCCCATGCCCAGAAATAGAAGGCTCAATACAGCGGCCATCATCAGGAGCGTGGTCGAAGCGTTCTTGGATTCGGGCGCTTTGAATGCCGGGACGCCGTTGCTAACCGCCTCGATACCCGTGAGCGCAGTGCATCCGGCAGCAAACGCTCGGAGCGAGAGGAAAACCATGCCGTAGCCCGCCTCACGCCCCAACGAAGGCGCGTACACCCAAGGTCCGCCGACTGGCCCAGTCGCCACGCGGTACGCGCCGTATCCGATGACGACGAACATGGAAACAACGAAACCATACGTCGGCAAGGCGAACAGCCGGCCGGATTCGCGTAAGCCTCGCAGATTGGCGAAGGCGACTATGAAAATGAACCCCAGAGAGAGAGCGACTGCAGCGTAGGGGATGGACCGCTTGAGCTCCGGCATCGCCGAAAGGATCGAGTCGACGCCAGCGGCGACCGAGACCGATACCGTGAGAATGTAATCGATGAGCAGCGCGGCTCCGGCGACGAGGCCGAATTTCGGGCCCAGATTGTCGGACGCGACGATGTACGACCCGCCTCCGCTGGGGTACGCCTGAATCGTCTGCCGGTACGAGAACGCGATCATGACGATCAGCAGCACGATCGCAAGCGAGATCCAGATCTGGTCGCCCAGAGCCGCAACGCTCGCCAGGATAAGCACCGACAGGATCGCTTCCGTCGCGTACGCGACCGACGAGAGCGCGTCCGAACTGAAGACCGGCAGACCGAGCAGCGGCGAAAGGCGCTCGTGCTCCGCGTGCGAGGAAGGGATTGGGGCGCCGAGCAACGCTCGCCGTAGTTTGAAAAGCACAGAAGGCGGAGGAGCTTCGACCATTTGTCCTATCGCGGTGCCCCTTTGCTACGCGCCGTACAGCGTAGATGCCTGATCCGTAAAGGTCGGATCGCCCGGGAGTTAAGATTTCGTCAAGGCGCACCTCTGGCCGGATAAACTAATAGCCGAGTGACACCTGGAGAAATCGCAGTTTTCGCCCGGCCAAAAGCGATGGCGCTTCAGTGGCTTACAATCGGCCATGGCCTGCTGGAAGGCGCGGTTTCGCTCTACGCCGCCTCGGCAGCGGGCAGCGTGGCGTTATGCGGTTTCGGATTCGATAGCTGCATCGAGGTGCTTTCCGCATCGATCGTTTTGTGGCGCATTTTCTCGATCGGCGGTGCTCGACGGTGGGCCATCTCCGAGCGCTCCGGACTTAGGTTCGTTGGGGCATGCTTCGTGTTCCTCTCTATCGGCATCGCGATAGACAGCACGTCTGGCCTTCTGGCGCACGAGGTACCCAAGGAGAGCCTTCTCGGCATCGCAATCGCGGGGTTCTCGGTACTCGCGATGCCTCTGCTTGCTTCGGCGAAGAGGCGGGCTTCTCAAGACATCGGCAGCAGCGCCGTTCGCGCGGACGCGCGCCAAACGGACTTTTGCGCGTACCTGGCAGCCATCACGCTGGCCGGGCTCGTACTGCATCGGCTGCTGGGATGGTGGTGGAGCGATCCCGCCGCGGGCCTCCTGATGACGCCGATCATTTTCTGGGAAGGAGTGCAGGCCCTCCGCGGGCTTTCTTGCGGCTGCGCCTCGTGCGCCTAGAACCTGGGCGGCAATGGTCGGGGCGACAGGACTTGAACCTGCGGCCTCATGCTCCCAAAGCACGCGCTCTACCAAGCTGAGCTACGCCCCGATCCGAAACACAGAGGGTACCCGGCATGCCCCTTGGGTCCCGCTGGTACCCTCTTCGGCATGCCTTTGCGAAGCAGCCGCCTGGACATGGTGCCGCCGTATCTATTTGCCGAGATCTCGAGAATCAAAGCCGAGGCGATCGCCTCCGGGGCAGACGTGCTCGACCTCGGAATCGGAGACCCGGATATGCCCACGCCGGACGCGATCATTCAGGCGCTGAAGTCTGCCGTGGACAACCCTGCTACCCATCGGTACGACGAAACCGCCAAAGGCTGGAAGAGCTTTCTCGAATCCGCGGCCAAGTGGTACCGGAACGAATTCGGAGTGGAAATAGATCCGGCCAAGGAGATCGTCCAGCTCATCGGCAGCAAGGAGGGTCTCGCCCACCTGGCGTGGACCTACATCGATCCCGGCGATCTGGCGATCGTTCCGAACCCCGCGTACAGCGTCTACCGCGTGAATACCCTCTTCGCCGGCGGGGAAGTCTACGAGACGCCGCTACGCGAAGAGAACGGATTCCTGCCGGTGCTCTCGGAGATTCCGACCGATGTGGCGCGCAAGGCGAAGCTGTTCTACGTTTGTTATCCGAACAACCCGACTGGCGCAGTGGCGCCGATCGGCTTCTATAGGGACCTGGTCGCGTTCTGCGGGCAGTACGACATCCTGCTCGTCAACGACATGGCCTACTCGACAGTCGCCTACGACGGCTACCGTAATCCGAGCGTGCTCCAGGTAGAAGGGGCGCGGTCTGTGGCTATCGAGTTCCACTCCCTCAGCAAGATGTTCAACATGACCGGCTGGCGGCTTGGCTTCGCTCTGGGCAACGCGGAAGCCGTAGCAAACCTCGCGGCGCTGAAAAGCAACCTGGACAGCAAGCAGTTTCCTGCAGTCGCCGAAGCAGGGGCCGCGGCACTTTCCGGAATCCGAAACGAGGCATCTATCGAGATGTATCAGCGCAGGCGCGATGCCCTCGTGGACGGCCTGAACGCGATCGGTTGGAAAGTCGCGAAGCCGAAGGCCGCGTTCTACGTCTGGGCTCGCGTCCCGGCGCCAGGAATGACCAGTGCAGACTTCTGCCAAGAATTGCTGAAGCGCGCCAACATCGTGACGATCCCCGGCTCGGGCTACGGCACCGAAGGCGAAGGCTGGGTTCGCATGTCGCTCACTTTGCTCGGAGACCGCAACGGCGAGAGGTTCTCAGAGGCTGTGCGGAGGATCGCTGAGTCCGGGCTGATTTCCCAGGCCGTCGCCGGACGATGACCTACGAAGAGTCGCTGGCTTATATCGCGAACCTGGAACTCCGCGGATGGCGCCTTGGGCTCGACCGCATGCAGGCATTTGTGAATCGAGCGGGCCTAACCGGTTCGCTCGGCGAGCCCGGTGGCCCGCAGTTCGTCCATGTGGCCGGGACGAACGGCAAGGGTTCGGTGACCGACTACCTGCAGTGCATGCTGAGCGAGGCCGGGTTCCGAACCGGCGCGTTCTTCAGCCCTTTCGTGGTCGACCCACGGGAAAGAGTTCAGTTGAACCGCACGCCGATCTCCCGAGAGGACCTCGCGAGAATCGTAACCGACCTGGCGCCCATCGCCGACTCGTTTAGTGAAACGGAGTTCGGCGGCATTTCCGAGTTCGAATTCAAGACCGCCGTCGGCTTCGAATACTGGAAGCGACAACGCGCCGAGTGGGTGGCTTTGGAGGTTGGCCTCGGCGGCCGATTGGACGCGACTACAGTCGTGCACCCTCGTTCTACGGCTATCGTGAGCATCGGTCTGGATCACGTGAGCATCCTGGGTCACACGCGGGCCGAGATCGCCCGGGAAAAGGCTGGCATCGCCAAGGGCGGAGTGCCGCTCGTGCTCGGAGAAATGGCGGACGAAGCAGCCGTGGAGGCCGAGCTCATCGCCGGGGAAGTGGGCGCGCCGGTTCTACGCGTCGGCTCGGATATTCGCTACCAGCTCTGCGAAGATGGCCTCTCCGTCGAGACCCCCTGGGGCAAGTTCGATCGGCTGCATCCCGGCCTACTTGGGTCGAAACAGCCGCACAATGCCGCCGTGGCAGTGGGCGCCCTACTGGCATCTGGCGTGCAAGTGGACGAGCCGGCAATCCGGGGGGGGCTCGCTGCCGCATCGGCTCCTGGCCGGTTTCAACAGATCCACGTCGATGGACGACTCGTCATCCTCGACGGTGCGCACAACAGCGACTCGGCTCGCGCGCTGCGCGACACCCTGAAGGCACGGCTGGCGTCCTGGCCCGAGCGCCTGGTGCTCCTGACGAACATGGTCCGGGGGCACGAGCCCGACGAGTTCTATTCTCCGTTCGTAGGCATCGCGACCTCTGCCCACGTGGCGCCCATCGACTTTCGCCGCGCAATGCTCCCCCAGGAAACAGCCGCCCGGATCGAATCACTCGGCATGAGAGCCACCGCGCATCCAAGCGCTCGGGCCGCCCTCGACGCGGCGCTCCAGGATGCCGGCGAAGATGGCGTAGTCGTCGTTACCGGAAGCTTCTATCTGGTAGGAGA
This sequence comes from Fimbriimonadaceae bacterium, assembly GCA_025934835.1. GTDB lineage: Bacteria > Armatimonadota > Fimbriimonadia > Fimbriimonadales > Fimbriimonadaceae > Fimbriimonas. The sequence continues at coordinate 9,778 of JAICWL010000075.1, forward strand.
CATTTCCCGCAAGCTGGGGCTTCTCGGTCCGGCCGGTTAGTCTTCAGTCGCCGGCTGCGAGCAGGCGCAGGTCGACGTGTCCCCCGTGCACTCGGCTTTCGGGGCACTTTCTACCGCCTCGGGCTTGGCGCTCGGCGAGTAGTCGTTGATATGGAACCCGGAGCCTTTGAATGATACGGCAACCGGCTGAATCACTCGCTTGACCGAGCCTGTCGAACCGCACTTGCATGTATCCAGCGGGTCCTCGGTGATGCGCTGCTCCACTTCGAAAGTGTTCTTGCAGCTCGAACATTCGTAAACGTACGTTGGCATTGTCTCGTAAGAAATGGGGACGGCGCGCCCCAGCCAATTGTGGCAGAACGGCCCATGCCGAATAGTTCGCATTATGTTTCTCGGCCAGAGCTTTCAACCTGCCGATCTTTTGAGCGTCGCGTTCCTGTTCCTCCTCGAGGGCTTATTATCGGCGGATAACGCTATCGTTCTCGCCCTCCTGGTTCGGCACCTGCCGCCTCAAAGCCAGCGCAAGGGCCTGCTGTACGGGCTCGTCGGGGCGTTCGCGTTCCGGCTGGCGGCAATTCTGCTTGCAAGCTTCGTGCTGAGGCTTTGGTGGCTGCAGGCCGCGGGAGCGCTCTACTTGCTCTCGATGCCGGTGAAGCACTTCCTGGGCCGCGGATCTCGCCGTACCGGACCGGACACCAGCGGCCGCGGACTGCTCGCCACGGTAGCTGTTGTCGAACTCATGGATATCGCGTTCGCGATAGACAGCGTGCTGGCGGGCGTTACGTTCGTGGGCAATCGATTCGAGAAGCTCTGGGTCGTGTATCTGGGCGCCATGCTCGGAATTGTGCTTCTCCGGTTCGCGGCCGGAGCAATGGTGCGAGTCTTGGAGCGCTATCCCGTCCTCGATCACGTCGCCTACGTGCTCGTCGGCTGGGTCGGCGTCAAGCTCACCTTCCTGGCGGCGCACAACTACGACGTCACCGTAGGCATCCCGTATGTGGATGTGCAGGAGATGCCTCACCTGGTCTTTTGGGCCGTTCTCACCGCGATATTCGCCGTCGGCGCTTGGCTTGCCCTGCGGGCGCCGCAGCCTCGGAGGAATTAGCTCACACTCACCGGGCTTACGAGCTATCGGGATCGGTATCCTCAGGGGCAGCATGGCGAAGAAACTGAAGATCGGAATCATTGGCAGCGGGGGAATCGCCCAGGGCTGTCATATGCGCGGCTACGCGAGCATGCCGGACCTTTGCGAAATGGTTGCGGTGTGCGACGTGAATCCGGACACGGCGAAACAGGCGGCTGAGAAGTATGACGTCGGCAAAACTTACACCGATTTCCGAGAGCTGCTCAAAGACAAGAGCATCGACGCTGTTTCGGTTGCCACGCCGAACGCGTACCATGTCGAGCCGACCGTAGAAGCGCTCAAAGCCGGCAAACATGTGCTTTGTGAGAAGCCGCTCGGAATGAACGCCGCCGAATGCCGCCGAATGTGCCGCGCGGCCAAGGAAGCCGATAAGATCCTTCAAGTAGGGCTCCAAAACCGGTTTACGGGCGCGGCGAGGTTCATGAAGGCTTACATCGACGCCGGCTCGATGGGCGACATCTACTACGCTCGGGCTCAGGCTCTCAGGCGCAGGGGCGTACCGGGCTGGGGCGTGTTCATCGACAAGGAGAAGCAGGGGGGTGGCCCGCTAATCGACATCGGCGTCCACATCCTGGACTTCACGCTCTATTTCATGGGCTATCCGAAGCCGGTTAGCGCCTTCGGCAAAACCTGGAACACGCTCGGCAAGAATCCTGAGCTGTTCAATAGCTGGGGCGATTACGACCGAAGCAAGTTCACCGTCGAGGACTTCGCCGTCGGCATGATCAAGTTCGAGAATGGGGCTACGGTCACGCTCGAGAGCTCGTTCATGGCGAACCAGGCGAGTGGCGAGAATTTCAAGACGCAGCTCTACGGCACGAAGTCCGGCGCGATTGTCACGCCGTGGGGCGACAAGCCGGTCGAGATCTTTACCGAAGCGAACCGCCAGCTGCTCGATGTGATCCCGGCGAACATCCCCCACGTGGAATCAGCCCACGTCGACGAGGTGAAGGCGTTTGTGGACGCTATTCTGCATCATAAGCCCTCGCCCGTTCCCGGCGAAAACGGCCTGATTCTGAACGCCATCTTCGATGCGATCTACAAGAGCAGCGAGACCGGCCATGAAGAGAAGGTAAACGCCGCAGTGTAGCCGCAATGGCCCCAGTGGTACGAGGGACGGAGACGAGCTCGACTGGGTCGCAATTCGCTTCATCGAGCTACCCGACGACCTTTGCTCCTTCGCCACGTAGGCATGCGCGCTTTGCCCGGACAGCGTCGAGCAAGGAATTGGTCTGGTGACGGAGGAACAGAATCCGGAGCTTTGCGCTAAGGCGTGGGGCTATGTCCGGAAGACCCAACCTCGCAGTGCGGCCATGCGGGGACGGGCTTCCCGGCGCAGCTCGAGCAGCGGCGCTACCCGAGCCAGAGGCCCAGTTGGTGGACGAGGATGGCGGCCAGGTACGCCAACGCGGTCATGTAGGTGAACATGAAGATCGGCCACTTCCACCCGTTGGTCTCGCGCTTCACGGTCGCCAAGGTCGCCATGCACTGCATGCACAGCGCGAAGAAAACCATCATGCCGACGGCGGTCCAAGGCGTGAAGAGAGGGCTGCCGTCGGGCCAGGCGGCGTCATTCAGTGCCGACCGAAGGTTACCGTTGCCTTGATCCACGTCTCCCCCCAGAGAGAAGATGATGCCCAGCGAGGGCACCACGGTCTCGCGAGCCGGAAACGCAGCGAGGATGGAAGTCGTGATACGCCAGTCGAACCCCGCGGGCCGGAACGCAGGTTCGATGGCCTTGCCGAAGCGACCCAAAACCGACGATGCAAGCTGCTGCTCAGCGACATGCTTCTGGATCACCGAGGGGTTGGCATCGCGATGAGCCTGGACGTATTCGGCAGCCGCCTGCTGCCGCTGCTGAGGCGAAAGCCGGGGGAAGTAGGAAAGGCCCCAAATTACGATAGACATCGCCACGATGATCGTTCCGGCAGTGTTCACGAACACCTTGCCGCGGAAGTACATCGCCAGCCACACGTCGCGCCACCTCGGCCACTGGTATGGCGGGAGCTCGAGCATAAAAGGCAGCCTCGAGCCGCGCAGCACTCGCCGATTGAAGAACCAGACGATCGGGATTGCAACCAAAAGCCCGAGCAGATGCATGGCGAACAGCGAGAATCCAGCCCAGAACGCCCCATACCGCGGCTGGATGAACGCGCCGATCAGCAGTAGATAAACGGGCAGCCTCGCGCTGCAAGACATCAGCGGAGAAACCAAAATGGTGGCCAGCCGACTCTTGGAATCGGGCATCACCCGCGCGGACATGATTCCCGGCACCGCGCAAGCGAAGCTCGAAAGCAAAGGGATGAACGCGCGACCGTTAAGTCCGCACCAGCCGAGCAGGCGGTCCATGAGGAACGCCGCCCTGGCGAGATATCCCGTGCCCTCGAGCACCGAAATGAAGAAGAACAGAATAAGGATTTGAGGCAGAAAGCTCATGACGCCGCCTACCCCAGCGATCAAGCCGTCGACCACCAGCGACTGGAGTGCCGGGATCCCAGCGAGGTGTGGGCCGACAGCGCCTTGAAGCCACTTGAACCCCGTGTCCATGCCATCCATCAGAGGCTGAGCGAACGTGTAGATCGACTGAAAAACTAGATACATCAGCCCGACGAAAACGATCAGGCCAAAAACCCGGTGGGTAAGAAACCCATCGATGCGATCTGTGAGTGAGCGCGATTTGCGCCCCGAACTGAGCTCCCGAACGCTGGCTCGCTCCACCATCGTCGCCCACTGATAGCGCGTCGCAACCTCTTGTGAAGGCGCTCCAGTGGGGAAGCCCGCGATCACACCTTGGGCGGATTCGAAAGCCTCTCGCACCTCCGGAAACTCTTCAAGGAACGACCGGAACTCGTCGGTCGGCGCAACGAGCGCCTCCCTTACCTCGGCCCGGCCAAAATCGGCGCCGATACGCGCGAGCCTCTCGCGCAGGAAGGAGACTTGGGCTTCGAGCACGTCGTCTCTGGCGAGCAGCGCTACCGGCGGCTTCCGCTTCTCGAGATTCCGAGCGACAGCCTCGCGAAGAAGCGACAGCCCTCGCTCCTTATGTCCCACGATCGGCACGACCTCGACGCCGAGCAGATTGGAAAGTTTGGCGATGTCGATTTGTCTGTTCTTGCCTGTCAGGCGGTCGACCATAGTCAGGGCGACTACCATGGGAGTTTGGGTCTCGGCAAGCTGGCTGAAAAGGTACAGGTTGCGCTCGAGGTTCGTCGCGTCGACGACGCAGACGAACAGGTCCGGCATTCGAAGACCAGGGCAATGGCCCTGAATTACTTCGAGGGCCACCCGCTCGTCCTCGCTGACCGCTGAAACGGAGTAGAGACCGGGGACGTCGATGCATTCGACAACGCCGCTCGGGAGCCTCAACGTCCCGGCGACCTTCTCGACGGTGACGCCAGGGTAATTGCCGACCTTTTGATGCGAGCCGGTCAGGCTATTGAAGAGCGTGGTTTTGCCGGCGTTGGGGTTGCCGACTATGGCGACCAAAGGGCTTTGCGGCGCAGATTGCGCGACCGGTGTCGCCAGTTCAGTCGAGGATTTCGACTTCAAAGTTCGACGTCTCTTTCTTTCTCAGACAAAGGCGGTAGCCCCGGAGCTCGATTTCGATCGGATCACCGAAGGGGGCGACCTTGATGACGCGGAAAACCGTGCCCTCCGTCAGGCCCATCTCTTGCAGTCGGACCGTCTCGCTCGAATTTCCAGTGATCGAGGAAACGCGGGCTGTCGTGCCTTTCCTCAGGCTCTCAAAGCTCGTCCTTGTGGTTGTTGCCATGCCCGTTTGTTAATCTACCCAAAAACGTATACTTTCGTCGGAAATTATTTAGGAAAACGAAAAACTTGGCGCGGGCGGCAGATCCGTCCATCTTCACGCCATAAGGGTTGACGCTTTCTCTGGCTCATCGGATCACTTTGAACAGCGTCGGGTCGGCGAGGCTCCCAACCTTCAGATCGACATCCCAAACCGAATCGACCCTGACGGACTGGTCCGGGTTGTTCGGAACCGAAAAGCTTTGCTCGGTAACGTATCGGATCAAGTTCGCATCCTTGTCGATATCTATCTCGTACCGACCGCTTACTGGCTGGGTGCTCGAGTCCCGATACGCCCCTTTGATGGCAGTGACGTCGACGCCTCGCACTTGCGCTGGTACGCCCGTCTCGATGCTGGCCCAGGTGCCGCGGATAGCCTTGAGGTCCGGCAGAAAGCCGATGACGATCGCGAGGGCAGGGGAGCCCTGTTCGCCCAGGCTGTCTCCCGCCACATGGTAGATCTCGGCGATCGTCTGCTCCTTGCCGTGCGCTTTGACGGCTTCGACAAGACGCGGCGGCTTGACCGCAAGGTCCGGTGGGCCGTCATAGGAGAACAGCTTGCCGTCGCTGGTGACGAGGAACGTGCCCGGGTCGCTGCTGTGCCTGACCTGCTTGAGGTAGATCTTGCTGGGCCGATCGTATTGGATCCAGGTATCTACGACGACCTGCTTGCCGCCGGCGCTTTGGGTGAACCGCAACTGGCCGGAAAGCTGACTAGCGCCCGCGTACCGGGCGAGCATTTTACTGATCAGTGAAGCCGAGTCGGTCGGCTGAGCCTGCGGTGGCGTCTGCGTGGGCGCCTGGGCTTGAAACAGGATGAGGGCGGCTGCAAGTATCGATATCACCTTATTCGTCTCCCTTCCGCCAGACGGTCTCTTCGACGCCGGCGTTCGCGTTTGCGGTGCGGGCGCAAACGAACAGCCAATCTGACAGACGATTGATAAACCTTAGTATCTCATCTGCTACGCCCTGTTGTTCCCGAAGGGCGAACAGCGCGATCTCGGCGCGCCTGCATACTCCCCTGGCGACGTGGAGCGCGGCTGCCTGAGGACATCCGCCCGGAAGGATGAAGTTCTTGAGCGCCGGAAGCTTTTCCCATTGCAAGTCGATCGAGCGCTCGAGCGTAGCCGTGCTGCTCGCCCAGTGGCGCCCTGGTGGTCCCTCCGAAGGCGACGCCACTTCGGCGCCGAGATCGAACAGCCAGGACTGAACGGTCGGCAAATCGGGATCATGAGTTCGCCCCGCGCAGGACGCTGCAACTCCGATCGCCGCGTTTAACTCGTCCACCTCGCCTATCGCGCGGATGCGGAGGTCGGTCTTAGGAACTCGTGCGCCGCCGACAAGGCCGGTTGTGCCGCCATCGCCGGTTTTCGAGTAGATCCTCACTGCGCCTTCGCCCTGAGCACGAGCCACACGAATTTCGGCAGCAGCTTGACCTTGCCAACCTTGGTTGGATCGAGAATGAGACGCCAAAGCCACTCCAGATGCAGCCGCTGGAACATGGGCGGGGCACGCCGGGTCTTTCCGCTGAAAACGTCGAAGGATCCGCCCACGCCCATAGCGACCTTGGCGCCGATGATCTCCTCGGTAGCTCGAATAAATTTTTCCTGCCGGGGGATCCCCATGGCCACGAAAAGGACGTCCGGCTTTTCGGTCGCAATTTCTTGGGCCACGACTTCGTCGCTGTCGGCGGGGAAGTAGCCGTGCCGACTTCCGACGATATTGCAACCCGGATGCCGAAGGCGCATCCGCTCTGCGGCAAGCTCTGCCACCCCGGGGGCCGCGCCAAGAAAGTAGATAC
>JAICWL010000157.1 GCA_025934835.1 Fimbriimonadaceae bacterium
CAGCTCGGCAGGTCCGAGGTTGCGCGCAACGAGCACCGTGTCGCGCGCCAGGCCCGCCTGCGCCGCCGTTCCGATCCGGCCCGACACGATCCGCAGCAGCCGGTTCGACAGATCCTCGAGGTCGTGCATCCGCTCCTGGAGCAGCGGATCGTCGATCTCCTGCATCCGCGCGCGCATCCGCTGCTGGACCCGCTCGATCGCGGCTTCGGCGGTGAGGCCGCTGTCGATCGCCTGGTTGATCCGCCGCGACCAGCCTTCGTCATAGGCGAACATGCGATAGGTCTCGAGGATCTCCTGGTGCTCACCGGTGGTCCCGAACTCGGCCTCCTTGGCCATGTTGTCGATCTGCTCGCGCATCTTGCGGAAGGCGGCGTAGACCCGGTCGCGTTCCGCCTCGATGTCCTCGGCGACCGTATGCTCGACGACGATCCGCGGTTCGTGGAACACCGCTTCGCCCTTCGCCATTCCGGAGACGAGCTTGAGGCCCGAGAGCCGCAGCGGTCCGGCGCTGCGCAAGCGGCTGCGGCGGGCGCCGTCGACCAGCCGAGCCGCGCCGATCATCTCCGAAAGCACCATCGCGACCGTCTGCAGCGCCTCGATTTCCACGTCCTCGTATCGGCGCGGCTCGGAATTCTGCACCGCGAGCACGCCGATCGGGCTTTCGAGCCGGACGATCGGCACGCCCGCGAAGCTGTGGAAGCGCTCCTCTCCGGTTTCCGGCCGATAGGCGAACGCCGGATGCTCGGCGGCTTCCGCGAGGTTGAGGATTCGGCCTTCGGCGGCGATCGTGCCGACCAGTCCCTCGCCCATCCTGAGGCGCGTCACATGGACGGCTTCCTTGCGCAGCCCGTGAGTCGCGAACAGCTCGAGAACATTATCGCGCAGAAGGTAGATCGAGCAGACGTCGCTGCGCATCGCTTCGGCGATGAGGTCGACGACGCGGTCGAGCTTGCTCTGCGCCGAGCCGCGCTTGGCCATGATCTCGTGGAGACCGACCAGGATCTCGCGAGCGGAAGCGGCGCCAGTGGAAGCCATGCTCCTCGGCTAACAGATGCGTGACGGCGATGTCACGCGGCAGGTGGTCCCTTGCGCACTGTCTCGCCTCGGCCATAAGCTTTCGCCGCGACGCAGGGGCAAGGCATGTCCGGCGTCTTCGTTTGGTACAGATTTTTGGAGCGGGTGAAGGGGATCGTCCGTCGGCGGCGTTGGCCAGTGGCGAAAGTTTGAAAACCACCCCGGCTTCCGAGCGGCCATACCCGCGGGCCAAAGTTCCCTTCTGTCCGATCACAGACTCAAGGGCCGCGTCCGCTAAGCGCCCTTAGCGGTCGTAGATCGGCCACTGGGAGCGCGCCGGAACCGGACGCTCGTTCATGACAAGCGTAACGCCAGCTTTCGACCCATTGCAGACATTTGAGGTCAATGTCAGTCTTCCCGGCAGGGGGCGGCATGGACGAAGTTTACGCGCACTGGCGCTACGCCAAGGAACACGTCTGGGAGTCTTACGAAGACTGCCAGCCCTTCAAGGATATGGGACAGGCGGCAGCAGCGGTCGCGTCCGAGCAAAACTTGTCAAAGGACGATTTTGCCGACCAACTCTACCTGATCCAAGAGGCCTACAGTTCCTTCCTTCACGGGACGAACTTCGGCTCGGACTCGTCAACGTGGCGGCACTGGCACAATCGCTTCCCAACCGCGCGGTTAGGAAAGAAGTTCGGCGAACCCTACCTGAGTTCGGAAATGCTCAGCAGCGCGGCAGCCGAATATCTCAAAGCGGGAATGCGCATCCCCAAGTTCGACCGGTCACTGCTCGACGCGCTCATTGCTCAGGAGTTGTTTGCTTTCATCGACACGCGGGCCGGTCGGAGCGCATTCGCCACGCAATTTGGCTGCTTCGGTTTCATCATTGTCGTCGTCTTGGGCTGGCAGTTTCTGACCGGCGAGACGATCAACTGGAACCGAGTGATGATCGGTCTTGCGATCTTCCTCGTGCCTTGGGGCTTGTTCTACTTGTGGCCGCGCAGAGGGCTGTTGAAACTCTACCTCGCGATGCGCGATGCCTACCACCTTCTCTCAGGCTCGGTCGTGTCCGTTCCTGAACTGCGACGCGCCGTTGAAGTGGCGCGCGACAAGGGGGTGGCCTGGCCGCCCGAACTTTACGCCGTTCTTGACGATGTCGAGGCCCGAACACGCAGGCTGTGACCTGCCAAAACTCACGGGCGATATCTTCAAGCTGGAAGCGGCAGGCCGAGCTTCCGAGCTTCCGACAGCGCGAAACCCTTCGCTAGTTCGAGGGCCACCCCGAACGACCAGTTCCCGATCCGACTGAGCCCTGCTTTCGTTTTTTTCCAGATTTTGGGGTCGCGGATAGTGTCGAGATACTCGTGCCCCGCCCAACTGAGATCGAAGACGAACGTGCGGATGAAGCGCTCGGGGTTCGTCGAACTTCGGAACGGTTCGCAGATGAGCAGCCCTGCCTCGGCCATGATGTTCAGATGCAGTACGATCTGGTCTTCGGTGTAGTCGTCGATGCGGACTTCGGCCGCGTGGATGCCAGGCGCTTCGGATTTAGCCTCGAAGTAGAGCAGCAACTCGCGCACTAAATCCATGTCACGCTTCATGTCCGACTCCGGCTAGGCGGCGACCAGCTCAGCGAGCTTCGCAGCGACCTCCTCCATCGACTCTTCCGCAGTGCTCAGCCCGGCTCGGGACGCGAGCAAGAGGCTTACCTTCTCAAGCTCTTCATAGGTCGTTCCATGAACCACAGGGACTAGCCGCTCGCGACGGAGGAGGGCCGAGAGCTCTTGTTCTGCTACGCTCTCCGCCCTGAGACGGCCCACCATGTTCGGCGTCACGAGCACAATCCCCACCCGGGAGTTCACCAAACCCTTGTCGATCGCTCGCATCATCGGCACGCCGAGGCCGAGGTCGTTCTCGCTGAACCAAACGCTCACACCACGCGCGACGAGAAGGTCGTTCAATTCCTTCGCGGAACCTTGCCTGTCACCCCAAGCGTGACAAAGGAACACGTCACGAAGATCGGGCTGGGTGGCCGCCAATTTCTCGACGTTTTCGCGGACCGGCTCGAATGCCCGAACCTGTTCGGTCGTGTAGTAAACAGGCGAACTCGCCGAGGACCAGCGCGGCTTCTTGGTCCTGCCCGAGCCGCCGCCGCTGCTACGGGCGGTGCTGCCGCCAGAAGAAGAATACGACGGATAGGATGGGGGCGAGTAGGAGGGAGAGTAGCCGCCATAGCCGCCGTAGCGGCGGCCATACCGAGGGCCGCAAACCGGGCAGTCCGCTCCACCGCCCCTTATGTGACCTCGAACTGGTGCCGTGCATCTAGCCATTTTGATCTCCCTTACCCACCGCGCCGGTAGCGATAACCGCCACGCCGACGGCGAAGCCCACGCTCATGAAGCTTGTCGTGGAGAAGCGCTGTGAGACGATCTTCCCAGCCTTCAGTGTGCACCACGCGGTCGAAGTGGGCATCTTGATCGCGAAGCAAATCGAGGCGCGAGCGCCGGG
>JAICWL010000055.1 GCA_025934835.1 Fimbriimonadaceae bacterium
GGCAGACAGAAGTAGCGGCAGAGTTGGGTCGAGTCCGACCACGCGGGCTCCGCGACTCGAAAGCATTCGGGAGAACCTTCCTTCGCCGCAGCCGATGTCCGCGACGCTCAGGCCGCTTGGGTCGCCGACGAGATCGAGCATGGGCCGGTCGAGGATGAAGGCACGCGAAATGTCTCCTCTGTCGCCCATCGAAGAGACCCAAGCAGAGGCGGACTCCGCCCATAGATTCCTCGCGCGCGCCTGCTCGCTCATCGAAGTGATCGTACCGTCCGCGGTAACCTGACGCCATGAATGCATCCGATTTGCTTAAGTATCAGATGAACGACGCGGGTTACCAACTCGGCCAGGTGCTCAAGGACGTTCGCGACGCAGATCTCGACTTCCGGATCTCCGGCGACTCGATGTCGATGAGGCAGACGGTCGGCCATCTGTCGGATGCCTATTTGGCCATGATCGCCTCGCTGGAAGGGCGGAAGTATGATTGGGGAAGCTACGTGCCTCCAACGGATGCAGGCGAACTGCTCAAAGCTTGCTTCGACCTTAGAGACCAGGCCGTGAACAAGATCCTTGGCGCGGGGACCGACGAAGCGCTCCAGGGCGGATCGCAGTACATCGTCGCGCATGACTTCTATCATGTGGGCCAGCTAGCCGCCACGCGCATCGCCAGCGAGCCCGGGTGGGACGCCTATTCGATATATCAAATGGGCTAATGATGGACCTGGTGGCCCACAACGTCGATCACCAGCATCAGCGCCATAAATGACACGCCGAGGATTAGCGTCCAGCGCGAGATGAAGTCGTCGAAGCTCGCCTTCCCCTTGAAAGTGGTCCGAACGCCGCCGCTGCCTCCCATCGCATCGCCCTTGCCTGTAATCAGAACCAGCAGCGAAAACACGATCGCGATGATGATGCTGAGCGTGAGAATGATGTAGTAAGTGATTTGCACGTGAGATCGAACCTGGGCAAATTTTACCCTAGACCCATCCGAGCCCGAAGGCCCACGAGACCAAGGCGACGAGACCAAGCATGAGCAGGCTGCCGGCAATAACATAGGGCAAACCGCTGCTCCAAAGTCTGCGAGCGATCGACGGTTGGGCAGTGCGTGTGGTTTGGTAGTTCGCCAGTAAGTCCTCGGCTGCGCTGATGCCGGAAGCGAGCTGTTTATCACTCGGTCTTCGTGTGGTGAGGTACTGCTGCAGAAGCGATCCAAGCGGCTTCCAGAGCATCACCGTGACCAGTAGCGCGGCAATCAATCGCAGCTCGACACCTGGGATCAGGTCCCAAGTGAATACCCCGAGAAACAATGTGAACCCGGCCGCCAAGTTGGTGCCGCACCGCGGATGCACGCGAGGCATGCGTCTCACGGCTTCCGGTACAAGCGGCTCGCCTCGCTCGAGGGCGTGGACGACCTGGTGCTCGGCTCCGTGATAGCCGCTTAGTGGGGCCAGGCGAATTCCAAGCAGGAACAGAACGAGAGCGGCGCCATGCGCAAAGCTATCCGCGAGGCTTTCTCCCACTCCTCGAGCCGCCAGCCAGGCACTCGCCGAATCGCTGAGCAATGACGCCACAAACAGCAGCGCGAACATGAACGCACCGGTTGACACGAGCGCCCAAGCTTTCACTCCGCCCCGAACGCCTCCACCGGTGAGATACACGCCGAAAGGCGTTGCCATCCCACCGACGAGCGCAGGGCGCGGGCGAGGACTGGTCGAAGGGTACAGGGCACTCGCCGTGATCATGCCGAGCAATACTCCCTTGTCGTCGATGACCGCGAGGTGCATCGCGCGCCGTTCGTCGAACTGCCTGAGCGCCTCGGCTGCAGTTGCGTAGGACGGAATGGTGGCCGCCGGCGAAACCAGTTGCTCGCTCGAGCCGCTCGTGCACTCGCCCGCTGCCAATGCGCCGATGAGCGTGCTCTCCGTGATCGCGCCAACGCAGACGCCCAAGCGCACCACAAACAGCACCGGTGATCCGGAAGCCTGAAACTCGCGGACGACCACCGCGAAACTCGAGCCTTCTTCGACTGTGGGAGCTTCGCGAACGAGGGCGCCCACCGGCACGGCGAGCCCGGGGACCGGGCGCTCCGCTTCTGGTTGGAAGATGCGTTGCAACAACCATAGGCTACGCCACGGGAGATCAATCTCTCTCAGGAACCGCAAGAATGACCAGCGCATGGCGAGCCGACGGCGTCGCACCCTTCGGCATAATCGATTGAACAAGTGAAACGATTCGGTCTGATCACGAGCGGGGGCGATTCTCCCGGCATGAACGCGGCGATCCGCGCCGTGGTCCGGGCCGCCATCGGACGAGGCGTCGAGGTGGTCGGCTTCAATCACGGCTACCAGGGGATCATCGACAACGAGAGCCGCATATTGGAGTCGTATATGGTCGGCGGAATCATCGACCGTGGCGGCACGATTCTGCGGACGGCCCGTTCGAAAGAGTTCATGACGTTCGATGGACGCAAGAAGGCTATCGAGTCTCTTGCGGTGAACGAGTGCGAAGGGCTCGTCGTCATCGGCGGAGACGGTTCGCTCACTGGCGCCCTAAAGCTCCACGAGGAGTTCGAGTTCGCGGTCATGGGCGTACCCGGTTCGATCGACAACGACATTTCTGGTACGGACTTCTCAATCGGTTTCGACACGGCGGTCAACACGGCCATTCAGGCGATCGACCGCGTTCGCGACACCGCGTATTCGCACGAGAGGGTTTTCGTCATTGAAGTAATGGGGCGCCACAACGGGTTCATAGCGCTCGAGGCTGGACTCGCGGGCGGAGCAGAGGCGGTTCTGCTGCCAGAGGTGCCCTATTCCCTGCTCGAGATATCGAACGGATTGCGAATGGCGGCTGAGAAGGGCAAGCGAAGCTCGATCATCGTCGTGGCCGAAGGCGCGGCTCGAGCGGGCGATATCAAGGATTTCATTCACAAGAACACCGGCTTCGAAGCGCGCGCGGTCGTGCTTGGCCACATGCAGCGAGGCGGCAGCCCCACGGCATTCGACCGCGTCCTCGCCCTGAGACTTGGCGCGCTGGCCGCAAACCGCATCATCAGCGGGTACCGAGGAGAGATGGTGGGCGTGGACGGCAACAAGCTCGTATCGCATCCGCTATCTTACGTTCTGAGTGCTGAGCGGAACATCGATCCAGACCGAATGATCCTCGCAGAAGTCATGGCGCAATAGATTCGTTCAGTGCCATATTGCAGGGCATGTCGGATCGCTGTCGCATAGGCTTCGTCGGCGTTGGACTCATGGGCCAATGCGCGCACCTCGCGAACTATGCTCGGCTCCCCGAGTGCGAGGTGGTAGCGATCGCGGAACCGAGGGCGGGCCTGAGAGAAGCCGTCGCGGCGAGATATGGCATTCCCCGGACCTATTCGAGCGCCGAGGAAATGCTGGAGGCCGAGCGGCTCGACGCGCTCGTGGCAGCGCAGCCGTTCGACAGACACGGAACGATCGTGCGGCCGCTTTTCCGCTACGGCTTGCCGATCTTCACGGAAAAACCTCTGGCTCGATCGGTTCGCGCCGGTGAGTCGATGCTCGAAGCTTTGAAAGCCGGCGGCTCGTGGCACATGGTCGGATATCACAAGCGATACGACGCCGCGACTGAGGCTGCCAAACGTGAGATCGATCGGCTGAAAGAATCGGGCGAACTGGGCGGCATGCGATACGTCCGCGTGACGATGCCGCCCGGCGATTGGATCGCGAGCGGCGACGCCGACTTTATTTCAAGCGACGAGCAGTGCCCGGTCACCGAACCGGACCCTGCCGACGACGGCTCACCAGAGCCGCAGTTCACGGCATTCGTCAATTACTACATCCACCAGGTCAACCTGCTTCGCCACTTGCTTGGCGAGCCGTACGCACCGGTGTTTGCAGACGCGGCGGGCCGGCTGCTCGTCGCCGAGAGCAGGAGCGGGATCACTGGGGCCATCGAGATGGCGCCGTACCAAACTAGCGCCGACTGGCAAGAATCTGCGCTCGTCGGTTTCGATCAGGGCGCGATACACCTCGATCTGCCGGCGCCGCTGGCCAGAAACCGCACCGGCCGGCTGAGGATTTATCGTGACGGAGGCGATCGCGCTCCGACCTGGGTGGAACCGAATCTTGGCTGGGAGCATGCGATGCTCAGGCAGGCAAAGGGGTTCGTATCCGCTGTACGGGGCGATTGCCGGCCGGCGTGCGAAGCTGCGGAGGCCTTGGAAGATCTTCGAGTGGCCAGGCGGTACTTCGAGATCTTGGGCCAGTAGACCGCGAGCGGCTATAGTGAACTCAACTTCATGATTCTCTGCCTTCTCGCTCCCTTCGCCGCGGGTCAGACGCTTCCGGCTCCTTGGTTCGGACCCGCCACAGCCACCTTCAACGTTCAATTCACAGGCAACCCGTACGACCCGGCCGAGAACGACGTCCGAGTACGATTCGTGGGCCCGAAGGGCAAAGTCGTCGAGCGGCTCGCGTATTTCGACCAAGGGGCTTTCAGGGCCACCCTCGTCGCGCCGGAGCCGGGCGTCTACCATCCCGTGCTAGTACGCGACGGCGTCCCGCTCGCGATGGCGGATGAGGAAGGTGACCTGAACGTCGATAAGCCGCTCGCCCATGGTTATATCCATCCGGATCCCACTTACAAGAATCGATTTCGGTATGACGACGGCACGGCGTTCTACCCGTTAGGATTCAACCTCGGCTGGCTGGCCGGGACGACTCCTCTGTCGGACCAACTCGCGAAAATGGGCAAAGCGGGAGTCAATTGGAGCCGGATCTGGGCTTGCAACTGGGATGGCAAGAACCCGTGGTGGCCACCCGACGATGCCGAGGTGCCGGCCGGACATCTGTGGGCGGGCGCGCTCAACAAGTGGTCGGACCTCGTGGGCGCCGCAGAGCAGGCCGGCGTTTCGTTCCAAATGGTTCTCTTCAACCATGGATCGTTCAGTTCCAAGGTCAACCCCAACTGGCAGGACCATCCCTGGAACACGGCGAAGGGCGGCTTCCTAAAGGACGCAGGAGACTTTTTCACCGACGCCGAGGCGAAGCGCCGCGTCAAGATGTGGCTCCGATATGCCGTCGCTCGCTACGGCGCCTCTCCAAGCATTTTCGCTTGGGAGATCTTCAATGAAGTGCAATGGGTGGACGCTCGGTACGAGAACCGTTGGGGCGACATCGAAGCGTGGCATAAGGAGATGGCGGATTACATCCGATCGATCGACCCGTATCACCACATGGTCACGACGAGCTCCGAAATGACCCAGCCGAACCTGTGGAGTGCGATGGACTATTATCAGCCGCACACGTATCCGGCGAACGTGCTCGCGAGCGTGGCCGGAACGCCGCTCCCTACCGACAAGCCCGCCTTCTATGGGGAATTCGGTCCGGGCGGTAAAGTCGACGACCTAGCCAAGGCGGTGCGGGATGGAATTTACGGTGGAATGCTCTCCAACCAGGCAGGAACGGCCATGTACTGGGGATGGGACCTGGTCGACTCAAAAAACCTGTATCCGGACTACGCGAACGCGGCGAAGGTGCTGCAGATCAGCGACCTTGCCTCCCGACCGAACGCGCGGCCACTGGACCTAAGAATCGACTCACCGCTTCGAACCGACTTGGTCCTTGGGCCCGGCGCCGGATGGGAGAAAAGCTCTGTGCATGAGTTCGCGCTGCCACAGGACGACAATCCTGCGAAGTTGGCCAAGCTGTCGTCCTACTTCCAAAGCTCTACGGGCGGAAACAAGGCTATGTCCGTCGGTCCTCTCGTGTTCACCTTCCATGCCGACAAGCCGGGCGTCGCGACAGTCATCGTGTCCGGAGCATCCTCCGGCGGAGGCAAGCTAACGGGCGTGATGAACGGCCAGGCCGTGTTTACGAAGGAGTATCCGGCCAGCAAGAACGGCACAGAGACCAACGACACGCTCTCAGCACCGTTCAAGGCCGGAAACAACACTTTCGAGTTGCAGAGCACCGGAGCCGATTGGGTGCAACTTGGTGATATCCGGTTCTCGGGAATCGGCCAAGGAGTCACAGCGATAGGCTGCGGAGAAACGGACTGGATGGTATGCCGCGTCTGCTCCGAAGGTTCTACTCTCGCTACGATCGGCGGCATCGGCCTGGCGGACGGCCTATATGACCTCACCACCGTAGACCTCACGAACGGCGCGACCGCCTCGTCGACCATCGACGTAAGGAACTTCTCGCTCAAAGACTTCCCGATAGGCTCGAAGGAAGAAGTCCTGATCTTCAAGCGCAAGCTTGCGGGCTAACCCTGCTCGCGAACTTCGGCGGGGGACGAATGCTCGCGAATGCCCAAGTCGGACATCGAGAGCTTGCCTTGCTCAGTAAGAAGGATCGTGTCGTCGCCTGGCGTCGTGATGAGCCCGCGATCGATCATCTGCGAAATCTCGAGCTTCGTAGTTTCGGGCGGCACAGCCGCACGTCGCAGAGCCTCGGAGTAGCTCACCGGAGCCGCGCCGTCTTTCCCGGCCAGATGGCAGATAGCTTCCCACACGGTTTCCTTGGGCACAACTAATCGGGACGCGGACGGGAGCCATAAGTTCCAGCCTCCTTCTATAATCGGTCGATGCTCGGCGTGCTGATTACGTTCCTCTTCGTGCTTGGAGCCATCGGCATCGGGCTGAGTGTTCTTGGCAAGCTGCTCGAAGGGCTGGACCCCGCGCTGCGCTACGGGCTCGCGGGACTCTGCGGTCTCGGCATCGTCGGGATGCTGATTTTTCCGATCGGCCTCGTGCCGGGCGGCCTTCGATGGGGCCCGTGGCTCCTGGGCGCACTTTCCATTGCCGGCCTGGTGGCAATCGCACTGAAGCGGCCGTATCCGCGCATCAAGATCCCCGTCGGCGCGGATGCACTATTCCTTCTGGCGCCCACGCTTGGCGCAATTCTCGCGCTGATCGGAGTCGTTACCCCCAGCGATCCGCTGGATTGGGATTCGTTGGCTTACCACCTGGCAGTGCCAAAGATTTGGCTCACCGCCGGTCAGATCAGACCGATTACATTCATCCATCACAGCAACTTCCCGTTCACCGTCGACGGCTTGTACATTCTCGGGTTGGCTTGGGGCGGCCAATCGGGGGCCAAGGCGTTTTCCTTGGCCTTCTATCTTCTTGGCGCGGTCGCGGTGTTCGGACTCACTCGACAGCTCTCGAGCACTCGCGCGGCAGGGTGGTCCATGGCGGCTTTCGCAACCGTCCCGGTCGTCGTATGGGAAAGCGGAACGGCCTACATCGACGTTGCGAACGGCTTGTTCGCCGGGCTCGGACTCCTGTTCGCGGCACTCGCGATCGCCGCCCCGGAGGCGAGGCGATGGATGTGGCTGTGCGGCATCTTTCTCGGGCTTGCGGCTGGGAGCAAGTACACGGGTCTTCAAAACATCGCATCAGCAGGCGTGGTGTGGCTCGCTGCCTGCGTGATCCGAAAGCAACCGATTGCTCCCCTCGCTATTGCAGTGGGGCTTTCGCTGGTTATCGCGGCGCCATGGTATGTCAAGAACATCGTTTGGACCGGAAACCCTGTTTATCCGTTTTTCTACAGCGTGTTCGGTGGCAAGAACTGGGATTCGTTCAGCGACAAAATCTACCACGAGCAGCAGCAAACGTTTGGCGCCGGACGCGCGGCTGCCACCTCAGATCATCCGGACTACACTTCGAATCCGCTCGAGACTGCTCGCCTGGGAGCATCGGTTCTTGGACTTGCGTACCAGCCCGGGCGGTACACCGACCCAGACCCCACGCACGGTTCGGGCTTCCCCTTCGAGGCGCTCGGATTCGTGGCGCTTGCCAGCATGCTTTTGTGGATGATCAGCGGCGCGATGGGGGCCTTTGAAGCATCGGCTATCGCCATGACGGTGGTGGGGCTTCTTATGTGGTTTGTGCTGTCACAGCAGTCGCGCTACATCATCGGGCTGATGCTCCCACCGCTGGTGCTGGCGGGACCAGCCATCGCAAAACTCCGTGCGGGACCATTGCTGGCGATCGGCGTGGTTTTTCAAGGAGCGTTGGCCCTGTTCGTAGTCGACAACTCTTTCACGTCGAACCGAGTGCCGGTCGCACTCGGCAACGTCACGCCCGAGCAATATGTCGAGTCCCATGTGCCATTCGGCAAGCCCGCGGCATGGCTAAACGAGCACGTCGGCTCGGGGCGCGTGGCGCTGTACGACGAAGTGTTCGGATTCCTGCTGGACGTGCCTTATCTATGGGCGAACCCCGGGCATTCGACCGAGCTCGGCTATTATCGGCTGCAAACGGGCAAGCAACTTGCAGACGCCTTACGTTCCGAGGGGATCACGTACGTGTACTTGAACCTGGGGCTTTATCCGCCGAACGACCCCACGTTCCAGCGTTGGGTGGAATCGATGGGGCTCACCGGACCTGCGAAGCCCTATACCGGGGCCGAAAAGGCGCAAATGTGGACCGACCTGCGGAGTAAATGGAAAGTGCTCGTCGCGGACGCGGTCGCGACGGGCGAATTCATCCCAGACCAATCGTTCGGGCCACGAATCATTTTCCGATTGAAGCCCTAGTGCCGCGCCCCTCCTCCCGCAAGCGGGAGGAGGGATGAGGGATGAAGGCTAGCGGCTCTTTCGTCGCAGCCGCAGGAGAGGAAGGATGCCGAGCCCTAGAGCGAGGAAGCTCGCGGGCTCCGGTACGGGATCGAATCTGCCAAACAGGCCGTCGGCCTCGTCGTTGATTCCGGCGGTAAAGAAGAGGCTGTTCTTCGAGGTGTTCTGAGCGCCGTTGCCGAACTTCAGAGCCCAGAGCCCGTCGACGGAGATCTGATTGCCGAATTCGTCCTTGAGCGTACCGACGAATGCGCCTGTGCCGGGGTCGAATGCGTTGATCGTGCCGTCACCGAAGTTGCCGACTAAGAGGTCGTTGCTGAATGCCCCAAAATTCGCGGGCGCCTTCGCGAGGCCCCATGGCGAGTTCAGCACGCCGTGGCTGGCGAACCGTCGAATCAAGTTGCCGTTGATGTCGAACTCGTCGACAAATCCGTTGCCGGGCCCGGCAACATCGTCGCCGGTCGGTCCGCGGAACGCGTACGTCACGTACAGATCGCCGCCGATGTTCTCGACATTGAATGGCGCGAAGCCGTCATCTACTGTGGAGTCGGTGAACGATCCGAGATAATTGAAATTCGGGCCGAAACGGTCGATGGTCCCTCGAGCGAAGTTTGTGCCGAACAGCAGGTTCGTAGTGCCATTGTTGCCACTGGCGAGGCCCTTGTACTCCGCGCCAAAAGGCGACATGTCGACGCCGACAGCCGAGTTCGTGCCGGTGATGCTCGGGTTCCAACCTGTCAGGATGCCATTCTCCGAGTCGAAAATGAATTTCGCCGGTCCCGTACCGTTGCTCGTGACATTGAAGTCGCTCGAGCCATTGAACACGATCCCCGTCGGCGCTCCAGCCGGCACCGTGGATACGATGAGCGGCGCTGCGACCCCGTTGCCGTCGTACAGCGTGCTGGTGCCGGTGCCGTTGTTGGCCACCCAAATCGGCGACGTGCTGCTGAACGCCATGCCCCACGGATTCTTCAGGTTCGTATCTACGTGGTCAGCCAACCCGGTCAAGTCCGAAACGAGGTTGTGCTGATGGTACTGAGCTTGCGCCACCGTCCCAAAGGCGAGTGCCGCCGAGGCCAGTGCAAACGCCAGCGCGCGCTCTTTCTTAAGTTCAAACATAGTCGACTCCTCCAAGCAAATAAGAGGGGAAACCCCTTCATCCAATTCGTCGCTCGCAGCCCCGCAAAAGTCGGGGTCAGGCGTCAAATAGCTCGCGACGTAGGAGGTCCGCTCGCTGGGCGGCTGCATGCGCTTCCCGAAGGGTGGTCCTGATCTCCAGCAGCGTCAGAACGGAATCGACGGCGCGGCTGCCAAACTCGAACCCGTCGACTCCGGCAGAGGCAGCCCAGCGAATCCAAGCGAGAGAGCGTACTGCGTCGCCGAGACTCATCGAGCGGTTCGATCTCACGAACTCCACCGCTCGATCGACATGCTCGCGAAGCACGTCGGCCCCGAGCTCTCTCCGAGCGGTGCGTTCCTCGGCCATGAGGTACTCGCACGCTCCTATGAACTCCTCACGCGTGCCGCCGAGCACGCTTACCTGCGCGAATGCACCCACCGCCCGGCTGGATTCGCCGAACAGCCCTCGCACGGCGATCCGCCAGGCCCCGAGCGCCTTGAGGACGGCAGGAAGCCGGCGAGCTTTAGCGAGGCCGATCAGATGAAACATCGCGCTCTGCCGCCTGCCGTCGCCGAGGTTGTACGGACTCGCCGCGATGTATCCGAGTTCGGGCGAGTGGGCGAAGGGCAGCTTTGACTGCAGCGCGTCGACTACCGTGCGCGCCAGAGAATCGGCATGATCGATCGACCACCCGGCTGTGAGCGCCTGCACCCGAAGGTGGTCCTCCTCGTTCACCATCAGGCTTATCGAGCGGTCGCGGCTCGTGAGGAGAGCCCTTCCAGGGAGTGTCCACTCGAACTCTGGGGACACGAGGCGGCATCCGACCAGGTAGTCGCGCTCCGCATTCGTGAGGCTCTTGTTAACCTCCATGTCTAGTCCAGCGGCCACGGCCGCTTCGAGTACGTCTCGCATCGTGCGGTTCATCTCCTCCAGGGAAGCGCGGCCCGGAAACCGCCTGCCTCGAAGGTTTCGCATCACCCGCGCACGCGTGCTGAGCACTACATCGCCATATGGGGCATCGCACGATAGCCACGCCGGCTTGGGCATCTCCCGCAAGACCATGCGCTTCCACGACTCAGAGTCGGAGCTGGATTGGCGCATAAGAGGAGTTTATTTGAAACCGGAGGTTTTCGAGGTCCAAGGCACTCGGATCCTGCTCGTCCGATCCGATCATGCGTGCTCGATTTTCGCGTACACACCCAGCGCGGCAACCGATACGGCCGCGAGCGCTGCGCCGATATAAAAAGGCGCGGCATGCCCGACGCTGTCCCACACGACTCCCGCGAGAACACTTCCCACGAGTGTGCACAGGCCGACAACCATACCGAATACGCCCATCGCTGCGCCCTTTCGCGATTTCGGAGAGACCTTAGAGACGAGCGACTTCCCTACTCCGTCCGTAGCGGACATGTAAGCACCGTATATCGCCATGAGGGGCCAGACGGCCGACGATCCGAGCGATGCGAAACCCAGATAAACCAAGGCGTAGGCGACCCACCCGGCAGCCAAAACGGGCACCCGCCCCACGCGGTCGCTAAGCGCGCCAAGCGGGTACGAGAGGATCGCGTAGACGAACGTGAAGAGCGCGTAGCTCAGTGCAACCTCGGTATGGCTGAAACCAAGGTCCTTGGCTCTCAGCAAGAGAAACGCATCGCTGCTGTTCGCTATCGCGAAGATCGACATGACGACGAGGGCGCCGTAGAAGCTCTTCGAAAATGGCTCGTCGCCTGGCGGAGCCGCTTCAGCCGGATGCGGCTTCGGGGCATGCTCGCGCAGCACAAACGTGATCGCGACTGCGATCACCGCGGGGATCGTGGCGATGTAAAACACCAGCCGCAAATTCGGCTGCAGCATGCTGATGAGGAAGGTGCCGATGAGAACGCCCACAAGCGCCCCGGAAGTGTCCATGGCGCGGTGGAAGCCGAATGCCCGGCCGGCTATCCGATCGTCGACGACGTCGGCGATCATGGCGTCACGTGCAGAGCCGCGGATTCCCTTGCCAAACCGGTCGACCCCGCGAGCCACGAGAACCATCGGCCATGCGGTCGCGAGTCCCATAAGTGGCTTGCCGATCGCGGCGAGGCCGTATCCCCAATGCACGTACGGAAGGCGACGGCCCATTTTGTCGCTGTGCCAGCCGGCCCAGCCCTTCATAACGCTCACCAGCCCTTCGGCAACGCCTTCGATGACGCCCAGTACGCGGGCCGGAGCCATCAGCACTCCCACCACGAACAGCGGGATGGCGGGATAGATCATCTCCGAAGAGACGTCCGCGAAGAAACTGACCCATGAGAGGGTTCGGACTTCGGGGGGAATGGTTTGCGGCAGGGCGTCGTCAGCCATCGTTGCTTGATAGTATCAAGCTCGGGCCTCTTCTCGCCCAGCGTTTAGCGGAGAGCCGTGTCTCAGATGTCCCACCAAGAGCACGACGTCGCTCGGTCGCACACCGGGAATGCGCGTGGCCTGCCCGATCGAAGCTGGACGAACCCGCTCGAACTTCTCGCGGCTCTCGTGGCTGAGCCCAGCCATCGTGGCGTAATCGGTTTCTGCCGGAATGGCGAGGTCTTCGAGCCTGCGGGCCTGGTCTGCCAGCCTCTGCTGCCGAATGAGATACCCGCCGTAGATGCGCTCGAGCTCGATCTGTTCCTTCGCGCCGGCGGATAGGTCCAAATCCAGGCTGAACCCGCAAGAGGACGCGATGCTCAGCGCCACGTCCAACGAAACTTCCGGGCGGCGCATAAGCTCGAACAGTGACGTGCCGACGAAGATGCCGGCTGTCCCGTGGTGTTCGAGCGACGCGTTGTGCTGGGGAAGCACGATCGCCGACTCGAGCGCGGCCCGTCCCCCAGCGATCTCTTCCCTTTTGCGCTCCAGACGTTCCCAGCGCTCGTCGGAGCATAGTCCCACCCTCTTGCAGGTCGGCGTCAGGCGTTCGTCGGCGTTGTCATGCCGCAGAAGGAGCCGGTGCTCGGCTCGCGCAGTGAGCATCCTGTACGGGTCGTCGACACCTTTGGAAACCAAATCGTCGATCATCACTCCGATAAAGGATTCGTTCCGGGATAGCGTCTCGGGCGGCTCGCCTTGGGCATACCGTGCCGCATTGATGCCTGCTACGATGCCCTGTGCCGCAGCCTCTTCGTACCCGCTTGTGCCGTTTATTTGGCCTGCCAGAAATAGGCCGTGCGCCAGCTTCGACATGAGCTGCGGTGTAAGTTGGGTCGGGTCAGCCATGTCGTATTCGACCGCATATCCCGGCCGGATCATCTCGACCCCGGTCAGGCCCGGAACCGTGCGCAACATGGCTAGCTGCACATCCGCTGGAAGCGACGTGGAAACGCCTTGAACATAGATCGAGTCGCTATCCCACTCCTCCTGCTCCAGGAAAATCGGATGGCTTTCTTTGTCGGAGAAGCGCACGATCTTGTCTTCGATGCTTGGGCAATATCGCGGGCCGATCCCTTCGATGCGGCCGGAGTACATGGCGCTTTGCGAAAGGTTTTCGCGAACCAGATCGTGCGTTTCCGCGATCGTCCGAGTTTGCCAGCACGGCAGGAACGCCCGCTGGGGCATGGGGAATTCGTGCAGAAAGCTCATCGCCGGCGCCTCGGCATCCGACTCCAAAGTCTCGGTCTTCGAAAAATCGATTGAGCCCGCACGGATCCTTGGCGTAGTGCCCGTCTTGAACCTGCGCATCTCGACGCCGACGGATCTCAACCAGTCCGAAAGGGTCGAAATTGCGCGGTCGCCGTACCGGGCAGCGCTGGTTTGATTGCTTCCTTCGTGGCAAAGTCCGTTTAGAAATGTCCCGGTCGTGAGCACGACCGCTTGGGCTTCGAGCGCCTCGCCGGATTCAAGCTCGACCCCGACCACTCTTCCGCTTTCCAGCCTGACCGAACGGACGGCCGCTTGGATCAGCTCGAGATTGGGCTGCCGTTCGAGGGCGGCTCGCATGATCGTCGGGTACAGCGATTTGCACACATGGGCTCTCAGGGTTTGGACTGCCGGGCCCTTGCCTGTCCCCACCTTGCGGATGTGCGTCAGCGCGTGGTCGGTACCCACAGCCATCTCGCCACCTAGCGCGTCGACTTCGCGCGCGAGATGACCCTTGGCCGGTCCGCCTATCGAGCAGTTGCAAGGCAAGTGGCCGACTCGGTCGAGGCGCAGCGTGACGCACGCAGTGGATATGCCCATTCTCGCAGAGGCGAGCGCCGCCTCCAGACCGGCATGTCCGGCGCCCACCACGATCACTTCGAACCGACTCATTGCCAAAGTGTACGCGCTTAGCCGGAACCGGGCATGCATGCACTATGTCTGCGTATTGGAATGAGTCAAGTAAATGCAGAGATCGACGGACCTGGCTATTTGACGATCTATGCCTTCGACCGCTCCGAAATCTACGGCGAGTTTGCAGATGGCGCGCTCGTCGCGGACTCCGACGGTTTGCTGACGCTCTCCGGCACCGCGGGCGGCAGCACCGCCGACACTTTCGCACGCCTCGGAGCGGAAGGAATCGACCACGTCGCGTACGATTTCGTAACTCCCGCCGCAACCCGGTCCGGCGTCGGCATCCTGATGCCGCCCACAAGAGCTGATTCCCCAGGCGTGGCTGTCATCTCGGTTCAAGTCGACGAGTAGGGCCCACGGGTCCCGGCGGGCATACGCCGCTCGCTTCACAATTCTCGGATGGGACCCATCGACAAGCGACTCATTCTCGCCAATCTGCCCGAGGAGTACTGCGGGCCCCGCGTGCTGCTTCGTACCTATCGAGCCGGCGATGGACCCATGCTTTGGGATGCGGTCGAAGAGTCTCGAGAGCACATCGAAGCTTGGCTGCCGTGGAGTCCGTATCACCAGTCGCCCGACGATTCCGAGGCATACGCCCGCAAGTGCCATGCGCAGTGGCTCCTGCGTGAGGATTTTGCGATCAGCATCTGGGAGCGCGCTTCCGGCAGGTTTCTGGGCGGTAGCGGCATGCATCCCAAGAATCGATCGACCCCGGCTTTCGAGATCGGCTACTGGATCCGCAAGTCCGAGGAAGGCAAAGGGTATGTCAGTGAAACGGTCCGGAGGCTCACCGACGCCCTGTTCGCGGACATGGGCGCGAACAGGGTGTACATCCGGTGCGCCGTCAAAAACGTCCGCAGCAACGCAGTCCCGCAGCGCCTAGGCTTCCCGCTCGAAGGCATGCTCAAGAATGAGATATGCCTTGCGAGTGGCGAGTTGTCGGACGCGTACCAGTATGCGGTCACGCCCGAAATCTGGGCTTCACTATCCGATCGGCCGAGCTAGCCTGCCTTCGGAGCGTGCAGCGTCAGCCATTCCTGGATCGACGCTCGCTCCGAGTCACCCATCTTCGGCGCGGATGCCTTGAGCATATCGACGAAATGCTGAATCTCGTCGGGCTTGGCCGGATAGCCGATATTCGTCTTCGGCTGGTCTTCGACGGCGTTGGAATTCGCTAGCAGCTTGCCGGACGGAGAGATCACCGCCACGAACGGCAGCCCGGCATCTTTTCCGTTCAAATCCTCCATGAGCTGCAAGCCGCCCGTATTTTCCAGCGATTTCTTATCGCCGTTCTCGAGCACATCCACAGTCACCAGCTCGTAATTGCTTCGAATCAGGCGTCCCATTTTTGGGTCGGCGAGCATTCCTTCGAGCTTGTGGCACCAGCCGCACCACGACGCGTGGAAGATGACCATTACGTTTTTGTGCGCGGCGGAGGCTTTGACCTCTGCGGATCGGATCAACTCGTTCGCGGGCTTCGGGGCCGCCGACCCTACGGAAAGCAGAGCGAGGACCGCTACGCACGACATGGACAAATTCAGTGCCTTCATGGTCCCATTGTTGCACGAGCGGTACCCTTTCGCTCGTGGAAACCGACCGCGTTGCGCAAATCACGGGTGTCAAGGAAATCATTCCCGTAGTGCCCACCTCGAACCTCTTAGAAACGATCGAATACTACGTGTCTCATCTCGGCGCATCCGAGCCGTGGAACTTCGGCGAGCCGCCCTACTATGGCGGCGTCAGGCTCGCGGGAAAGTCGATCCACTTCATTAATGTCAGTGCTGCAAGCGGAGGGGAGCTGTATGTCTGGGTCGAAGACGTTGAGTCGGTGCTGGGCCTCGTCCAAGCGACCGGAGCGAAAATCACGTCCCCGCTTGGCAAGAGGCCCTACGGCATGCGAGATTTCTCCGTCACCGACCTGGACGGTATGAAGGTCACCTTCGGTGAAGAGTCGGACTAGGCCCTGTCCGGGAACCACCAGAGGCTATTGTCAGTAGGATTCACGACCAGATGTCCGCTCTTGATCAGTGAATTGACAGCTTGTCCCACGTTCGGCATCCCGCCAAGCGCCATGAGAGCCCCGATTTCTGGCTGCATAATCGGCCGGCCCTCGATCATAAACTTGACCATGTAAGGGTCGGCGTGCCGAATCTTGAGTTGGAACGGCTCGGCGTGGATCGCCGGCGTCTGCGCAGCAGCGACACTGGCAGCTGCTACAGCGATCGTAACAAGCGCGAATCTGTTCACGTTAGTGAGACGACCGGGTCCCGTGGCGGTTTTGATTTATTTGGAGCCGGCCGCATCGATCGATAGCAGCGTCTTCAGCTTACGAGTGCCGATCTGATGCGTGGCAAGGTCCTCGACTTTGCTGTTTGCCACAGCGGATATCCGCAGCTTGGTGACGATGCCCTGCGCCCGAGAAAACGTAGCGGTACCGTCTCCGGCGACGTCCGTGTCGACTTTCGCGTCCGCTTCCTTCGGATCCGTCACGACGTTCTTGTGTTCGTCTTCGAGCACCTCGTAGTGCTGGTCGACTTTGAGCGCCATCTCTACGGCATCGTCCGTGATGGAGGTCGGCGTGACCTCGTACGTCACCATGCTGTCGCCGAAAAGCTTCTTGAATGTGAACGGCTTTCCGGACTCGATCCCTTCGGCGGGGAACTCTATCGGCAAATAGGTTATGTCCGGGAATCGTTTGATGTCGAGTCCAGGAAGACGAACCGGCAGCTTCTTGTCGGGGGCATCAGTGGCCAAGATCGCCCCGAACGGCGACATGGAAACGGTCGTCTTTGGGAAGTATTCGGTCGCGCTCACCAGCTCCAACGGAAGCACGGCGCCGTTGACCGTCACTTTGAAATCTTTGAGTTCGCTCACCGTTCGAAGCCGCCCTTCCGAATCCGGCAATGCGCCTTGGGCAGCGACGTTCATATCGACTTCGAACACCCCGTCCTTTCCGCCCAAAATGGGAACGAAACCGTCGAACTTGACGCTGACCGCGTAGTCAACCGTACGACCAACGGCGAACGAATAACTGATGGGCGTGAGCGCGGCAGCTACGAGTAGATTAAGCATGGGCCCTATGCGTAAAGGACAGAATAGTCGAATGTCCCATGCGCGTAATTCTATACGTGCGATCCTGGCTGGGCGATCCGCTCCGTAGTTTGGCCGAATGAATCCCGAGCCCCTCTCCATTGGCGCCGTGCTCGCCGAAAGGTACGAAATCGAGCGTGTTCTCGGCCGCGGCGGATTTGGAATCGCTTATCTTTGCTCGGACCGGGCGACACGCCGCAAAGCCGTGCTGAAGGAGTTGGCGCCGACGAATGTTATGCGTCGAAACGGCGCCCTGGAACTGGAAGCGCTCGGCACCGAAGTCGCCCTAAGCCTGCGGCGGCGCTTCCTGGAAGAAGCCGCGCTGCTCCAAAAGCTCGAATCTCCGGGGATCGTCAAGCTGCGCTCGAGCTTTGTCGAGAACGGTACGGCGTACTTCGCCACCGACTATTTGCCGGACTGCACAACTCTTGCCGATCTTCTCGCTGAGCGCGGACAACTTGCAGCAAGGCATGCAGAAATCCTCTTTAGGCAGCTTTTGGAAACGCTGGAGGCCGTGCATTACAAGCGCATCCTGCATCGCGACATCAAGCCGTCGAACGTGCTGCTCGGGCCCCAGCACCGCGCACATCTCATCGATTTCGGCGCCGCCCGGGAGTGGCATTTCGAAGCGCCGCAAACTCAGACGATGATGTTCACCCCGAGCTACGCCGCTCCCGAGCAGCTCTCTCCCCGCGCGCGGCGCGGTCCGGCCACCGACTTATACGGCCTCTGCGCGACGATGTATGAGGCTTTGGCCGGAGAGCCTCCGCCGGCAGCGCCCGATCGGATCTCAGGTGTTCGATTGATTCCCCTCAGCGAGCTGCGGTTGGACGTCGAGCCAGACTTCGAGCGAGCGATATTATGGGGACTGGAGCTCCGGTACGATGACAGGCCACAATCGGCTGCCGAATTATTGGCGCCGCAGACACCGGGCGCCGCCTCCGCCGGTTCGAGTTTGGAGGAACTTGACGCGATCAGCGCGCGACTGAGCGGATTTCGCTTCGCGCGCAAGGCCTGCCCTGTTTGTGAAGGACTGCTGCAGGAAGCAAGGCCGCTAAGGAGAAACGTTTGTCCAGTTTGCCGGTCCGGCGTTATCCGCAGTCGGAATCTTGTCGAGCACCTATGCCCCGTCTGCCGAGGCGGCAAGCTGACGGCACGATTCAGCGGCAAGCGACTCGTGCCTTGCCCAGCATGCTGCTCCGGCCTCCTCGAGTACTCGCCAGGTCTGCTGCGCAAATCCGCAAAGTGCTCGGATTGTGGGAGCAGTTTCGATGTTAGGGACGGCTTTCTCCGCCCCGCAGGCGAGGAGGCGTGGCAGCCGATCGCTGACCTCCTTGCGGAATCGGGCCGAAGCAGCGAAATCCTTGTGTGCGGATGCTGCCAGGCTCAATTCGACGCCTGCCCGGACGGCAGATACCGCCAAGTAGTTCCCCGGCCCAAGGGACGACACTCGTGCCTGTTCCCCGACGAATGGGCGCGTGTGGCGGCGAATCTTGATCCCGGCGCAGGCAACGCCGAATGCAACGATTGCGGCGCCGACTACTTCATCGAAGCCGGAAGCGTGACCGTGCTTGGCTCGCACGAGGATCCGTTCGGATTCGTCGAAGCCTACGCCGGGCGAAGACTCACACCCGAGGATGTGCGCTGGCTAGGCGCCGGCAAGACGAGCCCGGTGCCGGGACTCGTCTGTCAGTCGTGCGATCTGGAGCTGGATCGCGACGGCGAGTACTTGCGCATCGTTCGCACCTCGGATAGGCGGCTCAGGGCGGTCGCGGGCCGCCCGATGACCCTCGAAGACATTCAGAGAGTCGCCACGGGACTGCCGGAAGTAGCGGATGAGGACAGTCATTTCGAGAGGCTCCACGAAGCTGCCCGCAATGCGTTTCGCACTGGCCAGATTCCTGGCGAGCGCTCCGGCGGGGAATTCTGGAGGGGACGCGCTCGCTTGGAGGGAGAAGGCGGGCCCTCTTCGCTCAGCGTGTCTCCCGCCCAGCTCAGCGTGGGCGGAATGCTTCGAAAATGGAGACTGCCTCTCGACGCCATTACCGACTGTGCCGCAGAAGGGCAGAGCTTGACGCTTCAAATCAGCGGGCAGCGCGAGCCCGTCGAACTATGGATCGAACCGATGGAGCTCACGCTTAGCCTTCGCTCGGGAGATGTCTCCATCGAAATCGGCGCTCGGGACCTGGAAGCCCGCATCCGACACGAACTAAGGCGATGAGCTCAATCTGTGGCGGAGGGGCACCGCCGGCAGAGCCAATGCCTCTGGAGCAGCGGAGGTCAGCTTGAGCAGGCGGTCGAGGATGATCTTCATCGAGCCGGCAAGCGGAAACGCGATCAGCATCCCTGGCAAGCCGAAAAGTGCGCCGCCGCACAAAATCACAAACATACTGACGACCGGGCTCAGGCCGACGGAGTGGCCCACCATCTGCGGGTAGATCAGGTGGTCGAACAGAGAGCCGATAAGCAAGAACATTACGGTGACCAGCAACGCGTATGCCCACGGGCTGCCCGTCGCGAAAAGGAAGTTGCCGCTTGCGTTGCTGAGCCCGATTACCAGGAACAGCACGACGCAAGAAATCAAATTGCCAATGTACGGAATCAGATACAGCCCGCCGAAGAGAACGCCCAGGAGGAAGCCGTACGGCACTCCCATCAGGATGAGAAGCGTTGTCTGCGCCAGCGTGAAGAGCAGCACGACAAGGCTGATTCCTCGCAGATACCGTATGAACACTTGACCTATGTCGCCAAGGAGAGTCACCGCGCCCGCTCTCAGGCTGTAGGGAATCCAGCGCGGACCCCGACGGCGCATCTCCTCCATTTCCGCGAGCATCATCGGCACCAGGATCGGCACGAGGACTACCAGAAGGATTTGCGAGAAGATGCCGCTTAGAAACCCGAAAAAGGCGTGGACGGCGCTTTGCGCGATCTTGGCGATTTGGGGCCGCTGCGGCTCGACATACCTTTCGACGAGGGCGCGCTGCGTGGTGGGAATTCCGAATCGCTCGAGGGTCGGGCTGTAGCGATCGAGCAGCTTGTCGATCTGCCCCGTCGATTTTTCACGCTGCACCTGATAAAGCGGATCCCACCGCAGGAAGAAGTTTTCGTCCTCTGCGGTCTTGCCAACATCCGCCACGAGGTCGTCGACTTTCGTGTTGAGCGTGACCACTTGCCGAGCGACGCTCGGGGCGGCAATGATTCCCACGCCGAAAACGACCACGACGAACGAACCGACGACCAAGGCAACAGCGAGATTGCGAGACATGCCTCGCACTCGCAATTTGCGAACGCTGGGCTCCAACAGCGCCGCGATGATGAACGAGACAATGAACGGGAGGAGAATTCCCCTAACCAAATAGAGGAAAAATAGGGCTCCCAGCACAAGGAGAGCCCATAAGCCTATTCTCCATCCCGCCATTCGGTGCTAAACGCCTAGCTCTTCGGCCGCCTTGTCGACTGCTCTCTTGGCTCGCTGCTCGGAGATCCACTCTTCGGTCTTCCCCTTCAACTCGCCGAACTTGCCGCTAAGATCGTCTCGTAGATCAGACCCCGCTTTGGGGGCAAACAACAGACCCGCAGCCGCGCCGATGATGGCGCCCAGGCCGACACCCGCAAGCATGTAGATCAGCGCATTGCTATCGTCATTGTTACTGCTCAAGTTAAACCTCCGCTTCTTATCGATCATGATTGTACGCCCCGCAGGCGCACAGTAGCGAGCGTTGACAAGAAGTGAACGCTCAAACCACCGACGAGCGTTGCATCGTGCTGGTTCGCCTGGGCCCAAGGCTCCGGCTGGTAACCTTGACGCATGGCAATATTGGTCGACAAGCGAACCCGAGCGATCGTTTGCGGCATGACCGGTCGAGAGGGCTCGTTTCACACGGAACAGATGATTCGCTACGGAACGCAAATCGTGGCGGGCGTCACACCCGGCAAGGGTGGGACCGAGCATCTGGGCGTGCCTGTTTTCGATAGTGTCGAAGCCGCCGTCGAAGCCACCGGGGCTAATGCGTCGATCATCTTCGTGCCCCCTCCATTTGCGGCCGATTCCGTTCTCGAGTGCGAGTCCGCCGGTATTCCGTTTGTGAGCCTCATCACCGAGGGAGTGCCGACCCTCGACATGCTTCGCGTGGTGAATAAACTGCGTGCCGGAGGCAAGACGCAGCTTCTTGGCGGCAACTGCGCCGGCATCATCACGCCCGGGCAGTGCAAGCTCGGAATCATGCCCGGGCACATCTTTGCCGAGGGACCCGTCGGGTTGGTTTCCCGGTCCGGGACGCTAACTTACGAGATCATGTGGGAGCTGACGCGGGCCGGCCAGGGCCAAACCACTTGCGTCGGGATCGGAGGCGACCCCATCCCGGGGACGAGATTCTTGGATGTGATGCAGATGTTCGAGCAGGACTCCGCAACGCGGGTTGTGGTCATGATCGGCGAGATCGGCGGATCGGACGAAGAAGCGGCCGCGGAGTACATCAAGACGATGACCAAGCCAGTCGTGGGATTCATTTCCGGAAGGACGGCCCCTCCCGGCAAGCGTATGGGCCACGCGGGCGCAATCATCTCAGGCAAGACCGGTACGGCGCAATCGAAGGTGGATGCGCTGACGACTGCGGGAGTGCCAGTGGCGGACCGAACGAGTGATGTGCCTGGGCTGGTCGCCAAGGCACTCGAGTCTGTACAAGCCAGGCTTTGATGGCGATCCGCGGCGACCACTGAGCCTGGGGCCGGTCGGCGGCGTCTGTTCGTAGAACCAGTGGAGGCCGATGAACCCCCGAGAGCGATACTTCGACAACGCGGCGACAACTCCGATGGACCCGCGGGTTCTCGAGGCGATGCTCCCTTTCCTGCTCGAGAGATTCGGCAACGCCAACTCGCAGCATTCCTTCGGTGCTGA
>JAICWL010000037.1 GCA_025934835.1 Fimbriimonadaceae bacterium
ATCTTCCCAACCGGAAAGGATCTCCAGGCTCATCTGGCCGACTTCTCGGACTTCTACAACCACTCTCGTTCTCATTCGGCGCTAGGGAGCTTCACTCCCTCGGCATTCCGGAGGACCTTGCAATCTAAAATGGAGGCAGAGAAACTAACACTCTGAGTGGCTCAGAAATCGGGGACCGGTCATTCCATTACTCGCTCATCTTCAGCCTGATCTACATACTGGACCCAAAGATGGCCGATCTCATGGGCAAAGTGGGTTTCATGAATCTGAGCGGCATCGATGAAAAGAAGGTTAGCACCGCCGTTCCCAATCGTATCAACCCAATGACCATCGGGAACTCCCGCGTCTCTTCGGGCGTGAGGCATTGTGACAAGCACTAGCAGCGTCTTGGTTGTGCAGCGATCCACTGCTGCAACAAAGCTTGTTAGCCTCTGACTGAGATTTTGAGGGATGATGCTGGGGAACAGGTCTGCATCGGATTGGCTGCCTTCGCGCCACCTTTGGACTGAGTTAGCCGTCGGCACGTGGACATGGCTCTCAACTTCGAACTCCAATCCGTATCGGTTGACGAGTTTGGACCCGACGGCAGGCAAGCCGGCACGTACGGCCGAGAGATTGTTCTTCTCACGACGGGCAGCAACCTCAAGCGCAAGTTCAGGATCATTGATCCGTGTGAATCGCTTCGGCGCTGCTGCGACAAGAACAACGAAGTCCCTGCGCACCCGGCGGAGATTACTCGCCATAGTTCTCTCATCGTATAGCAACTTTGCGAGGAATGGGCTTTAAACGTGCCAAATCGGTCAGACAAGTTCTAAGCGCGTTTACTTCGGTGTACCTCGCTTTTTAGGTTCAAATGTGGCCAAGGTCCAGACGGGATTCGAACCTTCCAATTCAGGCTTGGGAACCCTTGGCGAGCGCAGCGCCCAATGATCTGGTCTTGGTTGCAGCACTAGCCTGATCCGATGGTCTTCCTGACCACCCATTGGCTCTTGCCGATCTGACGGTCCCTCTCGAAGCCCTCGGCCAAGAACATCGCCACAGTGCCGGCATGAAGAAACGAGCTCGAGGTCTTAACCGCTTCTACATCGAAAGGGTACGCCTCGACCGTTCCGCCACCAAGACGCGCAATTTCGTCAAGTGCAGCGTGGAGCGCGAGTTTGGCTACTCCTCGTTTGCGATACCCCTTGCCAACAAAGAAACAGGGCATGCGCCAATCGGGGAGTCGATCCAAACCTGCCTCGTAGTTCTTTCGATTTTTGACATTCGGGAGTTCAACCGCTCGCCCGAATTGGCACCAGCCGAGGGCGTCTTCTCCGTCGAACACAAGTGCGGCCTGGGCGCGCCCCTCACGGACCAGCCTCTCCTTGGTGTCGCGATACGGTTTGCACTGACCCTTGGGCCCGGTAGGATCGAGGTGGAAAGCTATACACCAACAGCCGCCAAAAATCCCACCGTTGGCCTCGACGAGCTTTGCAAATGCTGGCCACGTGCTCTCTTCGAGCATCTTGGTCGTGTACGCTCCCACAGATTTATTTTAGCGAGTCCGCGCTAGGCGCGGCGCTAGGCTGCGACAAACTCGAAAGTTCGCAAGTCTTCCAGTTCGGAGTACCGCTCTGATTGGCAGCCGTACCTGGTACCGGTAAGCGTAGATCCGAACTCCCAGCGTCGTTCATCGACTCCGCGCCAGGATCTTTGGGCTCCGGCTCTCGCCTAGCCTTGACCGGGCAGTGAGCTTCTCAAGCCGTAGGAGACGATTTCGGCGTCGTGCCACAGAGCCCGTGGCAAGCCGGGAGAGCCGAGCCAAGTCCGGGCTCGTACTCGTCCCGCGATGCTAAACACGAAGGCGCGGCCCGACCTAGCCGCGTCAGCTTGTGTTCTTCAGAAACTCCGTGACCGTCCGCCTGAAGTCGTCCGGCCTCTCCACCCACGGGTAGTGGCCACATTTGTCCAAGAACGTTAGCTGCGAGCCTGCGATCGTGTTGTGGATTTCCTGGGCTGTTAAGTCGCCGACCGGATCTTGGTGGCCTTGGACGATGAGGACCGGGCACTTGAGCTTCCTGAGTCCCGGCCGCGCGTCGTACTCCTTTGCGAGATCGGCGAAGATGAGTTCGTTTGTTCGGGCATGGAACGACCCATCCGGTCTAGCGGCGGCCCAGGCCAGCCCCTTCGCACGGTCATAGAAGTATGCCGGCGTCACCGCCCTCACGCGCTCGAATGAGGCCTTCTCATGGTCCACCCCGTGCCTCTCGGCCGCGTCCCAGTAGGCCACGAGCCGTTGGTCCTCGGGCCTTTGGCGCGCCGCAAGATTGTCACCCAACCACTGAGCGAACTCGAGCGTGGGGCCGCCCGGGCCGATGAGGATCATGCGCTCGACCCGATCTGGGTGTGCGGCGGCGTAAGCCTGAGCGTATATTCCTCCCCCCGAGTGCGCGACCAGGAACAGCCGTTCTTGCTTCAGTGCAACTCGCACCGCCTCGAGATCTTCCACCCAAAGCTTCACCGTTATAGTCTCTGCAGACACCACCGGAGGAATCGACCTGCCCGTACCGCGTTGCTCGAGGTAGATCCGCTGATACCCGGCCGGCAGGAAGTCGGCGACTTCCTTCATGTAGTCGACGTCGAACCCCGGCCCGCCGCTGAGAAGCACGACCGGCGCTCCGTTCCCCTCCTTCCTGTAATAAAGGTCAAAGCCGCAACGCCCGACTTTGCCATCCTCCGCCCGAGACGCTGCTGTCGTAGAGTACATCAGCGCCACGATCAAGCAGGCCCAGCCAAGAAAGGATTCGTTCATAGCCCACCCCGTGTGGTCCTTCGGCGTAGCGCCCATCTTTTGGGGCCATGCCGAGCGACCCGCACGCCGATCAAGTACGAATGCTAAACGGCCAAGCGTTCCCACGGCGGGAAGCCGACTGGTATTGACGAAGACTCGGGGATCGCGCCTCCCGCCGGTCGGCGATCCGGTGATTGATCTGGTTGGCCCGCCGCGCACCGATGTCCGCCTGAATTGGGTGAAGTATTTGCCTGATGGGCTGCTGGTAGAGGGCCGACGCGCGGGGTGCTTTCGCCGCGAGCAAGCCTCCAATTTGACTGGAAGGCGGAAGTCAGCGGCTGATAATGGTCGCAAAGCCTACGAGCGGTGTGCGCTTGGCTGTGGATTTGGCGATGCAAGCGCTGAGCCAGAAGCAAGAATGGAGCTAGCGGCTGCGAGATTCGAGCCCGAGGCTGCGTCGCTTTGTCTCCGACCTCGAGTCCAGGCTGGCCTGGCGCCCGCCAAGTTGGTCGAGCGCTTCGGGCAACAAGCCCCGGACAACACTTCGCTGATAAACCGTTGGAGCAGGAGGCTCATTCGTCCGCCCAGTCGATAACAAACCGCTCAGAGGCGTGGATGCACACCATGTCCAGGCGCACCTCTCCGATGGCGCGGAAGCCGTGTGGCGTTCCGGGTTCGATCACCAAGATATCACCGGCGGAAGCAACGACTTCTTTATCGTCAACGGACATCGCAACCTGCCCGGCCAACACGACACAGGTTTCAGGATAGGGATGCGTGTGCATTCCAGGCCCCTGTCCTTCAGTGAGATGACCCACAAAGAAGGAGACGCCCGCGCCATAGTGGGAACCCTCGAACTCAACTGCCGCGATATTCCCCTTCTTCTGGTCGGATGGATGCAGTACCTGAACCAATGGGCCCTGCCTTCAGACCCCCGGCTTTCCCGGGGCTTGGCCCTGGGGGCCGGGAGCGGCCGGGATGAGTCCGTGACGCAGCATAATCTCCACCATCTTCTCCCGGTCGGGCGGTTCACCCGGCCTGGCCGCCAGAAGTGCGGCTCCCTCACGGAAGAAATCCGGCCCGATTGCGGCAGGCGTGATGACGCAGAGAGCCTTGACGTCTTCGGCGCCGAGATTGTCGAACCTATGCACCGCGCCACGAGGGATGCAAAGCGCTTGGCCGGGCCCCACGTCGATCACCACGTTGTCGACTGTCCAAGTGAGGACGCCCAGGATCCCGTAGATCGTCTCCTCGTAGTGCACGTGGCTGTGCGCGGGCGCTAGGAGTCGCTCATGCGCAGGGACGAGAAGCTCGAAAGCGGCAACACTGCCGTTCGAATCGTTGCCCGTAGCAAGGAAGCGAACGACGAGTGGGCCGAGCCGAATTTCCTCGTGTGAGGGGTTTACCTTTAGCTCACCAGATGGCTCTGACATTCTGGCCCCAGATTGGCAGATTCAATTTACCACTAGTCGAAAGCATCCGGCGACTTGTCCTTGGTTGGCCGGTGGGTCGGCGGCTCTGCGATTCTTGCTGCCCTCACACCGCCCAACTCCGAGTGGTCCTCGCGCATACCGAAGTGTTCAGAGTGCGAGAACCGAACGCGGGCCCTCTTGTTCCCTTGTACACCGGAACTCGGCATCTAGAGCAGCGGAGCGGGTGCTACTGTTTGGTGAGAACGAAATCCATTCCCTTCACCCATTTTTCGCCGTCCTTGTACTCCATCATCAGTCCGTACTTCGTGTCGGAGATCTTCGACATCGTCTCGCGGTCGACGGAGGTCGTGCCCTCGGCTTCCCATGGGTCCGACACCATCTCGAGCCTTTTCCCGTCCCACTTTCCGTGCGCGATACGGGCGGTAGGCGCCATGTTGGTAAACGTGTAGCTTACGTATTGGCTCTTCGCGGGCTCCCAACCGGTCATCGTCGTCTTTATCAGCGTGTACCCGGCAGACTTGTCGGTAGAGACCGACTTAAGGAATTGACCGTCGAAGGAGACTATCATCGTGCTCGTGATTCCCACCGAATGGCCGCCGAAGGCAATCTTGCCGGTTCCCGACCAGGTGCCCACCATCCAGCCCAGGTCCTTCACTTGTTTGGGCGGACCGAGGTCCTGAGAGAGAGCCGAAACCATCGGCGCGAGGAGAAGCGCCGCAGCCCACAAGCCTTTCATGATTGCAATAATATACCAGGCGCGGCTTGGGGCTACAAGCTTTGTGGCGAGCCGGCCCGGATTCGCCTCTTCGGCATAAGAGCAAAGGGTGGCAGCCGCTCGTTGGCTCAGATCCGTGGAAAGGGGCTCGATTCAGACGTACACTTTCTCGTCGCCCCAACAGGTTTGCAGGTAATCGATTTGCCCGGTATGAAGCGTTGCGTGCCATCCGGGCAGGCTCATGAGTCTGGCCATCGGCATCGCCCAGCCTAGCCGCGAATCCAGCGACGAGCCGACTTCTTCCGGAGTGAGCGAGTCCAACGCGGCAAGAACTTCGTCCGTGCCTTTCCGGAAGATCGATTCCACCTCCGCTCGGCTCGAAATTGCAGATTCTTCCGCCTTGTTCCGTGCCAGCCACTCGGTCAGATTGTCGCTCGCAGGGAGTCTCCGCTCCTGGATCATTCGGGCGAATCTTCCAGCGTAAAGCGCGGTGTGAGCGGCTACGCGGATTGCCGACTTCGCCATTGGCGTCGGCGCCCAGGTCAACTTGTCGTCCGGGACGAACGAAAAATTCCTCAAGAACACTTCCATCCCCTCGACGGCCTGCTCTTTTGCAGAAGCTACCAAGCTTTCCATTGCGTCGAATCCTACCGGGTTCTCCACGTCTTCATGATTCGCAATACAGCCCCGGTCGTAAACAACGGAGGCGAGGAATCTGCACGGTCTGGTTTGGCCCCTGCTCGTCGCTAAATTCAACGCGGGCGCAGCAGCGAAGCGACCAGGGTGCGGCGGCAATTGACAGCGCGCTCGTAAGGAGTGCGGCCCTTCCTGTCCGTTGCCACGATAGAGGCTCCGGCTTCCAGAAGCGCTTCAACGGTGGCTGCGTTGCCGAAGCGAGCGGCTTCGTGCAGTGCGGTCGATCTCATGACGCCTCGGGCGAGATCCGGGTCGGCGCCGGCCCGAACTAGGGCTCGGACAATGCCGGCAGCGTCGGGTCGGCTCGAGCTCGCCGCACGGTACAGCGGCGAGTGCCCGGCCACGTCGCAAATGTCTGGGTCGACTCCAGTGGCGAGCAGACTTCGGACTACAGGGAGGCAAGCGGCGCCCGCGGCGTGATGAAGCAAAGATCTGCCATTGAATCGGCGGGAGGCCAGGCCCGGCTCGGATTCGCAAGCAGTGAGAACGAACTCGGTGAGCGGCTGCCTACCTGCCTCCATCATCTGCGCCAAAACCCCTACGAAGACGCTGGAGTGAGAACGTTGAGAGGCGGCGATCCGAATCGCTGCGTGGTCTCGCCCAAGGCGAACGTGCACAGCAAGCTCGTCCAAAGCGAGCTGGCGTGCCCAACGAACGGCGAGATCCCCGTGTCGCGGAGCTTCAGAGTTCTGGCCCATGACGTGGAGCGAGGCTCGAACGAAGAAGTCGTCGAGCGCCGCAAGGGCAGCCGGGCTGGGGACGCGCTCGCTTAGCGCAGATCGCATGTGGCGGAGCCAAGCTGTCCGGTGCTTCTCATCGATTTCGAATCGAGCGTGGGATTCGCGCAGGCTCAGCCAATGACGGGACTGCATTCGGCTCTCATCGCCATCGAAGAACTGCACTAGGAATGCCGCAAGCTCTTCTGTAGCGCACCGCAAGCTTTTTCCCGAGAACAGCGGCCGAAGCACCGGATCGAGTGCGACTTTCGAATAGAACGATTGGGCGAGCATCGTGGCCCCAGATTCGCCGCCAAGCTCGTGAAACATGGTTGAGTTACCTTCCATCTGGTACCGCTATCATAGGCGACGTGCATCAAAGAAGCAACGCGATCATCCTGGAATTCGAGCGACCGATCTGGAATTTGAAGGGTCCGGCGCCCGATCAGTTCCTGATGACGCCTCCCAGCGAGTCTGTAG
Source organism: Fimbriimonadaceae bacterium (assembly GCA_025934835.1). Lineage (GTDB taxonomy): Bacteria > Armatimonadota > Fimbriimonadia > Fimbriimonadales > Fimbriimonadaceae > Fimbriimonas. The sequence continues at coordinate 6,811 of JAICWL010000037.1, forward strand.
AGCTTTGTTCCGTACAGCAGTCGGTCACGTACGGATGGAGCATGATCCCCGTCGATTCACAAATTGATGGAGTCAGGTGCAGCACCTCGCTGTTCAGCAAGGGCGGCGGGTTCGTCGCGCCGATTTAATCGTGCGATAGCTCGTCGCCGCATGTAAGGGCGGGCGATCTCTAAGCGACGTGGCTAATGGTAGGCGCCTTCCTGGGCCGGCGACCTTGAACCGGGAGGCGTCCGGCTTCGAAACTTAGCCGCCCATCGAGGGGACAGGCTTGCCGTCCATCGACTGTTTTTGCGACACCCATTTCATAGAAACTAGCTTCCATTTGTGGCCCTCGAGCCGATAGGTGTTCGCGGAAACGCCCGTGAAGCTCATTTTGTGGACCTTCTTGTCGTTCGTTTTAACGATGCCGGCCATTGTGTGCCTGGTCGTGCCGTCCGCCGTCGATCCGTGTTGGTGCAAAGTGAGCAACCGCACGGTGCACACCGTAATCTTCCCCATCATCCCAAGGCCGGTCTTCATGTTGGCGGTCATTTCGGCGTATGACTGAGACTTGCCCGCTTCGGTGTACTTGAAGTCGTCTGTGGTCACGCTCCTCATCAACATGCTTAGCTTAGAGAAGTCCTTCTTCTTAATAGCGGCAGCGATCGCCTTGTCTGCTGTCTCAACTTGCGAGCGAAGCGACTGTGCGGAGGATACGGAAAGTAGCCCTACAAGGGCAATCGCGACAATGAAGGCTCTCATGGTGCGCTAACTATACACCAGCAATGGTTTGGTGTCCAGAGGGCCTATCGGCGCTCCGCGGCAGCGGCCAAATTGGCCTTCAGACGGGCCTCTACAATGTCTTGAACGAGCCGCTTTGGAAGTGGACGATCTGGCTGAAATCGGACGGTGCCTTTGGCTAACTCGAAGCCTTGGAGCCTGTCGACGAATTGTCCAACCACACCACCCGGAAAGAGCGAGCAGTGGTTCTTGAATGCCGCGAACGAAGCTACCATGCCGTGTTGCGAGAAGGTGGGAATCCCGTAGCTAATGCGCTCGGTGGCATCGGGAGCCGCTTCACGAATCCATTTGCGCAGATCGCGAAGCGCCTGCTGGGCTTCATCGGGTTCGACCGCATCGAGATAGTCGTCGACGGTTCGAAATGCAGCCATAGCACCCAGATTATTCGCTCGTCAGCCCTTTATCAAGGGAAAGGATCAGGGCGGCGATGTGTTCGCGAACAGCCTCCGCGGTAATGAACCCTTGGCCGGTGAGACGCCTCAGTTTGGCCGTATCGAATTCGGGAACAAAGCCCGGCCCTTCGGTGACTTCGATTTTGCTCGAGGACCCGAATGCCGAGACGATTTGCCGCGCCACTTCTTCCCAAGGCGTCACTCGACGTGCTAGGGCAATGACCGGCCCGGAGGGCCATGGCCGCGATATCGTTGACACGATGATCTGGGCAAGGTCTGGGGCGCCGATGAGCTGCCTGCCATCCCGCGCCGGCACCGAGATGACCTCCCCGGCAAGTGCGAGCTTCGCCATATCGGTGAACATCCGCTGAAACTTCACCGGAGCTCCGAAGTATGCGGCTCCGCCGACCGTCGGGCCGGCTCGAACGACCAGCCAGTTGCCATGCTGCGACTCGAGTTCTAGTGCACGCTCGTTCTCGGCTTTGAGCGCGCCGTAGTCGTCCGACGGGCGCAGGACAGATGCTTCGTCCATCCTCGCTTGGAATGGCCGGTGAACTGCAGTCGAGGAGACATAGAGCATGCGCCCGATATCGGCCAGCCGGGCCCGCCGAAAGAGTTCGGATGTCGCTCTGGAGTCTTCTGCAGGATCGTCGCCCCAAATCAGCGCCGCGTGAATGAGCGCGTCTTGGCCGTCGAGTGCCTCGGCGTAGGAGTCGGGTTCCCTCAGATCTCCCCAAACCGGGACAGCACCCGGAAACGGCGGCAAACTACGGCTCAAAGCGGTAGTTTCGTGGCCAGCCGCGAGCAGCGAGCGCACCAAATGTGAGCCTATGAACCCCGTGCCGCCTGTGATGAATACCCTCATGATTCAAGCCCGCCCGAGCATGTCCGCGGTGACGGAAGCTCAGGTAGATTACTGGGATCATGGAGTTCGGAATTCGTCTGGCGGGCGACCGCACGGCATTGTGCATGTCTCATCGTGGAGAATATGCCCAAATCGGTCAGACTTTTACGAATCTCGCCGATTGGCTAAGTGGCAACCCTGTCGAGCACGGCCTCGGCATCGCGATCTATTATGACGATCCGACGGAGACGCCGGCGGATCAGCTTCGCTCGGATGCCGGCGTTCTTGTGAATTCGCACCTTGCAGCCGGCGGCTCGAACCTGCACGTAGTGCACATTCCGGCGGGCGAGTTTGCGGTCGGGGAGTTCGTCGGACATTATCGAGGGCTCGGAGCGGCATGGAGTGAGATGTTCGGCGTCTTGCTACCAAAAAGCGGGCGCACGTTTGCCGAAACGCCCCCGTTCGAAATCTATGTGGACGACTGTGCGGTCGTGCCGGAAGACAAGCTCAGAACGGAGCTTTGGATTCGGCTTCTGCCCCAATGACGTACGACGACCTTGTAAAGATGGCGCTCGAACACGTCGACGTAGCGGAGAGTACGAGCTACGGGAACCCGAGTGTCAAGAGACGGGGCAGGTACATGTTCGGACTAAATGAAACGGGCGAGACCATCTCCGTGAAGCTGGACTGGGAGAATCGGGACTGGCTGCTTGGTGAGCACCCCGGAGTCATCTACATCACTCCGCACTACCACGGCTACCCGGCTTTTCGAGTCTTCTTGGACAAGCTGACGCCAGAGTTGGGCCGGGAACTCGTCGAGATTAGCTATGCGGATGCGCCGAACGTGGCCAAAAAGCGGGTTCTTCCCTAACGGCCAGCCTTTCTGGTCGGCGCCAATTTGTACGCGATCGACGTTTTCCATTTGGAGGGGTCTTTCTGGTCCACAGGGCCGATTTCGTACGACTCGAATCTGCATCCCCAAGCAGTTCCCTGCTTGGTGTCTCTTCGATCCAGCTTCACTCGGTGCTCACGGCACCAGGATTGCAGGTCGGCGTTCGCTCCGATGAGTCCGCCGTAGTCGCCCGTATAAACATAGACGGCGTAGTCCCCGCTCGGGAAAACGCCGGAACGAAATCGGGCGGCAGGACGCATCGTTTGTTTCACAGGAAAGCCAACCTCGATGGTGAGACTCCTGGACATGTCGATGAGCATGTACCGCACGAAAGGCGGGCCGCCAGCGGGCACGTGATGCGCGCCGAGCCAGCTTGCAACTTCGCCGATGAGCTTGGGCGCCCTGTCCGCGATCGTCTGCATGGTCACCGCCTCGCGAACCGCCGCGTAAGGCATGCTGGGTCGGTGTTCGATGACCGGGTCACCCGAGATGATCGAGGCCATCGCAAGCGCAGCTAGAAGCACTGTGTCCCCTCCAAGATATTCGCCCGCTATGGCAACCCTAACAAACCACTGCGATTGGGGGCCCGGTCGGATAGTCTAGAATTGCGCAGCCTACGGCTCGGTCGACTAGCCACTTCCTTGCTTCAGCTCGACGACGCGGTGAGCTCCCGAACAGCCTGCTCTAATTGAGGAAGCTCGACGACTGGCCTCACTTCGACGGTGCCGCTCTTCGCCATCGGAATGCGAGCGGCAATGGAGATAGCGTCGTCGAGATCGGCAGCTTCGACCATGAAGAATCCGCCAAGCTGCTCGCGAGTTTCGGCGAACGGCCCATCGGTGATCAGCCTGCGGCCCTCGCGAATGCGAACGCTTGTCGCCATGGCCGTGGGCTGCAGCGGAGATGCAGAGATGAACTTGTCCGCAGCAACTAAGTCCTGCGCGAGCGCAGTAGATTCCTCATAGCACGCCTGGCGCTCGCTTTCCTCAAGTTCCTTTTCGTCCAGGTAGATCAGCAGCATGTATTTCATAGCTTCACACTCCAACTTGGGCTAGCCCCCAGCGATCGCGCCGATGACGAGAAACGGCTCCTTTCCATCGGCCACTTCCTGCGGCAGCGGCGCGTCTGCGGGCTCGAGCGACAGGTCCTCCTCGCATGCGAAGTATCGAAGGAACGCTCGGCGCTTTAGAGTGCCGTAGTCCCGGATCGTGCCCTTGAGCATCGGGTACTTCGCCTCCAACGCGTCGAGAACGCTCTTCTGGGTCGGTATTCCCGGCACATCGAGATGAACCTCGCCCTCGACACGGGCAAGATTCCTCAGATGCGCCGGGATCACCACGCGGATCATGGAAGCGTCTGCGCCTCCACCGAGAGGACTGCCGGCAGGTCGCGGACGATCGCCGTCCAGTTGTCGCCTGAATCGGTCGAGCCGTAGACTTGGCCCCCGGTCGTTCCGAAATAGACCCCGCAGGAATCCATCTTGTCGACGGACATCGCCTCGCGCAGGACATTCACGTAGCAGTCCTGTTGCGGCAAACCATTTGTCAGGGCCTCCCATTCGTTTCCGCCAGATCGGCTTCGATAAACCCGAAGCTTCCCTTCCGGCGGATAGTGCTCACCGTCGCTCTTGATCGGCACCACGTAAATGGTTTCCGGCTCGTGCGCATGAACGTCGATAGGAAATCCGAAGTCGGTGGGCAAATTGCCGCTCACTTCGTACCACTCGGTGCCGGCATTGTCGCTTCGCATGATGTCCCAGTGCTTCTGCATGTACAGCACGTCCGGATTGCTCGGGTGGAATGCGATTCGGTGCACGCAGTGCCCAACTTCAGCGTCCGGGTCGGGAATGTACTCCGATCGAAGTCCGTGATTGATGGCTTGCCAAGTGTCGCCTCCGTTCTCAGTACGGAAAGCGCCTGCCGCCGAGATGGCGATGAACATCCGTTTGGGATTCTTGGGGTCGATCAGGATCGTGTGCAGGCCCATTCCTCCCGCACCGGGTGACCAGTTGTGTCCGGAGCTATGCTTGCGCAGCCCCGAGAGCTCATGCCAGGTGGCGCCTGCGTCGGTCGTCCGGAAGATCGCGGCATCCTCGACGCCGGCGTAGGCCGTGTCGGGGTCATCGAGCGAAGGCTCGATGTGCCAAACGCGCTTGAATTCCCATGGGTGGTCCGTGCCGTCGAACCACTGATGGGTGCCGGGCACTCCGTCGTAGGCGAACTCATTCCCGGCTTGGGTCCAGGTCTGGCCGCCATCGTCGGAGCGCTGGATGAGCTGCCCAAACCAACCGCTCGTTTGCGACGCGTAAATCCGGTTCGGATCGACCGGAGATCCCTTCATGTGATAGATCTCCCAGCCACCGAAGTGGGGCCCGCTGACATCCCACTTCTTGCGGGAGCCATCCGACGTCAAGACGAACGCGCCCTTGCGCGTGCCAACCAGTATTCGAACGCTGCTCATGTCATCCACCTTCCCTATTTGTTCTGAAATCGTGCGCCGACCTGGTCCTCCGGCGGAGGGCCAGGGGCGATGCTACATCGTATCCTTTTCGCAGTTCACCATCCAAGGAATTCCGAATCGATCTCGGACCATCCCGAACTTGTGTGCCCAGAACGTCTCTTGAAGCGGCATGCTGACCTCACCGCCCTGGGATAGAGCGGCGAAAATCCGCTCGGCGTCTTCGGGGGTATCTGTCGACGCCGTGACGCCGAAACCTTTGGGCTGCGAGTACCATTCCGGAGGGTTGTCCGAGCCCATATAAGTCGCGTTGGCAAGATCGATCCGTGCGTGCATCACCTTGTCGCCCATCTCCGGCGACGAGTCCGGACGCATGGGCGAATCCCCCCAGGTCAAGACACCGTGCACCTTGCCACCGAAGATTTTGGCGTACTCGTCGAATGCCTCCCGGCAGTTCCCATTGAAATTCAAATGTGTGTTTAGCTTCATCGCGTCTCCTTAAGCCTTGGAGCCTTGGCTCAAGCTCTCCTTCACTAGCGAGTTGTCCGCCGCTTCCTGCACTTCGGCCGGGAAGTCTGACATCTCGAAGACCTGCCGCACCTCGACGCTCGATCCGTCTCCCAAATACGGGATTCGCTTGGCCCACTCGATCGCTTCGTCGCGGGACTGTACCTGGATCATCCAGTAGCCGCCCAAAACCTCCTTCGACTCGCTGAACGGCCCGTCGGTGACGACTGGGTTTCCACTATCGAATCGGATTTTCGCTCCTTTCGAGGTGGGCTGCAGGCCGTTCAAGTCAACCAGCACCCCGGCTTTCGCAAGCTCCTCGTTGAAAGCCATCATCGCCTCGATCTCGCCGGCCCCCGGCATCGCTCCAGCCTCCGACCTGTGGCCCGACGGCAAAACCATTAGCATCATGAATCGCATCTTGTTCTCCCCGGGGCGTATGCCCTACTCAACAATCAGTCGAACGAGCCGCCGCCGGATCGACAAGTGATTCAACAAAATTCTCGCGGGCCATAATTTCGTCGATCCGCCTTCGAAGGAACCTTCTCTCGGGCTCGAGCCGTGAGAGCTCGTAAGCGCGGCGATAGGCCTCCAAAGACTCCGCGCTTTTGCCGAGCCGGCGCAGCATATCGGCGCGGGCGGCATGAGCTAAATAGTAGCCGTCCAAACTCCCGTCAGCAAGGAGGGTCTCGAGCTCGGCGAGTCCCTCAGCCGGTCCGCGGGCCATAGATACGGCCACGGCCCGATTCAGCTCTACTACCGGCGAAGGCGAGGCGGTCATGAGCAGGTCATACCAGCCGACGATTTGCGGCCAGTCGGTTGCTTCGCGCTCTCCGCCCTGCGCGTGGATGGAGGCTATCGCCGCTTGGATGGAGTAGGGCCCAAACCGGCCCGATGCCAAGGCGCTCCTCGTGAGAACGAGGCCTTCGGCGATCTGGGCGCGATTCCAGAGCGACCGGTCTTGGTCTTCTAAGAGGACAATGTCGCCATTCCCGTCGGAGCGGGCAGTTCTACGGGACTCTTGGAGCAGCATCAGCGCGAGCAGTCCGGTAACTTCCGGGTCGGGCAGCAGATCACGGATCAGCCGCGCCAGGCGGATGGCTTCGCCAGACAGCTCCGCTCGCGTCAGCGAATCGCCGGAGGACGCGGCATATCCTTCGTTGAACAGCAGGTAGACCACTTGGAGAACGGTCTCGAGCCGGTCCGGGAGGTCTTCCTGGGATGGAACGCGATAAGGAATGCGGGCTTCGCGGATCTTGGACTTGGCCCTGACGATCCGCTGGGCCACGGTAGGCGGCGAAGTCAGGAAGGCTCGCGCTACCTCCTCGGTCGTGAGTCCACAAACCTCCTTCAACGTAAGCGCCATACGCGACTCCTGAGAGAGGGCTGGATGGCAGCACGTGAAGATCAGCCTTAAGTCGTCGTCTCGGACGGCGCTGCCGACCTCTTCGTCGTGCGACTCCGCAACGGGTTCCTCGATCAGATCTAGCGAGCCGTCGATTTTGGATCGCTTCCGTATTGCGTCGATCGCCTTGAATTTGGCGGTGCTGACCAGCCACGAGCGCACGTTTGCCGGCACACCCTCGCGGGGCCACTGTTCGAGCGCGGCGCGGAACGCGTCGTGGACAGCGTCCTCGGCCAGATCGAAATCGCCGCAGAGCCGAATGAGGGTAGCGAGCACGCGACCGTATTCGGATCGATATGCGCCGTCAACAAGCTCCCGGACGGTTTTCTGGCACGACTCGCTCATCGCAGCTCAGCCGAGATTATCACGCGCCGGCGATCTTCTCTGCCAGCGAGTGGGCCCGGCGTGGTAGAACCGGCCCATGGGCACATTCGACCGGCTCAACGATGGGAGTGGCCAGGCGCCAAGGCTCCGCATCCAGCATTCCCTTTGGTCTCTCATCGGGCTCCCCTTGGGCGGCGATCGCGAGTGGACTTTGGAAGAAAAGTTCACAAAAGTGAAGGAGTCAGGGTTCGAAGGCGTCGAGTGCTGGCTTAACCCAACAGACGAGCAGGAGCACTCTGCGGCACTGAAGCGGAACGATCTGAGACTTACGCTCGGGCACCATCCGCACACGCTCGAGGACGTGCGAGCCGTTGTGGCGCAGGCCAAACGGCTCGGCGCCGATTTCGTCTTTGCTCAGCCGCTCAGCCCATACACGCCTATTCCCGACGCAGCCAGATTCTGCCGAGATGCGCGGGCGATCGCCAACGATCAGGGCCTCGCGCTGTTTATCGAGACGCATCGAAACAACGTGCCGGAGAGCCTGAATCAGGCGCTGCAGCTCATCGATGCCTTGCCCGAGATACGCTTCACAGGCGATTTTTCGCATTTCGTCGTGGTCGGGGAATTCTACGGATTGGAATACGAGCGAGCGATCGAGCGCATGATGCCGGTGCTGACGCGCACGTCGCACCTGCACGGCCGGATCTCGAACGGCGAGGCGGTGCAGGTCGACGTCGGCGATGGTTCGGGGGACACTGCGCGCTTCTTCGTGGAGATTTGGGCAGCCGCCATGCGCGAATGGCGCAAAGCTGCTGGGCCCGGCGATATATTTCCGTTTGCCAGCGAACTGGGACCGCCCAGATATGCGATCACACTTCCCGACGGCCGGGAGTTTAGCGATCGATGGGAGCAAAGCCTCGTTATGAAGCGGCTCGCCGAGCGCGCGTGGGATGAGTCGTCAGCCTAAGCGCGCAGGATCGTTGCAAGCTCAGCCGCATAGCGATCTATCTGGTCCTTGGTGCGCATCTCGGTGCAGCAAACGAGCAGGCAGCGGGCTAGCTCGGGATAGTATCGCTCGAGCGGCAGACCTGCCAGGATCTTCTTCTCGAGGAGCCTGTTGCGCACTTCGACCGCATCCTTCGGTAGCTCGAGCACGAATTCGTCGAATATCCGCCCGCTAAACTTCAGCTTGGCGCCCGCTTCAGTGAGGCGGCCGATGGCGTATTGCGTGTTTCTCACGCTCGTGTCGGCGACGGTGCGCATGCCCTGCTTGCCGAGCGCGCACATATAGACTGTTGCGGCAAGGGCCATCAGGGCCTCGTTTGTGCAGATGTTCGAGGTCGCCTTCTCGCGCCGGATATCCTGCTCGCGCGTGCGAAGGGTCATCACGTAGCCTGTACGGTCTCCGTGAACCTCTTTCGTGCGGCCGACGATCCTGCCGGGAATGCGCCGCACAAGCTCCTGCCTGCATGCGAACAGTCCCACGACGGGGCCACCGAGACCCATCGCAACTCCCATCGGCTGGCCCTCTCCGACAACGATGTCCGCGCCATATTCGCCTGGAGGCTTGAGCAGGGCACACGCGATCGGATCGGCCACGACGATCAGCATCGCGTTCACGCGATCCGCGGCGGCACGACATGCTGCAAGGTCCGTGATTTGCCCGAAGAAGTTCGGATATTGAACGACGAGGCAGGCGCTGTCCTGATCGAGGGCGCCAAATTCTCGCAGCTCACCTGCGCTTGTGGGGAGGGTGACGACTTCGAGACCGACCGACCAGCAGTAAGTGGCGAGCACCTGCCGGTAGTTCGGGTGTACGACCTCACTAACCACGATCTTCGGCCGACCGTTCACGCCGTGAGCTAGGATGGCGGCCTCTGCCATCGAAGTTGCGCCGTCGTACATCGATGCATTGGCGATGTCGCTGCCGTAGAGCTCCGCCACCATCGACTGGAACTCGTAAATGGTCTGCAGGTATCCCTGGCTCGCCTCCGGCTGGTAAGGAGTGTAAGCGGTGAGAAACTCGCCCCGGGAAATCACCGCGCCGACGGTGCTTGGGATGTATCTGTCGTAGATCCCGGCGCCCAGGAAGCAGGCTACGTCCGCCATGCCGACGTTCTTGCGGCTCAGCTCGTGAAGGTGCTGCAAGAGGCGTGCTTCGTCGAGTGCGGGAGGAAGATTCAGCTCCCCTGGCGCGAGCCTAAGTTCGGGCGGGATCTCCTCGAAGAGCGCGTCGATACTCGGCACACCTATGGCATCGAGCATCTCGCGTCGATCTTCGTCTGTATGAGGGATATAGGGCGCGCTCAATGCGAACCGGACTCCGAGGAATATGCCGCGGCGTCCAGAAGATCGCTTGGCGGCGAGCCGGAAAACTTGATCTTGAGAAGATATCCCCGTCCGTAAGGATCGGAATTCACCAGCTCAGGTTGGGCGCCAAGCGCGGGGTTGGTATCCAAGATCTCGCCCTCGAGGGGAGCGTAAACGTCGGACACGGTCTTGACGCTTTCGACGCTGCCGACGACGTCTCCAGGCTTGACTTGGAGCCCGGCGTTCTTGAGGTCGATATAGACCACATCGCCGAGCTCCGACTGTGCAAAATCCGTAATTCCGATCGTTGCCTGGTCGCCTTCGATTCGAAGCCACTCGTGGGTCTTCGTATACTTCAAATCAGCCGGAATTTCGGACATTCGTTCGCTCTCCTCTAGGGCGTCGGCCCGCGAGAAATCTTACCCGCAGCCCCATCGGCCGCACTGCCCAGGTTCCGTTGGACGAGCGCTACGATCTGAGCCTTGGGCATCAGCCCGACAGCGCCATCGATGACTTTGCCGCCTCTAAAGAGGGTCAGATTCGGGATTCCCTGTACGCCGTACTTCATGGCCACCTCAGGGTTCTCGTCGACGTCGACTTTTACGATCTTGACTTTGTCTCCGAGCTCGGCCGCCGCCGCCTCGAGCTCGGGAGCGAGTCGCTTGCAAGGGCCGCACCATGTGGCCGTAAAGTCTACCAACACCAAACCGTCGTGGCCCAGTGCCTCGGTATCGAACTCTCCTGGCTTGATATGCGCTACAACACTCATTCTGTACCTCCGCTAATTATTATGACGACGTGAAAGCGGATAGTCAAGCAGATATTTGACTATTTAACAAAGTATCCTAGGGACGTGGAACCGATGACGCTGGAGGAGCGGGCGAAAGTCTTTGCCGCCCTGGCAGACCCCACCCGCCTTAAGTTGGTCGAGATGCTGGCGTGCGAGGAGGAGCTTTGCGGCACCGACCTCGCCCGGAAGGCAGGTATCAGCGTGGCACTGCTCAGCCACCATTGGAAAGTGCTCACCGAAGCGAAAGTCGTGGTGCGTGAGCGACGGGGACAAAGCCAGTTTTGCCAGGTAAAGCGCGAAACGCTGGAAGCCGCATTTCAAAACGTGTGGCCGAACTTGAGGGTTCGCTCGGCTTGGCCGAGCAATGTCGCGCGCGGTTAGCGGACGTAGTGGATAACGGGGTTGTTGAGGCTGTCGAGAAGCATCAGCGACACGACCGGCAGCGGCCGCTCCTTCGCAATCTCCCGCGCCTCGTCGAACGACAGCTCCTTCGTCATCATTCCGCTGAGGTCGATCCATTCCGCGAATCGGAAGGCGCTGCCTTCGGTGCTGAAGCAGGCAAGCCCATGCACGCCGTCGTGGCAGAAGCACCCATACCGATTCGAAGCGGGATGGTGCAGCACGTAAAGAGACTCAGGAAATGTCTCGTCTAGACCTATTAGCGGAAGGGAGAGAGTCTGGCTCATTTCGCGTTCGATTTCCAATAGACTCTGCGAATCTTATTGGTCACTGACGGTTTCTGTGAAGGCCCGTCGAAGTCAAAAACCGAAATTGCGCGATAGATCGCACAACCTGTCGCAAGCAAAATTGGTAGGCATGTGGGATTGCGACGGAGTTAGCAAGAACGCGTGGCTGGCCGGCTTTGGGTCCGCGATCCGGTTTCGTCGGCCGGCTTGAAAGTGCAACCGCGGGGACAATGGCCCATCGATGCAATTGAATTGACAGACAATGTGTGAGAGGATCATTTCAATGGCTCTTTGCAGTTTCAAGCTTCGCCCTGCTTTCGTCGTTGCCTCGCGCGTGATGGCCGGAACCGCGGTATTCGCCGGCCTGGCGGGAATCTATGCGTTCAAGGTCACATTCGCTCGCACAGGAGAGGCTGCACTTCGACTCGTTCCCGCAGATGCGGAAGTCGTGGGCAGCATCGATCTGGTTCCGTCCCCCGCTCAGGCGCTCGCCTTCAAACGGATCGACGACGCACTGGCGAGGAACGGCATGGACCAATTTCCCCAAAAGGGCATGCTTTCGACTCTCGATCGGTCGCCGGCCGTCGAGCAGCTCAACGGACTCACGACTCGCGATGCGGCGTTCGCATTACTTCCGACGAGAGACCAGAAGCCGGAAACGGGGTTTGCGCTGATTTGGGCTCTGTCGGATGGCCGCAAGGCTGAGCAGATCCTCTCGAGCACGGGCTATAAGCGATTCTGGAAGGGCGCTCAGTACTACGTGCTGCCTAAGGGCGAGATGGGCTACATGGTGGTCGACGACCTGCTCGTAATATCTGCGCAGCCGTGGGCGTTGCGAGAAGTTAGCCAGGTCGCTACGGGGAATGCCCCAAGCATCCTCACGGATAAAGAGTTCGTGCGGGCTAGAACGCAGTTGGCGGAAGATGCAAACGTCATGGTCCTCGCCTCGCCGGCGGTAACTCAAACTGGGCCTGGCGGCCGGCGGATCGCAACGAACTGGGTCGCCGGCGGACTTGCGATTCGGGATGGCGGCATCGAAATGAACGCCTTCGCGCCTCTCGATCCGGAAGCGTATCCCGTGCTCAAGAGGTTCGGGAGTTCTGCCCCGCTGCGACCGGACCTTCTCCAAGCCATACCGCAAGGTGCATACGGCATGACCGCAGTTTCGCAGCCTTCGAACTTCATCCGAACGTTCGAAGAGGAGTCTGGAGACTCCAAGGCAGTGGATGAAGCGAGAAAGGGCGCTCGCGAAGGTCTCGGCGTCGACCTCGATACCGATATCACTCCGGCCCTGGACGGTGACGCGATCATCGCCGCTTACCCATGCGAGGGCCAAGAGGCTGGCGGGATCGACTTTCTAGCCGTCTTAGACGACTCCAACGGCGCCGACCCGGCGGGTGTTGCGCGCAAGGTCCAGGAGTACATCAACAAGAAGATCGGATCGGACGGCAAGTATCAGAAGTTGTACGAGGGTTCCGCGGACGGAAACAGATTCCTGCTCGCTCCGGACATTGCGAAGGACATGCAAGGAAGCATCGGCAAGGGCATGGAGCACACGCCCGCGCACCGAGACATGCTGATCAAAGACAAGACGATGGCGTGGGCCTATGCCGGCCACGCGGTGATCGTTGCGTCGAGCGAAAGCCTATTGGACCGCGCTGTGGCGGCCTATCAAACGCATTCCGGCGGCTTGGATTCCGACGCGCGCCTCTTGGCCGCGGCGCCGAGGAACGGTGCCCAGCAACTCTTGGCGGTCAGCGTTTCGCGGGTAGCCCAAGGAATCGAGAACACGATCGACACGTCCTCGATGGCCAAGAAAGATGTCGACACGCTCGAAGGGGTGCTGGGGGCATTCAAGGCACTCGCCCAGCCTTTGGATATTCAGAGCACGATGGGCCCCCAGGGGCTCGCGCAAGGCTCCCTGTTCGTGCCCCTCGACTATGACAAGCTTATCGATCTGGCGGGAACCGAGATCAATAAGCACAAATAGCCGCTCGGTGGGAGCTTCGGCTAGTTCGAGGTTCCCACATCCCTCGTAAGCCAAGGACCGTTCGAAGCGCGCTCGGCGACGAGATAGTACAAGCGAGCGCAGTTCGCGATCTTGTCGAAGTTGATTTTGTCGATGGTGTCGGTCGGCTGGTGGTAGTCCGGCGTGAACCCATCGAACATAAACGCAATCGGCACCCCATTCTTCGCGAAGTTATAGTGGTCGCTCCTGTAGTACACGTCCTCGGAGTCGTACTTGAACTTGAACCCGATGCACTTGTTGGCGTCTTGAATCAGCTTGTCAAGATCCGTGGAGATGCGCTTGGAGCCCACCAGTCTCATCGTGTCGACGTTCTCACTCTCGATGTCCATTCTCTTCGGGTCGCCATTTTGCGCTCCGTAGGAATTGCGGCCCACCATGTCCATTTGGAGCTCGCAGTTCATTTTGCTCAGAGGGAGAATGGGATTCGAAGAGTAGTATCCGGATCCGATCAGTCCCAGCTCTTCCCCGCAGAAGGCCATAAACAGGATGCTGCGCTTGGGCTGTGTGTGGTTCACATGGAAGGCGTTCGCAATAGCGAGCAACGCCGTAATGCCCGAGCCGTCATCGTCCGCCCCAGGGTAGATCACTCCGCTTTGGTCGCCGAGATGGTCGAGGTGCGCCCCGATGCCGACGAGCTCGCCGGTAGGGTCCGAGCCCGGAAGCAACCCGACAACGTTCGGTGCATCGATGCTCTCGGTCTGAACTTGAACCTTGATCGTCAAAGGAGATTTCGCGTCGATAAAGCTCGCGGTTGAAGTCTCGGCGGATCGGCCGAACAGCGCAGCGGTATCGACTCCGGCGCCGTCCGCCAGGTCTTTGGCGGCCTTGGGAGTGATCGTGCCTGTAAATCGGGGGGGCGCACCGGATCGGGCGTTCCGAGGCTGGCCGGGCCGCACCTGCCACGTCGAAATGATCGGATCGCCCGATTCCATCAGGATGCCTCTCGCCCCCGCACGAAACACCTGGCTCCGAAGCTTGGTTGTCGCCTTGCCACCCACGACCACGACGATCTTGTCTTTCGCGACTGTTGGATCGGGCAGCAGCTCGTCGGCAGAATCCGCCCGCGCGAAGGCCAGCGGCGCCGTTTGATCGAAATCGGAACTGACTCTAAGCGACAGGTCCTTGCCGATCGTCAGCCGCGTCGAGCTGTTCTGGATCGACGCAAAGCTCGCCTTGTCGTCTATACGGCTCCGGGTAAAGGGCACTTCCTGGAAGTAGGAACCGTTCGGGCCGAGCGGCTTGAGCCCGAATTTCTTGAACTGGGAAGCCACGAAATCCGCCGCCTTCTGAAATCCCGGCTGCCCGGTCCCACGACCGTCGCATGCGCGGCTCGCCAAGAAGTCCAACCAGCCCCGGCACTCGGTTGGCGAGATGCTCTTGAATCCTTTGAGGTACTCAGACTCCGGAGCAACCGCACCAGGATACTGCGCGCAGCATGAACCGATCGAAACGATGAGCGAGCACAAGCCCGCCAATGCCTTGGAACCCATAAGACCGATAGTAACACCAAGGAAGAGGTTTTCGACAGGCTTGCCGAAGCTGTGGCAAACTTTGACCAATGATCCTCTACCAAGCGACCTGGCCGGAAGTGGATGAGGTGTCCCGGAGCGCGGTCGTTCTGATCCCTACCGGGTCGCTGGAGCAGCACGGCCCGCATCTGCCGCTTTTCACCGATTCTCTCATCGTTACGGCAGTTGCTGAGGCGGTGGAGAATCGGCTTGGCGATGCGGTCATTCTTAGCCCGACGCTTTGGCTCGGCGCGAGTGGGCATCATCTGCGTTTTCCGGGGAGCCTTAGTTCAGATTTTAAGGCATACATCTCGCAGATCGAATCGATAGCCGAGTCCCTTATGCCGCACGGGTTCCACAAATTCTATGTGCTGAACGGACACGGCGGAAACGCCGATCCGAACGGCATCGCAGCCCGTAAGCTTAAGGCAAGACACCCGACTAGCACGATCGGCCAGGCAGGGTATTTCGCGTTTTGCGCCGACGCGATCGCTGGATGTCTCGAGGGGCCGTGGAAGGACATGCGCCACGCCTGCGAGGCAGAAACCAGCCTGATGAAGCATCTGCATCCCGATCTCGTCCGCACGGACTTAATCAAAGACGACGGCCTCATGCCCGAGCCGCCGGTTCACGGTGTCGTACACCATTTCGATGAGATGACGGAGCGTGGATCGATGGGTTTCGCGACTCTGGCGACCGCGGAAAAAGGGAGGATTATCTTCGATGCTGCCGTCGAGGGAGTTGCGCGTGAGCTCCGCACGATCGCCGAAGGTTACGCGATGGTTGGGCAAGAGAGGGCACCTGGGAGTATGCTTGATGCCGAAACCAGGGATCGACCATGAATAAGTCCCATCTTCTCAGAGGCACGGCAGCTTCCCTCGTCATTGCGATCTCAGCGATCGCCTCGGCACAAAAATCGAGCATCGGTTTGGGCCTCGAGGCCGGGTTCTACTTCCCTACGGGCAGTATCCTACGCGACGCGTTCGGCTCCGCGATTCCCCACTTTGGCATCGGTTTCGTGGGTACGGACCGCCCGCGATCGGGCAGTCTCGCCCCCGAGGTAGACATCATCGGCGCCACGAAGAACGGCAACAGATTCCTGCTGATCCCGGTGACCGTAGGGTATGAGCAGCACTTCGGAGACAACCCGGAGAGCATTCCGTACGCACGGGCATCGATTGGAGGCGCGTATTACAATTACGACATCGAAACTTCTCCGGGAGTGGAAGCGAACAGCAGCAGATTCGGCCTGGCTGGTGGTGTCGAGGTCGGCATCATTCTGTCGCACAGGGTGAGGCTCGCCGCAAAGTACGCGATCTTCGGCCGGCAGGACGGTATCGACTTCAATGGCCTCCAGCTCACCGCAACGCTCGCGTTGGTCAGATTCTGAGCCTCGAGTGGGCTCGTTCCCCGTTCTTGAAACGGAGCGCCTGCGTCTACGCGAAACCAGGGCGAACGACCTCGATGACTTGTACCACGTGTACTCGGACCCCGAGGTCACTCGCTACTACAACCTCGATGCCTTAACCAACTTGGAGCAGGCGCGGCAGATCATCCGCCGCCGGCAAGAGGCGTTGGGTCGGGGGCATATCCGTTGGGCGCTCTGCCTGAAAGAAGACGACCGCTATATAGGGAGCTGCGGGTTGCCGTTCAGCCTGGAGTACTGGCGCGTTGCCGAGCTGGGATACGAGCTGGGTCGCGAACACTGGGGCAAAGGGCTGATGACCGAGGCAGTTCGGGCTGTGTGCCATTACGCTTTCGAAACGCTTGGCATGCAGCGCCTGGAGGCGCAGGTCATGCCCGGAAACGGCGCTTCCATCCGCGTGCTGGAGAAGTGCGGTTTCCGCTGCGAGGGGCTGCTTCGGGGTCGGGGTTTTTGGAATGAGCGATCGCACGATCTGCTCATGTTCGGCCTTCTTCGGGACGACCTCGGTTAGCCTTTCCGAAATGCTTCGAAGGATGGCTTTCTCGATCCATCCTCTCGCACCAACCCGTATCTAAGCTTAGCCGAGGGCTGGTCCGTGAGCTTGAACCAAAACACCGGCCCGCAGCCAGGCTCAGATTTCGCCGCCATAAGTAGCCGAGTCACGTTATCCGCTTGGCTGGCGTCCGAGGCGGTGTCGTGCGATTGCCAGCCGACCTCCGTGACCCAGATCTCCTTCTTGAGCCCTTCGAGACCGGTGACAAGCTGCTCGAACCCGCGCAGATAGGGCGCGACGAGCGCGGAATCTCCCGCGTAGAGGTGCACCCCGAATCCATTAACGGGCGCGCCGCGCGCCCAATGGCAGAACTTTCGGCCGTAATCGAACGTGGCGCGAAGGTAGGGAGCCGCAATATTAGCGTCGAGGTCGCTCGTGAAGTCCGCCGTGAGCAGACCGCCGGAGATCAACTCTTCCCTTCCGTCCGCTTGGTTTGCTTCGGCCGCACAGTGGGTGAGCAGCCATGCGAAATTTGACGGATAAATATAGTATTGGCCGGGAAGCTTTTCCTTATCGCCGGGAGGATTCTTGGTCCAGCAGTTCGGTTCGTTCCAAATCTCCCAGTCTCGAATGCTCGGGAACCGCTTGAGTAGGACCCGAAAAGTTTGTGCCGCAAACTTGCGGATGTACGGGTTGTCCCCGTTGCCGCCAAGGGTCTCGGCGTTGTTCTCGATCCACGCCCGCTGCCCCCCGGGCTGAGACTCGTAGCAAACCAGCCCCAAGACCTTCATGCCGTTGCGCTCGATGTTGCCAATCGCTGTCGCGTATGCGCCCAAGATCGCCTTGTCCCATGAGTCATGTCCCGAGCTAAGGCGGAAGTTGATCCTTACCCACTTGGCGCCGCAAGAGGCCATCTGCTTTGCGACGCTGTCGGTAAGGATCGGCCTCAGATCATCGCCAACGCACCAGCCGTCTTGAATTCCCTTGGCGAAGCTCTGAGGCGCCAGAGCGGTCAGCGCGCAAAGCCAGGCGATCATGGGTGCTGTTGACTCGCAAATGCGCTAGGCAGCGACCAGGAGCTTAGAGCCCGGATGTAATGGTCGCCGCACTCGATTTCATTAAACGGGTTCCGCTCCCGGCCGTCGTAACGTGCGCGTGCGGCATCGATGACCTGCAAGGCCTCGTCGGGCATGCCCTCGTAGGCGCAGAGCGCCGCAAATTCATACTCGAGCCCGGTCCAAACTTCGTCGCTGTAGGCTAACGGCACCTCTCGGCGCTGGCCCGGCTCGTAAGTGCAAACAAGCAGGCCGGAGTCGTGGTCGCTGGCAAAGATGCGGGGCTCCTGCTTGAATCCCTCGAGGCCGGTTCTGAAATTGCGTCGCATGATAGCCTGCACTGCGCTGCGCACATGCTCCTGCGGCAACACATATCCAAGTCCGAGATGGTGCGCCCACCACTGGCCCAGCAACTGATCGGTGGCGCAGCCGTTCTCGAATTGGTAAGGCTCATTGCACCCCTCCGGCACACGTTGCACGAAGTACTCGCCATTGAAGCAAATACGGTCATAGTTTTGGGAGCCAAGCTCGAATAGGCCCCAGAATCCGCTGCCGTCTTCCCCGAGCATCCCAGCAGATCTCGACATCGCCAGCAATGCCGCGAGGAACTGAGACCCTATGAAGGTGTTCGGGCCATAGAGGTGGATGTCGTACGTGTTCGGCTGCTCACCGTTGATTACCCCTTGCTCGTCGGCCAGGGCGACCACGGCATCCATGGCGCGCTTCATCTGAGGCCAGACGGAGCCAAGCCACTCAGGGCCAATCTTGCGGGCAAGCTGGTACGACTTGAGAACCGCGGCGAATAATCCATCGAGCGCCGGGTTGTCCGGACCGCCGATGACAACGTCCCAATACTTCTTGACATAGACGGGCAGCGAGACCCTGTGCGGCAATTTGCCAGAAGGCGAAAGATTCACATTCCAGTCGGTGTCGCGCATCGATTGGAACAGCTCTGGCCAAAGCTCGACCAAGGCTTGCTCGTAGTTCCATACGTGCGTGCAGTTCATAGGGCAGCATCCGCCGATGCCATGCTCTCCGAGCCAAGTGCTCGCGCCGTGCCCACCTTCGAAGCCGTAGAATCGACCGTCCTCGGTCCATAGGCACACGTTCGTGCGGAGATTCGCGACATTCGACAGCACAGCGTCCCGGGCAGAATCCGGCAAGCCGACGCCTGTGATTTCGGCGTACCGCAACGTGCGCTCGCGAAGTTCGGGGAGTCGCGACTTCAACTCCGGCAGCCAGCCGGCGATACCCCCTCGCGACGCGTATTTATTGCCAAGGTAGAAGCGGCTCTTGCCGGCCGGCACGACACTCTCGATTTGCCCCCAATCGACGTACCGATTCGGAAAATGCCAGGCGATCGCGAACGTGCGGGTCCAACTCTCGTCCGCCTTGACCGTGCCGGATACGGCGATCGCCGAATTCCATGTCGAGCCCTTCGGGCTTGCACCGGGCTGCCGAGCTTCGCCAAGCGTGCCTGAAAGGAACATCCTCCAAAGCTCCCCGGCGCCGGTATAAGCCAGGCAGCGGTCCGGCTCTTGATCGAGACAGGCGAGCGCCATCTCACCCCACGATGGGTGGTCTCCATCGAGCGAGAGGTTCGACAGCAGGATGCCGTCCGGGATCGGCTGATTGACGTTGCCGCCATACCCGTTCGTTTCCGAGTCGAGGATAAGGCTCGCGCCGTTCCACCCGACGGCATTCTGCAGGGATGCGAGCACGGCGAACGGCTCGTTGCCCTCGCCTTGATTTACGACCGTTATCTCGAAAATCGCGACCGGCCATGCACTGTCGAATGCGTTTTCCGGGACGAGAGGCGACCAGGCTCGCATGTGAACGCCAAATGGGCAGCCTTCGGGCATGTCCAGCTCCAGCTCGGCGACCGGATAGCCCGCTCGAAACTGGCTGTCGGTGGCGAAGTTCAGGCTGCCAAGGGTTTTCTTAAGCTCCGCGGGAACGACATGGTCGGAGCTTGTGGGAGGCGGGACGAAACCATCATCGGCCCAAAACCGCTTCGTTTGCAGCACACAGGCGTCGACACGCCCATCCGGTCGTCTCCACCTCAAGGCAAAGAATCCGAAGGGCACATAGCCAAGGTGATTCACCTTGTTGTGAATCTGCCATTGCCTTAACGAACCGTCCCCGGAAAGGCAAAGGTTGCCCGTCCCGACCCCGCCAAGTGGCATCGCCACGCATCGGAGAGCTTCACCCGAATACGACTTCACTGGCGCATTCTATCCTCACCCACAATAAAAGGCGTGCCTGACGGTTCACCGGCAGGCACGCCTTGCGCGAAGCGGGCTAGGATCAGCCCTTCTTCTGCTTGAAAGTATCGAGCCG
The DNA here is from genome assembly GCA_025934835.1 of Fimbriimonadaceae bacterium. Classification (GTDB taxonomy): domain Bacteria; phylum Armatimonadota; class Fimbriimonadia; order Fimbriimonadales; family Fimbriimonadaceae; genus Fimbriimonas. Next base: position 27,049 of record JAICWL010000037.1, read on the forward strand.
CTTGCGGATCTCGGCTTTCGTCTCGTCGGGATATGGGGCCTTGTCCAGCAGGGCGACAGCCTTTTGCTCGACTTCGATCGCCTTGTCCAGGTTGCCCGAGCGCGAGTAAGCGACCGCGAGCGTGTCGAGAATCATTGGGTCTTCACCCTTGGAGACGTCCACTGCCTGCTGAGCGATGGCGAGTCCCACGGCGAAGTCCGGATTCTTGAGCTTGGCTTGATCGTCGACGATCGCCCACGCGAGGCTGTTCAGAGCCTGTGCGTCGTTCTTGTAGGGATCCTTGGAAGCGATATCCTTGGCGTACGCGTAAGCAGCCGGCTCGTCGGACCGAAGGAGCAGATTGAACTTGATCGTCTCCAGGCGCATGGTGTACTCGGGGTGAACGGCGAGGACTTTGTCCAGTTCGCCGATCGCGCCCTTATAGTCTTTCGCCTTCAACGCCGCTCCGACGGGCATCATCGCCGCGTTGAACGCCTTGGCGTCGGCCATATCTTTCGCAGCCGCGTCCTGCTGATCTTTGAATTGCTTTGCGGCCGCTGACTCGTCGTACGTGCCATCGAGCACCTGTCCGATGACCTTGTCCAAATCGCCCATCGGATGGCCGACCCACAGCACTCGACCGTCTCTTCCGACGAGGAACGCTGCGGGGATGCCGTTTTGGTTGGCCGCCGCCATCCAGGTCTGGGCCATCGTGGCTTCGGGGCCGTCTGCCGCCACGTTGTAGTCCATCTTGTCGCCCATCGTCGAAACGAACGAGGAGACCTTGTCGAAAGTGTTCGGAGCGAAGGGCTGGCCTTGGGCGTTCTCCCATACGCTCACGCCCGTGAACGAGACTTTGCCCTTGTACTTGTGTGCGAGCTGGGTCAAGTGCGGAATGCTGACTTTACAGGGCCCGCACCAAGTGGCCCAAAACTCGACTACGTTGAGGTTGCCATTGCCGAGAGCAACCGGCTGACCCTTGATCCATTTTGCGACTTTGAGCGGAGGGGCTTTATCGCCGATCGTCAGCCCTTCGGCCTGGACGATGGCCAACCCCGCAGTGGCCAGCAGGCCGACGGTCATGATCCTGATTAGTTTGTGCATTGCGAAGACTCCTGGGAGCGCGACCTGTCCGGCCCCGACTGAGTTCATACTACGTCGAAAAATACCCGTTAAGTGCCCTCGAAAGCGCCCCGAAAGCAGCTTAGGGCTGTAATCTCGCTCCGATGATGCAACAGTGGTTCCTCGATGCCAAGCTCGGCATTTTCATTCACTACGGCATTTACGCGGTAAAGGGAATTGCGGAATCCTGGTCTTTCTTCAACGGACAGATATCGTACGACGACTATATGAGCCAGCTCGACGGGTTCACGGCTTCGAAGTACGACCCGGAATCCTGGGCCGAGCTTTTCGAGCGAGCGGGCGCCAAGTACGCCGTTATGACCACCAAGCATCACGATGGGGTCGCCCTTTGGGACACGCAAGCAAACGATCTTAGCGTGGTCCGCCGGACGCCCGCCGGCAGGGATTTGGTGGCGCCGTACGTCGATGCTCTTCGGCGCCACGGCCTGAAGGTGGGATTTTACTTTTCGCACCTCGACTGGTCTCATCCCGACTACGCGAGCGTGCTCGCTTCTCGCCGGCATGAAGCCGACTACAGCGAAGACGCCTACTCGAATCGTTTCGCATACCCGCCGAAAGGACAAGAGGACTCTGAGAAGTGGCAATCGTTCCTAAGGTTCCATCGCGCTCAGCTTCAGGAGCTTTGCAGTAATTTCGGGCCGATCGACGTCTTGTGGTTCGACGGGGAGTGGGAGCGCGACCCAGAGCAATGGGATATGGCCGGGCTTCGCAAGCAGCTTGAGCTATGGCAGCCCAAATGCATCTTTAACGCGCGCCTTTCTGAGCACGGAGACTACGCTACGCCCGAGCAGGGGTTGCCTACCGCGCCCCCGGAAGGGCCATGGGAGTTTTGCGTTACGATCAATGACTCGTGGGGCTATCAGGGTCAGGACGACAACCACAAGTCCGTGCGGCAAATCGTCCGGATGTTCGCCGAGGTCATCGGCATGGGCGGCAATCTGCTGCTGGACGTTGGGCCGCGAGAAGACGGAACGCTGCAGCCTCCGCAAGTAGAGCGGCTGCTAGGTTTGGGGGATTGGATCAAGCGCCACTCGGAGGCGATATATGGAACCGTGGCCGGGCTGCCGGCAGGGTTGTTCTATGGCGCCTCGACGCTTTCAAAGGATCGGACCAAGCTATTCCTGTTCTTCTTCGACCGGCCATGGGACCAAGTAGCGGTCAAAGGAATCTTGAACCAAGTCGAGTCAGTCTCGGTTGTCGGCTCCGGGACCCGATTGAGCCATAAAATGATCGGCGGTTTGGGACCCACTCCGGGAGTTCTCTGGATCGATGTGCCCGAACGAGAGGTCGACTCGAACGCGACCGTGCTCGAAGTCCGGCTGGACGGACCGCTCCGGACTTACGTCGGCGAAGGACGAGCCTAGCTCTCGGCGATCCTGGTCAGGACGGGGTTCGGACGTGGCTTCCGCTTGAGCAAGCTTCGCAGGAAGCCGCGCTGAGTGCCGTCCAGTTGCGGGTACTGAAAGTCCTGTCCCGACGCTATCTGCTCCAAGCATCTCAAAGTCAGCTCTGCCACGCGGCGCTCCTCTTGGAGGCCCGCGCGAATGGCCGCTCGCCCTTGGACGAGACCGATCAGGATGACACCGGCAGCCCCGGCACACGCGATTTGGACCTTGCGCACGGTTTGCGCCCCCTCGCCAGAGAAAAACGGAGTCGCCACCAAGCTGACGCCGAGACAGAACAGCGCGATGATCAGCATGGACCGCTGCATGCCGGGATTCTCCCGGGCAAGAAGCTGCTCCCGACCTATGCGAAGCGCTGCCGAGAAGGAGCGCGGGGAGCCGTCCTGCGCGCACCTTTCCAGGCTCCGTTCGAGCTCTTCCATCGGCAGCTTCGGATACTTTGGCGCGTTCAAGCTCTGCTCCAGGCGGTGGTCCGCTTCAAGGCGTCGTTCAGCATGGCCATGTAGCGCTTTTCCGAAATCTCTACGGCTCCCAGCGACCGAAGATGCGGATTCATAACCTGTGCGTCGAACACTGTAAACCCAAGCTCGCGGCACTTGGATATCAGCGCCCACAGCGCCACCTTCGATGCGTCGGTTTCCCGATGGAACATCGACTCTGCACAGAAGCACGATCCGAGTGCGATGCCGTACACGCCACCAACGAGGATCCCGTCGTGCCAGCACTCAGCGCTATGGCCCCAGCCGTCGGAGGCGATTTGACTGTAGACGCGAACGAACTGCTCGCTGATCCAGTTATCGTCGGGGCGGAGGCAGCCTCTCATGACCTCTGAGAATGCAGAATCGAACCGAACCTCGAAAGTGCCGGACTTGATCGTCCGGGCGAGGCTGCGACTCACATGGAAGCCGTCCAGCGGGAAGATGCACCGAGCGCGGGGCCGAAACCACTCCACGATGTCATCCTCGATGGTCATCGGGAACGCGCCCTGGCAGTAGCCCCAGCGCACGAGCCACGGCGTCAGCTCTTCACCGCGCATCGCGGGGCTTCTGCCACTCCATGACGTGAAATAGCGGCACGCGCAGCTCCGAAGCCAACGAAGGCTCGACCGCTACATCCTCCGCGTTCGGCTTGGGCTCGAGGTATCGGCTAAGCACCAACCGAGCTTCGAGGAGTGCCGTGAAATAGGTCTCTGCGGTGCGGTGCCAATTGATGATCTTGATGCCGCCCCAAGCCAGCTCGTATGGTCGTTCATCGAAATAGTCGTCTACGGCGAAATGCAGCCGCGTCCCCTCCTCGTCTTTGACCCAGCCGGGGCAGCCCTTCTTGGCGGTCGCGAACGGATTCAGGTTCGCAATCAGCAGCCTGCCGCCGGGCTTGAGAATCCTGGCCATTTCCCGGCACGCGGAGGCGACGTCCTGCACGTCGATCAGGACGAGGTAGCTAATCGCGATGTCGAACATGCCGGACCTGAGTGGGATGCTCTCTGAGGCCCCGAGGATAAATCCTTCG
>JAICWL010000128.1 GCA_025934835.1 Fimbriimonadaceae bacterium
CCTGAACGTCGCTGCCCAAATGCCGCATCAAATCGCGAGCTGGGGGAAGTACAGCGCGCAGATCGAGGACTACACAAAGCGCGGGCTTCAGGCCCAGCTCGGCACCCCGCGCGGCAGCCACCTCGCCCAAATGATCGACCCGTACGCCTATCGATCGCGGATCCACGTCCAAACGCTCATCGTCAACGGCGGCAACGACCCATACTGGACCGCCGACTCGCTTTCGCTTTACTGGCCGGGCCTTAAGCAGCCGAAGTGGTTGGTGACGGTGCCAAACGCCGGGCACACTCTTGGCGACGGAACCGAGGCGATCGAAAGCATCGGAGCCTTCGCTCGGGCGTTGGCCGGGGAGTTCGCCATGCCTCGCCAGACGTGGCAGTTCACTCCCGACGGCAAAGGCGACCTCGATGTCTCCGTCGCCTCGCAGGGGCTCGCCTTCCAAAAGGCCACGCTCTGGTTCAACCGCTCAACTACGCTGGACTTCCGGGAGACCGCCTGGACCAAGGAAGCGGTAGCGGGCATTTCCGGCGGCAGCGATAAGAACTCCCGGATGAAATTCCGCGAGCTTCTCCCGAGGGACCGAAACGTCGCAGTGTTTTGCGAGATGCGCTATGCGGTCGACGGGCACTCGTTCAGTCTCTGCACGCCCACGCATGTTTTCAAAGCCGCGGAGGGCCGATGAAGCGATCTCCCGGCGTGAGCGAGAGGGAGTTCCGGCATGCATTGAGCTACTACGCTTCCGGTGTCACCGTGGTGACCGCCTCGCGTGACGGCGAACACCACGGCGCTACGGTTACCGCGTTCTGCTCCGTTTCGCTCAATCCGCCGCTGATTCTCGTCTGCATGGCTCAAGGCACCACCAGTGCCGCCATGATCCTGGAAAGCCAGACGTTCGCCGTGAACATTCTTAGCGAAGACGCGGCGCCGCTCTCTCGGCACTTTGCGGCCAAGGGAATCGATAAGCTCGTCGGCGTGGGTCACGTTCTGTCGGATAGCGGCGACCCGCTGCTCGACGAATCGGTGGCAGTACTGGAGTGCCGCGTCGCCGACAGCTATCCGGCGGGCGATCACCTCATCGTGCTGGGACATGTCGAGGCCACGAGAGTTCGAGAAGGAAGACGGCCGCTCCTCCATTACCGCGGAAGATATGTGGCCGTGGGCCCAAGCGCCGAGCGCGAATAGCTCTCCGTTACATCGCCGTCACAACCGAGTCTCAACCTTCGCAACGGCTTTTTCTCGGCTCAATCTTCACTTTCGGAGACGCGGAAACTTTGGGTCCGCTTCGGGAGGAATGGGAACATGAGTCATAGAAAAGGGGCAATCGCATTTGGAGTGCTGATGGCGTGCTCGGCCTCGGCGCAAATCACCAACGGCGGATTCGAGGCCAACGGGGGATCCTTGCAGGGTTGGACGACGGTCCGGACGAACGCCGATCTACTTGCGAGCAGCGACTACTCGTTCGAAGGCACGCATAGCTGCCGATACGACGTGGCGACAGGCCAAGCGGATTCGGATGCTTACATCGAGCAGTCGATCGGTTCGATCGCCGTCAACGATATCCATGCTTTGCTGATCGCGGGACTGGCTCCGGGCGGGCAGCAAGATCTGAAGGCATGGTTCTTCTATTCGGACAACACGCATACCGACTTCACTCATACGTTCGATCACGGTGGAGACAACCTCACATGGCAGCAGTGGGACATGACCTCGCTGCTCACCTCGGGCAAGACGCTGACGGGTCTGCGCTTCGAAGTGGACGCAGGACAGTTCGATTCTCGCGACGATCTGTATGTGGATGCCGTGCGCATCCGGTCGGTGCCCGAGCCCTCGAGCATCGCGGGGCTGGGTCTTGGCGCCGTGGCGCTGATCCGGCGGCGACGAAAGCGCGCGATTTAACTAGCCGACAGAGGAGGAAAGGAGAGTCCGGCCTCGGGCCGTTTTTGGCCCGGGTCGGACGGTCGGCTGTTCTTTTGCATGGTCTCCGAGTATTCTGCGCCGATGCGGCTCTTGGTACTCGGAGGCACTTTGTTCGTTGGAAGGGCGTTCGTCGACCTCGCGCTCGAACGGGGGCACGAGATTTCGCTATTCCATCGCGGGATGCATGGCTCGGACCTGTTTCCGCAATGCGAGCATATCTTGGGCGACCGAACCCAGGATTTGGAAGCGCTTTCCGGTCGAAGCTGGGACGGAGTGCTCGACACATCGGGCTACCTTCCGTCGGTAGTCGGCAGATCCGCCAGGGCGCTTATCGAATCAACCGGCGCGTACGTGTTCGTTTCTTCGATCAGTGTTTACCGGACGCCCTATCCCCAGCAAGTCGATGAAACCGCGCCTCTCGCCGAACTGGAGAACCCTTCGGTAACGGAGATCACCGGCGAAACGTATGGCGGCCTCAAGGTGCTTTGCGAACGGGAAGTCGAGGCAGCTTTTCCGGGCAAGGCGACGATCGTCCGCCCAGGAATCGTCGCCGGTCCGTGGGATCCCACGAATCGGTTCACCTATTGGGCCGACCATGTTCCGGGAGGTGGTCGAGTGCTTTGCCCGCCGCGGCCCGACCAGCCAGTTCAGGTCATCGACGTTCGCGACCTGGGCCGGTTCATGCTCGGCGCCATCGAATCGAGCCTTGTAGGCACGTTCGATGTTGCGGGTCCTACTTTGAGCTTCGCCGAGATGCTGGACGCGTGCAGCGACGGGGCTGGATTCCAGCCGGTCTGGGCGAGCGAGCAGTTTCTGACGGAGCAGGGCATCTCGCTTTGGCAGGATCTGCCTCTCGCGCTCGATCCAAGTGGAGAGTCCGATCCGCTCATGAAAATCAAGTCCACTTCGGCGCGGCACGCCGGCCTGGCCCCACGACCCGTCTCGGAAACGGCAAGGGACACGCGGGCGTGGAGCTCGGAGCATCCGGTCGAGTCGCCTTCACATGGGCTCAGCCGGGAGAAGGAACGGGCCGCACTCGAAGCCTCGCAACAAAACGAGCTTGACTCTGCCACACGGTTGTACTAGACTACGGTCGCGCGGTATCGCGCAACGGAGGAGCATGGAAGCAGAAGCTGGTCAGAAAAAGCTGGTCGCCGGAATTCTCGGCATATTGCTCGGTAGCATCGGCGCGCACAAGTTCTACCTCGGGTACACGACTACGGGCCTGATCCAGATCGGTATCACGATCGTGACATGTGGAGTGGGTTCGGTACTCGGACTGATCGAGGGGATCATTTACCTTACGAAGTCGGATCAGGAGTTCTACAACACCTATATCGTCGGCCAGAAGCACTGGTTCTAGCGTCGGGTAGACCTAGGCCCTTGCATCCTCTGGGAGCTGCTGTCCGTCATGACGAGCGAAGAGGTGAAGGATTGAGCATCGTAAGATCGGAACGTAAGGTTCCCGCGGGTGTGCTCGGCATTCTGCTTGGGCAATTCGGCATTCACAAGTTCCTGCTGGGCTACCGCAACGAGGGCATGATCATGCTCGCTGTGACTCTCCTCGGGTATGCCACGACTTGGTTCGGTGGACACCGGCTGGTTTGGGCTATGACCGTGATTGGCCTGATCGAGGGGATCATTTATCTCGTCCGCTCGGACTCGGAGTTTTACAACACGTACATCGCCGGAAGGCGCGGTTGGTTCTAGGGCTCGCGGCGGCCCCGGCGATCTTCGCTCTGCTGAGCGCTCGTGCCCAGGGGCCGAAGCACCTCGATCCGATCGAGCCAGATAGGCCCGATTATTCCAACGGCATCGCCATCGTGCCGTTCGGCCATCCGCAGCTTGAAGTGGGCTACCGGCAGATCCTTAGCCCGAACTCGACCGTGAGGGATTATGGAGACGGGGCGACGCTCAGAATCGGGGTGAACGATCGCTTCGAATGGCGTTTTGGGATCCCTTCTTTCATCAGCTCCAACGACGGCTCGGGCCGCAACTCCGGATTCGGAGACGGGAGTCTCGGCGCGAAATGGAAGCTGAGCGAGGGAAAGGGAAGGAGCATGCCCGGCTTCGGGCTCCTCTTCACAGCTTCCGTTCCCAGCGGCAGTTCGGCCTTTCGAGAGAAGCGCGTCCAGCCCGAGGCGCGGCTACTGGTCGACTGGCAGTGTGGGGCCTCGTCCGATCTTACTGCGAATCTGGTTCTCGGCCTCCCCTCCGATAATGGCGACGAGTTCACCGAGTGGGCGGCCAGCGCCTCCTACGAGCAGGACCTCGGCAAGGGCAACTCCGCGTTCATGGAGGGGTATTCGCTTCTGCCGGGAAGCTACCGCGGGCCGAATGAGAGCTTTATCGACGCGGGCGTCGCCCACCTGCTCTCGAACGACGTTCAGGTCGACGCCTCATTCGGTCGTGGTTTGAACGGCAGAGGACGCGACTCGTTTTTCGGAGCCGGCGTTGCGATTCGATTCTGAGCCGCGGACGGATGAGCGTTGAGTTTCGAGTGATGAGTGACAAGTGACGAGCGATGGGCCGATCACCTAACAACCCAACCTCCTTGTAAGTCGTAAAATCCTTCCATGTCGTCGCGCAGGCTTGTCGTTGGAGTGACGGGGGCGAGCGGCGCGATATACGCGCAGCGATTTCTGCGCAGAGCTGCCGAAAGCTTCGACGAGGTGCTCCTCATCCTGAGCGAGCAGGCCTGCCAAGTGGCCGAGACCGAGCTCGGAGTCGCGCTCTCGAAACAGAATTTCGACCCGGCGGCCTGGCTGGGCGCGGCGTGTCCCAACATCCGATTGCTCGGCGACAAGGACTACTTCACCCCTCCCGCGAGCGGCTCGTTTTTGCACGATGGCATGGTGATCGTGCCGTGCTCGATGGGTGCGGTTGGCCGAATCGCGAACGGCGTGTCGGATGACTTGCTCACCCGCTGCGCCGACGTGGCTCTGAAGGAAAGGCGCAAGCTCGTCATGGTGCCGCGGGAGATGCCCTGGAACCTCATCATGCTGCGAAACCTGACGCAGCTTGCCGAAGCCGGGGCGACGATCCTGCCGGCATGTCCCGCTTGGTACCACCGGCCGAAGACCCTCGAGGACCTCGCGGACACGGTGGTCCAGCGGATCTTCCAGTCGCTAGGGGCGGAGCTGCCGGAAGCCCGGCAGTGGATGCGCGAAGGGAGCTAACCTGTCAGATTCTGGCGAAGCTCATCTTCGGCCCGGCTGATGCTCCGCATCTCGCCGATGCTGGCGTCGAGCGCCTGGCCAGGCTCGATAATGCTTCGTGTCGAAGCATCCTGCATCGCTCGAGCGCTCACATTTTCGGCTTCGAGCGCGAGTGTCCTGAGCTTGTCGGCCACTTTGCGGGCGGGCTGGAATGCCGGCGAAACGAACATCTC
>JAICWL010000115.1 GCA_025934835.1 Fimbriimonadaceae bacterium
CGACCGGCGACGGATCGGGGTCAGGCGCAGTCTGGCGGAGCGTACGACGACGAGTTCAGGCGAAAGGACCGAGGCGGCAAAAAGGGCCGAAAGGTCGGAGGCCGGCGAGACTTCGAAGACGACTTCGACGAGTCATCGGGCCGCCGAATCTTCGCGACTGGCGGCGCCACGATCGGCGAGCGTCTGGGAATGCTCAAGGGCTTCTTGGGGCGCGAGGATGACGAGGACGAGACCGAGTCCACCGATTCCACCGAGCCGACCGAAGAGAAGGAAGCCACCGAAGAGTAAGCCCGTAGGGCGTCGTAGGCTTGCCCACGACGCCTTTTTTGCGTTTGGCGGGTACCGTCTCGGGCGTGCTCCGTATCGCGGTGACAGGCGGGATCGCCGAAGGCAAGTCAACCGTGCTCGGCTACCTGCGGGACGCCGGGTATGACACTATTTCGAGCGACACCGTAGCGCGCGAGCTGTTTGAAACCGCCGATCTCAACGAGCAACTCGGCCGCATCGCGGGGCTTGCATTGCCGGTGTCGCCCGCCGCGCTGCGGGCCGCTATCTCGAATTCGCCTTCGATCCGGCGTGAAGTGAACGATCTGATGCACCCCGCGATCCTTGCCCGGCTGAAGGCATCGAGCGCGCCGTTCTTGGAGGTCCCACTTCTCATCGAGGCGTGCCTTCAGTACGAGTTCGACCGAGTCTGGGTGGTCACATGCGGGAGCCAGGAGCAGCGCGCCCGGCTGCTTGCCCGATACAGCGACCCGGAGCATGTCGAGAGGCTGTTGAGGGCTCAACTGCCCACAACATCGAAAACTCCATTTTCGGACTTTGCAGTCCGAACGAACGCGCCCGAAGAAGCCGTCAGGCGATTGGTTGTGGAAGAGGCGAGACTCGTGCTCGGCAGGTAGATTGCGCCGCGCGGGTGATCGTGCTATACTCCACCCGACCTGAAGGGCCTGGGGCCGAGCGCTCTATTGCCTCACGGATCACAGAAATGAGCAGGCAAACAGTTCAGCCGACTGAAGCCAATACGGTAAGCGACTTACCGATTGGATGCGAGAGCGTGGAGCATGAGCTCCGGTGTGCCGGATTGCGAGCCTGGGGCGAAACGCGCCCACCCAAACCAGAATTGAGAGGATCGATTAAGGAGGACGCGTCATAGTGAGGCGGTTCATCACATCGTTGACTGGGAAGGTGCTAGGCCAACTGGCGATATTGGGCCTGGTGCTGCCGTACATCTCCCTTGCAGTTGCCATGCGGGCGGAAGCTCAGCTTCAGGTACTACCGAGCTGGGCCGTCACCGAGTTCAGGAACCTAAAGGATCCTTCGAACACGACGTACGGGAAGACGGTTGCGGACGACATTTCCACCGAACTGGCTAAAACCGGCCAGTACGACATCACACCGGCGGACACGGTTACCCGCACGATCACGACACTGGGGCTCACGTCGCCCCTGGAAGGCGAAGTCAACCTGCTTCGCGTTGGCCAGGAGCTTCGGGCGAACAGCGTCGTGACCGGGGATATCGTCGACTACAAGGTGTCTGATGTGGCTGGCGGCAAGCAGGCCGTCGTGTCGATTCGCACAATCGTGTACGACGTGGCCTCGGGCTTGCCTGCGAACGGCGCATCGCTTTCCGCGGTCTCGACGACTCGCCCGGGCAACGTATCCGACGACACGCTCATCAACGACGCGCTTTCATCCGCGGCGAACCAGGCTGTGCGGACGATCCAGAGTCAGAATCTGCCGACGGCGACCGTTTTGAACACGCTGACGGACACTGCTCTGATCAATCAGGGATCGCGCAGCGGGTTCGCGAACGGCCAGCAAGTGATCGTGACTCGCGGCCGCGACCAGGTTGCGGTGGCGAGGGTCACCGAGCTCGAGCCCGATAGCGCGACGATTCACATCGAGCGCCAATACAAGGGCGTCGCTCCTGGCGACCGGGTGCGCGCCGTGTTCTCGGTGCCAGCGATCGCTGCAGGATTCACGGCGGCAAACCAGCCGCGCCGCCCGCGCAACACGGCTCGCGGCAGCAACAGCGGCCTTATCACGACGCTGCTCGTCTTGGGCCTCGTGGCCGTCCTCCTCTCGGGCGGTCGAAGCGGCAACAACTCGGGAACCTCCGATGTGGTTTCCGAGGCCATGCTCGGCTTCTTCGACAACCCCACGCCCGATGCATCCGGCGTACCGGCAGTGAAGGTCTCATGGGCTGCCGACGCGTTCTTCCGAGGCAACTCGACGAACGTGGCCTGGCAGATCTGGCGAAACGACGTTCAGACGTCTCCCGTCCGAGTCGTCACCGGCGACCGGCGGTTCGTGGTCGATACGGTCGATACCCGAGACCTCACCTGGTCCGACTTCGGCGGCATCGTCGGCGGAAGCGACTGCACGAACGGATCGCTTCCGCAAGCATCCGTCACCGGCGTGACCGGCGTGACCCCCGGTAGGCCGTACACCTATCAGGTCGAGCTGGTATACGCTGTGAACCAGCTAAATCTGCCGGGCACCGGCGGAACCGGCGGTACCGGAACCGGCACTATCGGTGGCGGCACGGGCACAATCGGCAGCACCGCGACCGGAACCACCGCATCCACTGGCACGATCGGCGGCAACACCGGAACGATCGGTGGTAACACGGGCACGATCGGTGGCAACACCGGAACCATCGGCGGAACGAACGGTACCGGCACCACAGCGACTGGCACCACGGCAACCGGCACCACGGCGACCGGAACGACTGCAACGGGCACCACGTCCGGAACGCAGACCTTCTGCTACTTCGTAACGGAGAGGTCTTCGAGCCGAGGCTTGGCGACGCCGCTCAGCCGGATCGCACTTATCTCGCCGACGAACAACGCTTCGGTGAGCGCACCGACGGTGTTCAGCTTCCAGTCCGCGGTTAACCCGGCCTTCCCGATCACGGTGCAATATGTGGTGCAATTCTCCACGTCGCCGCTGTTCCCGAAGAACGGAACGACCACGGTGTCGAGCTTCGTCAAGAACGACCTGGGCAACGTCAGCTCGCCGGTGATCGACACCGCGGGCGGCAGCATCCCGGCGTCGATTCGAACCGCAGCAACGGTCTACTGGCGCGTGGGCGCCAGGAATGTGGCGGATAATCCAGGGCCCGTCCCCGACCCGAGCGGCCAGCGATACGTGTTTAGTCCGGCGCGGACGTTCACGAGGCCTTCGCCTCCACCTCCGCCACCGAGCTACTAAGAGAAGAGCGAATGTCCAGCCTGCCCCAATCGTCTAAGTTTGGACGCGGGGGCAGGCCCTGTGATTAGAGAGAAATCATGAATAGCTTTTTTACGAGGGCACTCCCGGCGACCTTGCTTTTGCTTGCAGCCGCCGGCGCCGCGGTCGCGCAGTTCGACTATGACCCGAACTGCTGGGATCCATCCGCGACCAAGCATTATAGCGACGACTTCCTCGCCTACCACCTGGAGGACGACCTGTTCGGCGCCGGAGTCGGCATTAGCGGCACGGTCGGCTACAAGTTCTGCATTCCCGACGCCAGCGTCCAGCAGGTGAACGTGCGCGGTCGTTTTGGCTTTACGATCGGTCGTATCGGCTCGATCCAGGACAATAATCAGGGCTCGCCGGTCGACGACTTCATGCGGCTCTCGTGGGCTATGAACTCGTCACCGTGGCCCGAGTTGCAGGGCTTAGCGAGCGACGCCGCCCAGTCGGGGGCCGGTTGGAGCTTTGCGCGAGTCCTGACGGCGGACGCCAATGGCGCGGTCACCTCGACGCTTTTCGGCTCCAGCGCAATGACGACTGCTTTTGTGGGCGCAAGCGATCGGTACATGTTCGCGCAGTCGACCGTCGGAAGCGTGAACACACGGTTGCAGATCGACGTGATCGGAGACTCCGCCCGCGTCGATTGGAGACTGGCCAACACGACCAACGCCCCGCTCAGTATCGGCCTTTGGTATGGCGCTCGGGTCACGCTGGTCACGGCGACGGGAAGCGGCACCAGCAATCCGTACATCACGGCACCTGGCATTCGGCCCATCTATACGGGCAAACGATTTATCCGGACAGACGACCCCGCCGGTTTCCCGAACCAGGTCAGCTTTGGCCTCAACCAGCCGGATGCGTACGGTCTGCAGGTCGTTAACGGACCGACCCCCGAGACGAGCGGCGCCGACGGCCAAGACAGTGAGCAGACGCCCGTCGACGAATTCGTGATCGGCGACACCGGCAATGTGCTGAACGGCGACTCCGGCGGGTTGACCGATCCGAAGTTCAACGACGCGATTCTGCCCGATACGCTCAATTTCAACACGGCGTACATTCAAAAGTGGCAGCCCCAGGTAGTGGCGGCGCCCGCGCCCGGCGACCCCAATAGCGGCGTGCGGGAGATTGTCTCGTACTACCGATCGACGTCCGGCGTTTCGAACTATGCCCGGCCTTACACGGTTGTGGCAGACGCGCCGCATGTGCTTTCGACCGATCCTTCGGATCCGACGGTGTTCGTGAACAACCCGTTCACCGTGCGGGTTTATGTCGACAACACACGGGGCTTTTCTCAGTTCCAGCAGGAGATACCTTTAAACGACGTGCGGGTCACGCTCGCTCTGCCACAAGGGCTGACCGATGCGAACGACCCGAACAAGACGGTTCTCACCCAGACGATTCCGCTAGTCAACCCGCGTGAAATCCAATCCGTGGATTTCCAAGTGGCTGCCGACCCGACGGTGTCCGGCCCCCTGACCTACCAGGTTACGGTAGCTCCGACTCCCGGCACCACGAAGGTGCTCAGCGGTACGATCCTCGCCGCGTCGACTCCTCGGCTCCTTATTCGGCCGAGCGCGAACCTCGTAGGCTCGCCTTGGAAGTTCATCGACCCGAGCTGGGAAACGATTCTTGGCTTGACGCCTGACAGGGATTTCCAGGCTTTCGCTTGGGACGCGGTTCAGCAGCAGTACGTGAAGCAGACGCAGCCAGAGCGAGGCAAAGGCAACTGGGTTATTTCCACAATCGACCTGGGCTACAAGGTTCTCGGTGGCAGTCCTAGCCAGCCGACCGACACGTTCCCGAGTGATCCGTTCTCAGGCGGGCCGCAGAACTTCGGTGCTCCGGCTATTCAAATCCACGCCGGGTGGAACCTCATCGCCGATCCGTACAACTATCCGATCGTCCTCGGGCAGATCGTCGGCGCGTCCGCTGTGAACCCGAACGGCTCGCAATCGTGGGCAGACCTGGTTAGTACCGGTGTCGTCAGCGGGTCGCTAGCTTATTGGGATGCGGACAACCAGACGTACAAGTTCATCCAAGGACTCGACGCCCAGATGGTTCCCAACAAGGGCTACTGGATCTTCGTGAGCACTCTGGAAGATGTCACGCTGCAGTTCCCGGTGGTATTCACTCCGTTCGCTCGGTCGGCGCCTGCCGTTTGGACGCAGAGCGACAGGCAGTGGCGGCTCAATCTGGCCGTTCACAGCATGAAAGCCGCGGACGAGTCGACCTATGTGGGCCAAGCCAAGTCGACCAAAGACGCTCTGAGCCTGCGCGCGTATAAGCCGCCAGTGCCGCCAATCGCCTCGGCCGTAAGCGGCGCCGTGGTCGATACCGTCAACGGGAAGTCCGCGCTCCTAGCGCAGGATCTCAGCGACAAGGCGGGCTCTCACGAGTGGACGTACAAGGTGTCGAACAAGCTCGCGGGGCCCGTGACGGTCACCTGGCCCAACATCCCTACCGTGCCGAGGGGCATGAAGTTCCGCATCGTCGACAAATCGACCGGCGCTTCCCGCGATATGCGGAAGACTTCCGGCTACACGTACGACGCGGCGGAGAACACCGAGCGCACGTTCACGATCCAGGCGCAACCCGGCATCGCGACACCTCCGACGATCGGCGGAATCACGATCAGCCGGACGACGCGCGGACCCGGCTCGCCGCTCGCCATCACCTACACGCTCACCGCGGACGCAACCACGACCATCCGGATCCTCCAGGGCAACGGACGAGAAGTGTTTGCCGCCACAAGGGGCCGAGCCGACAGGGCCGGCCAGAACACGGTCGTATGGAATCTCAGGGACGCCTCTAACCGGGCAGTTCCGCCGGGATCGTACAACGTGGAACTGACCGCCGAAGGGCCGAACGGCGAGCGAGTGCGCCGCATCGTCCCCGTCCTGATCACTCGCTAAAGACAATCACGCTCCTTGGGCATCGAAAGGCGCCCAAGGAGCCCAGGCTCGGTTTACGGAGCCCTTGCTCCGCGCCAATCGCTCGAGGCGATGGCACAAGCTTCCCATGTTTTCCGCCTATCCAAGACTGGCGACGACGTTTGGACTTGTACTCGGGTTTGCAGCTGCATACGCCGAGCAAGGATTCATCCAGCTATCTACCTATCCGACCGTAAGCGTCGCGGATGGTCGAAGCACCACGGCGGTGTACGCCGAAGTCCGTGACCCAAGCGGACGAGCAGTTCCGGACGGAACCGAAGTTCTGTTCTCGACCACGCTCGGCACGTTCCGCGAAAGCTTGGTGAAGACCATCAACGGCCGGGCCTACGCCACACTCGTCTCCGGAGGAACGGCAGGGATCGCCAAGATCACCGCGAGCGCCATAGGCGCCTCGGTCACGCCGTCGGTGTTGGAATTCGAATTTGTCGCCGACCGCAAGATGCTCTCGAGCGCCCTCGAATACGTCGAGATCGTTGCGCCGAGCTACATGCACTACACCGTGGACTCGCGCCAGATCAGCGCCTCGGGGGCGAATCATGGGGTTTCGCTGCGGTATCGCGACGTCGAGATCGAGGCGGACGATCTCCAGCTCGACGTGCCGACGTATGAAGTGCGCGCGCGCAACGCCAAGCTCAAAGTTGGGAAGGAATCCCATGTCTACAGCCAGCTTTACTACCGGCTGAACCTTCGGCGCGGATACGGAACCACGACGTTCAAAGCGCCCCGCTGGACCACGTTGGCGCCGGTCGGACGCGGTTTGCAGTTTGCCACGATCGATGTCGACGGCGCGGCGATTCCGGCTCGAAACGAGGACCGGTTCGGGCTCGCGCAGATCGTCGCCGGAGAGCCAAAGCCGACGACCGAGACCGTCTCGAACAACCTGTTCGAG
>JAICWL010000177.1 GCA_025934835.1 Fimbriimonadaceae bacterium
CGGTCTTTCAGCAGCTCAAGGCCCCGGTGCCCGTCCGGTGCTTCCAGAACGCAATATCCGAGCTCGCGAAGAACGCCGACGGAATATTCTCGCAATCCCTCGTGGTCCTCCACGACGAGAACCGTCTCCGAACCACCGTCCGAGGCACTAGCAATTTCATCGCTGGCCGGACCCTCCGCGCGCAAATCTCTGGGGAGGTAGAGTTTGACGGTCGTGCCATGGCCAGGCTCGCTGTAGATGCGGATATGTCCTCCAGATTGCCTGACGAACCCGTAGACTTGGCTCAGTCCGAGGCCTGTGCCCTTGCCTGCCTTCTTCGTCGTGAAGAATGGCTCGAAAACCCGGTCAACGGTTTCCTTGTCCATGCCTTCGCCAGTGTCAGATACGGCCAACATCGCGTATTGCCCTGCCGGAACGGGCTCTATCAATTTGCTCACGTAGCTCTCGTCGAGCGAGACGTTCGCGGTCTCGATCGTCAGCTTACCACCGTTCGGCATTGCATCGCGGGCATTGATAGCCAGATTCATCAATGCGCTTTCCAGCTCCGTCGGGTCCGCGTGAGCAAGCCAGAGACCAGCTGCCATGACTGTTTCAAAGGCGACGGTTTCACCGAGGGTCCTTTGCAGCAAGTCACTTAGGCCGCTGACCAGCTTGTTTAGGTTGATCGGCTTGGGAGCGAGCGGCTGGCGCCGTGCGAAGGCCAGCAGGCGCGAAGTCAGCGTGGCAGCACGATCGGCAGCTTGGAATGCCAACGCCTGCATCCGCCGGAGCCGGCGAGGGTCGATGTCGGACTCCTTGTCGATTTCGCGTTTGATGCTGTCGAGCCCACCCATGATGACGGTGAGCAGGTTGTTGAAATCGTGCGCTACTCCGCCGGTTAGTTGCCCGACCGCCTCCATCTTTTGAGCATGGCGAAGTGCATCTTCTGCCTGCAGCCGCTCCCGGATCTCCTCCGACACCCGTTGCTCCAGAGTTTCGTTGAGCCTTCTCAACTGATCGTTGAGGTGGTCCGATCGGCTCAGCGCCAGCGCCAGTTCGTCGGCTTTGCGGCGCACCTCCGCCCTCGCGCCGTCCAGCGACGCGGCAAGCTTTGTCGCGCGATCGGACGCCTCGCGTGCAGCCGATACAAGGCCGATGCTCCTGAGCTGTTCCGCCTCGGCCCGCAGAAGGGTCGCCAAAAGCGGTGCGTCGGCAAATCGTTTGACATCGATGCTGGGATCACCGCCGATCAGCATGAAGACGGCGTCGGGTTCGACGAACGCCCGCGCCAGCTTGGGCTCGTCAGGCGACGGGAAGGGTAGTTCCCTCTGCATCTCGCCCAATGCGTGCCGTTCCTTGAGGAACGCCCGCCAGGCCGGGCCTCCCGGAAGCGTCTGCCGAAAACCAGGCGCTGGCGTCAGAGCACCGATCGCCTCGTCGTAGAGGAGGACCAGGAAAGCTTCGGCGCCAACCTCAGCCGCGATGCTCGCGGCTTCGGATGCCCTTGATCCCGGTTTGGCGAGACGGCTGACTAACTCGTGTATGTTTGGGGCCACGATCAACCCGGAAAAACGCAAACCACAGCTGTGCAGTTGTGAAATCCCTCGAACTGCCCTTCGGCCCGCGCGATTTGTCCGTGCGTGTTGCAGCCGACCAGGGCGGCATCCCCGATCTTCTTGGTGACCGAAGCCACCTCCGTGGCAAAGTGGTCGCCGCACCGCAGCCGCGTGGCGACGCAGTCGAAGAACAAGGCAGCTTTCGGATCTCGACCTGCGATGCCTGCGACGGCGGCATCCGTCGCGCGCTCAGCGGCTTCCGCGGCAGATTGGTGGGAACTCTTCATGATCCGAACCACGCTTCCGGCCGGTATCTCTGCGGCGCAATGGACCGAGCCGTCGGGATTGACCGCAAGCGGCACACGCAGGCGGTAGCCACTGCCAGTGTCGATCCCGAGAATATTCTGCAGGAAGAAGGGAATAGGCGCAGCCCGGTCGAGCTTCTCGCCTTTCGCAGCTGCATGCTCCTCGAAAGCCTCGACCGTTGGAAGGCCGTTGAGGCTGACTAATTTCAGACCCTCTGCTTCGGTGACGCGGAATGGCTCCGACGCCGGTTCCCAGCCATGGCTGACGCCGATCCCAAGGGGCTTGTGCGACAAGATTTCGAGCGCGACCGCAGCGTCAGTCAGCACCTCGGTGTTGCTGAACACCGTAGTACGTTCGAAGCTGGCATTATCGCCGGCTCCCCCGCCGAAGAACTGATATTCGCCGGCAGTGGCAACCGTGAGCTCGTCCGCAAGCGCGTCGGCGTAACCGGCGAGAGCGTCAGTCAAGACGAGCGCCGATCGGTGCGGAAAGCTATGGTTTGCCTGGCCCTTAAAACCCGCGACGATGTTCCGAGCGGCA
>JAICWL010000145.1 GCA_025934835.1 Fimbriimonadaceae bacterium
AGAGCTGGAACCAGAACGGCGCCTGAGTAGCTTCCGCAACGTCCTCGATCGTCGAAATCGACAGCGTGCTCAGGCAGAAAGGCACGCCATGCGCCTTCGCCGCAAGCGCGGCCTCCACCTCGCCGTTCGGAAAGCTCAGGCCGCAAGCGCCGACTGGCGCGAGCCCGACCGGCATCGACGCCGGCGTTCCGGCAAGGTCTGTCGCCAGATTCCTATTCGAAACGTCGTTCAGAACTTTCGGCACGAGGGCGTACCGCGCCAGGTCCGAGCGGTTTCGCCGAAGCGTTTCCTGCTCGTACCCTCCATTAGCGATATAGGTATAAACGATCGCCGGCAGCCGCCGCTGGGCCAGAATTCGCAGGTCTTCGATATCGGTAATGACCATGGTTCCCTTTTATTGGACTGCGATATAACCGCATCCGGGCCATGGTCACGGGCGCCAAAACTACTCGCGTTCCGCAAATTCTGCGTAAGGAGCGACCTGGGCGCTTTCGAGATAGCAGCCATGCTCCGTTTGCCGCAGACCGATCCGCACTTCGTTCACCGGCTTCAGCCAGCACTCCGGCAGGTAGTAAGCCCGCTGCGGCCCGATCTCCCAAAAACGCCCAAGCGCGTGGCCGTTCAGGTAGATCATGCCGTTCCCGGTTGCATTCAGCACGAGTCGCCAGGGAGTCTTCACACCCGGGCTCTTCGGCGTCGAGAAGCTCAGCCCATACCAGCGAACCAGCGCGCCATGCTCCGGCGAAGGATCCCTCGGAAGCGATTCCGGATCCTTCGGATCGTGCTTCAACGGAGGCGTCTCCGCGGAAAGAGCCTGTGTGCGCCACTCGCCGGAATTCCAAAAGCTCGGAGTAAGTCCGGCGAGGTTCTTGCAGAGCTCCCACCGCATCGACTGCCCCTTCGGAAGGCTCTTGGTCAGCCTTGCCGGGGCGGTCAGGCCCCCTTCGCCGCCGTCGTTCTTGACGACGACCGAAAGGATATTCCGGCCCACTCGAAGTGCTCCGGAAACGTCGAAAACGTGCTGTGAGCCCCAGTCGTGCGCCTCGCCGATCTTCTTGCCGTTCAGATAAACCCAGCCGTGGTCGTCGATGCCGTCGAATTCCAGCCGTGCCAGACCCCCCGCGATGTCGTCGGCGGTCATATCGAACGTCGTCTGATACACGCCCACGGCGTTCTCCCGCCTCATAAATGGCACGGGATACCCGCCGCGGATGTGATACTCCGGAGAGGAGTTGTCCTCCGTCGCGCTGGGCACGTACGATGCCGGGTCGCCGGCGTCGATCTGCTTCACGCGCCAGGTTGCCAAGCTCTTTTCGCCTGCCATGGGCTGAACGAGCGACACGTCCGCCAGGCCCTTGCCCTCGTCCATCGGCCCGCCGTTCGGGTGTCCGGTGTTCTCATACAGAATCTCGACGGAATTCCGTCCTTCGGTCAACGGGAAGTCGAAAAGAATCGCGGATCCTGCTTTGCCCGTCGAGCGGAGAATCCGGTTGTTGCCGAGCACCGCGATCCCCGCCGGAGACAGCGGCCGCACGATCAGGGTCATCACGCCGGAGGAGGGGGCATCCGCCGGTCGCATGAAGCTCGATCGGTACATGACATATCGGCTGTCGTAGATTCCCTGATTCGCCAGATCTCGTCCTAGCTCGATGGGCGACCAGCCGGCCTCGGATTTCTCCTCGCGAACGCTCGCCGTACGGATGCTCATGGCGGCGGGAGCGGCCGGACGCTCGGGTGCGCTCGCCACACGAGGCAGCCACTCGCCCGCGCCGCCGCTAGCCGGCAGAAACAGCACCTTCGAGCCGAACGGCTGCAGGTCGTAGTCGAATTGCAGATTCTGCGAAGGAATTCGGATATGCCCTTGGGCGCCGTTTGTCCGAGAGTTTGTCCTCACGAAGATGAACCGGGCGCCGTCCGGGCTCTTTCGCATCGCGACCTGCACATCATCGCCCGCGCCTTCCGACTCGATCGGCACGTCGACCGACCGGGCGAGCTGCTCCCCATGCTCGCGGATCATCTCCCCGAGACCCTGGACAACGCGGTACTTGTCGCCTTTGCCGCCCGGCTCTCTCAGTGGGGCATCGTAGTCGTAGCTGGTCGTAATGTTCGGCGGGGTGCGGTCTCCGAAGTTCGTGCCTCCGAACAACATGTAGTAATTCAGCGCGGTCAGGCCATTTTGAATGCAGTAAAGAGTCAGGTTCTGCTCTTGGGCCGCCGTGATGCCCGGCTGGTCCTCCGCCAGCAGTCCACCGATTTCCGAAAACCAGCCGCCCTGTAGCTCGGTGACCATGATCGGCTTGTTCGGCTGCGACTCATGCCCGGATTCCAGCGAGCCGCGAACGCTCTCCACGTCCCAGCGAGGGTAGTGGTTGGTGCAGTCCATCACTTGGCTCAGCACCGGGTCGGAGCTGCCGCGAACCTGATGGGTCCAGCAAGTGATGAGCGGCACGTCGATCCCGTTGTCCCAGGCGTCCTTCGCAAGCGCCTTGAGCTGGCCGATATGCACCGTGTCGCCACCGCCGCAGTAATCGTATTCGTTCTCGATCTGGAACAGGATTACGCCCGGCTTGCCGTTTCTGCGGGTGATCTGGTACGGCGCGATCGCTTTGCAGGCAGCCTTGTACCAATGCTCGCACCAAGCCAGGTAGATCGGATCTTCGCCTCGAAGCCATGGAGTCTGGGCGTTCGCCGGCTTTTTCCGAGTGAGCCAGTGCGGGTATCCGCCTTCGTCCCACTCGGCGCAAATGTAAGGACCCGGGCGCACGATCACGTTGAACTCGAACTTGTTCGTGGCCATGTCCAGCCAATCGCTCAGGTCCCTCGTGTCCATCTTCGAGAAGTCGCCCAGGCTCTTGGGCATTTGGGGCTCGTGGTAGTTCCAGGCGCAATACGTTTCGACGGTGTTGAAGCCCGCCTCCTTTATCGCCTTGAATCTCTCGGCCCAAAGCGGCTTCGGGCAGCGAAAGTAGTGGAACGCGCCGCTGTACACGAACGTGTCCTTGCCGTTGATCGTGAAGCATTGGCCGTCGTAGCGAATACGCGCCGGATTCGCGAATCGGACGGGAATCAGCGGCACCGCCGCCGCAGCCAGTAAAGCGAGCAAATGCATGCTGTCCGCAGTATTCCAGATCGAGCGACCGGCATCGGTTTCGACTTGATCTCACAACGGCGCTTCAAAGCGGCGCCACCACGGTCCAAAGCCCTGTGCTCTCCAGTTGGGCGATCGTCTACGCGTTCGAGCCGGTGCTTATTCTGGGCACGCCCAATTTCGGGCCGCCGATCGCGAGCGCCAAAGGATCTATAGCCATATCGCCATTCCTATCGACCGATTCACCGCGACGTCGACGGGGAAACCGGCGCCGTGATGTCGATCGTGGAATTTATGAGTTTCTGCCATGGGCCGCTTTGACTGGGATGCCACGCATCGACGAGCTATCGTTGCCGGCCGGCGCCTGGCATCACCCGGGTGCGGAGCCCGAAGGTGCTCGTTCGGTTCGGCGACCTCACGCTTGCCGCATGGCTTCTGAGCGTGCCGGCAACGAATAAGACGTATCGGGTCTCGAACCCTCTGATCGCGCAGCTTCGCATGCGCTTTCCAAACGGCGAGCGTCCCTTCGGCACACGTGCCGGCTAGGCCCTCTCGGACCACACCTCGCCGCTAGACAAAGCGCCGCACCAAGACGCCCCCCTCTCCCCGGGGGAGAGGGGCAGGGGTGAGGGTTTCCGAAGCCCTTCGCCCCGAGGGAGAAGGGTTGGGATGAGGGTTCGAAAGCCGTTCTTCCGATACCGCCTGCCGCGATATTAACGGCTTGCATGCTGACATATCCGTAATTACATCCCCTCTCCCTGGGGGAGAGGGGTAGGGGTGAGGGTTCGAAAGCCTTCCAGCTATCGAGAGTCGTTGCTTCAAGTTAACCCCCCTCTCCCCGAGGGAGAGGGGCAGGGGTGAGGGTTCGAAAGCCTTCCAGCTATCGAGAGTCGTTGCTTCAAGTTAACCCCCATCACCCCGAGGGGGAGGGCCCTGGGGGAGGGTTCGAAAGCCATCCAGCTATCGAGGGTCGTTGCT
>JAICWL010000049.1 GCA_025934835.1 Fimbriimonadaceae bacterium
GAAGGGTTGGGATGAGGGTTGAGAGCCGCAGAGCCACCGACCAAAATCGTTTCTTCAGAATAACCCCCCCCCTCTCCCCGAGGGAGAGGGGCAGGGGTGAGGGTTCGAGAGCCGTTCTTCTTACACCGCCTGCCGGGGCATTAACGGCTTGCAAGGTGACCTATCCGTAATTACATCCCCTCCCCCGAGGGAGAGGGGTAGGGGTGAGGGTTCGAAAGCCACGCATCTCCCGACAAAACCGCGCACCACGATAGCCCCCCCGGCAAGAGTAGGCCAGGGGTGAGTGTCCGAAAGTTTTGAGCTACCGGCAGACCACGACGGCCACCCGCCACGTCTCCCATCGGGCCGACGACTCGCCTCAGCGCCTTCTCAAAAACACGCGTGCCAGGTACGTCTCTAACGTCCGTGAGGACTTGTAGAGCGCCGCTTGCCACCGATCGAGCTGCGAGATCGGCCATAGGGGCGGCGATAGCCGCGCGTCTTCGTAGCTCACCTCCGCTCCCTTCACCGGCAGCCGCTCCGGACGGCGATGGGTGCGGAATGCGTGGTCCCACACCGCAACGCCCCAAAAGCCGACGATAGCCAGATTCGACGTCGGCCTCCAGTGATGCATCAAATGGAAGCTATACATCCGCTGCGCCAGCGGCTTGGTCGACCGCCGATCCAAAAGAGGCTGCCAAAAACGCTCGAACGGAAGGTGGAGCGCCGCATGCCAAACCTCATAAACGCAATAGTAAGCCGTCACCGATAGCATCAACGAGATCACCACCGGCTCGCCGGGAAACAGCAGCTTGAATGGCAGCCCAAGAAGAATCATGAACACCGCGACGAAGATCGGCCAGGACCAAAGAGGAAACATCATCGATTCCTCCTGATGCTCCTCTTCGATCGGAAACGCGCTGTCGACCGGAACGAGCCGGGCCGGGTCGTGCGGCGTGACGGGCGCTTTCACGTATGTGAGCCCGTGATGCGTCCGGTGCGCCCGATGCATCGAGGACATGAACGGCAACACCGCCGAATGCAGCAGATATCGGTGGTAGAAGTATTCGAAAAGGCTGAGTGGAAGCCCGAGCACCACCGTCCAGGCCAGAATGTGCCAAGGAAGCGCGATCTCGCGGGCGAACATCTTCGGCGCAAGCCAAGCGAACAGCCCGATCGCGAGCGCGAGTTGTGCGCCGATTGCCAAAAAGAAACGTGGGAAAGGGACGCAATGAGTCCCAGAAGTCGATTTTTCCAAGGGTATGTCCGGAGCCGAGCCGGACAGATACTGAGTTGCCTGAGTTCGGTACGGAAGCAGCTTATTATTCGACGTCGTTTGGGCCCTTTCAGTTGCAAATACTCCATATGCAACGGTTTGGCCGATATAAGGGTAGAATGGGCTGTTACGCTCAATAAGCTCAAGGATTTCTTTCTGGTTCCCACCTCCTGGCGGTTCTCGATTCGATCTCTCTGTCTTTTGAATCGGAACAGATAACATGCAAGGAGGCCATCCAATGGCAACTAAAACACTATACGTCGGCAATCTGCCGTACTCCATCAGCGAGAACGAGCTTCAGACGTACTTCTCGAAATACAACGCTAGCAATGCGCGCATCATCGAAGGCCGAGGTTTCGGCTTCGTCGACATCGACGGCGAGCAACTGGAGTCCGCGGTTGCGGACAACAACCAGCGCGAGATGAACGGCCGCACCCTTACAGTCAACGAGGCTCAGCCGCGCAGCGGAAAAGTCTCGCAGGCCTACGGCGGCGGACGATCCGACCGATATTGAGGTCGGCTTCCCGCTGAGGAAGTAATAACGGCCCGCGCTCTAACTCAGAGCGCGGGCCGTCTTACTAAATGGCTACCGGCGGCTCAGGCTGCGGACCAGCCGGATCCCGACAGCACGTTCCAGCCGAGCGCCAGCTCGGATAGCCAGACTTTGCTTTCCGACAGGGTCTCTCCAAGCGACGATTTCCGCGCGATGATCAGCTCGAGCCCGCGAGGACAAAGAATAACCGTTCCCGCCGAATTCGAAAGAGAGAGGTCCTTTCCCATCAACAGATCGTAAAACGCGTTGGGGCTCAGGGCGACTTCCGCGGATAGGCTCGGAAAATCGAGATCCAGCCCATCGAAATTGAGGACGGCTCTGCCCGATCCGGAAAACTTCAGGATCATATAGCCGATCTTCCCTCGGCTGCACCCGTCCGACGTGTGAACGCGAATTGAATTCATATTTTTCTACCGGCGGATACTCGAACAAGCCGGAAGAAAGAGAGACGCCGAACGCGCTCCGCGGACTCGCGGGATGAATGGGCTCTGGATGCCGTGACGGAGTATTATACCCTATTTTCCCGCCGGCCCTTCCGACTCCGGCAAGCTAGCTGGGGCCGGCGGGGAATCGTGCGGTTCGATCTGCCGATATGCCTCCGGAGTGTCGATATCCAGCCCAGCGCCCTCCAGCTCGACGTACGCGACAGCATCCGGGGTAGCGCGAATCAGCTTGCGGGCGCCCTCGTCCCCAGCGAGCGCCTTCAGCCGCGCGAACTCGGATCGGCAAAACGCGCACGGCGCTCCGACGACTCCGGCGTACGAGGACGCAGCCATCGTTTTGCCCGAATCGTCGAGCGCCGAAGCAAGCGCCCGGAGGTGCTCGGGAGTTACATGGGGCTGATCGGCCAGAGCAATGATCGCTCACTCGGCGCCTGGGCTAAGACTTTCGATTCCGCACCGGATCGAGCCGGCCATGCCGGATTCCCACCCAGGATTGATGGCGAGCCGGACGCCCAAAGGGCCGAGGCGGTGGGCGATTTCGTCGGCCTCAGCGCCCAGCACGGCGACGACCTCGTCCGCCCCAGACGCTAGTGCCGTGCGCGCCGCATGCTCGACGAGCGTGCTCCCCAAATACGGGAGGAGCTGCTTCGAGCCGCCCATGCGCGAGGAGCCCCCGGCCGCCAGCAAAACCACCGCGAATCCTGCGCGCCGGCCGTCGTCGCTTCTCAATTCGGAGCAAGTATCCACAGTTGGGGCTTACCGCCGACGCTCTTCAGCGCAACGTACACGCGGTGGGTCCTCTGATCCACCGATACCGTGTGCGCGGCAGGGGCGGCAAACCTGCCGAGTGGCAGGAGCGCGCCCGAGCGCCCGATTGCGAACACGTCGACCGCGCCACCCTCGCAAGCGACGTACAGCCGTCGAAGCCCCTCATCCACCGCCAGCACGTCTGGCCCGGAGGTCACCCCCAAGCTTTGCAAGACCTTCATCGTGCGCAAGTTCAAAGCGAACAGCTTGTCGTTGCCCTCGCAGGAGATGTACGCGATGCCGTGGGAGATTGCGAACCCGTGCGGGTGGTCGCTCCCGGCTAGCGGAAAGCGCCCGGTGATCTTGAGCGTCGCAGGGTCGATGGAAACCATCTCGTTGCGCGTTTGAACGGCCACCCAAACCAGCCTGGTAACCGGGTCGTAATGCGTGTTGCCGGCCTCGCCGCCGAGCTCGATCCTTGCGATTCTCTTGTCGGTCCGCGCGTCGATCACGAGATCGATTCCGCCCGATTCGTCCGAAACGAAAACGCGCCTTGCCGCCGGCGCATAGGCGATGCCATCCGGGAAGTCTGCCCCCGTGACCCTGGCCACGACGCGATTCGTCGCGAGGTCGGCAACGACGACCTCGTGAGCGCCGGCCGCAGACCCGTAGAACTTGCCCTCCTCGGGAACGGCCAGCACACCTGTGACGAGCCTGTAGCCCGGCAGGTTGGCCACGATTTTATTAGTCTTCGTATCGAATACGATGAGCTTGCCGGCGCCCATATGAGAAAGGTACAGGCGGCCCGTCGTCGGGTCGATGCTTTGATAGTCGAAGCGGCTGGCGCCGTCGGGCAGTGGCGCTGTGGCCATCTTGCGCAGCGGTCCGGGGGCTCCTGAGCCGCAGGACGCAATCGCAAGTACGGCGATGCCGATCGCCAACCTCATTTCTTACCTCCAGCGCCTGCGATGGCTGCAGGTTTCAGCCGAAAGCTGATCTGCCTCAGATTCAACGCGTGCCAGTCGGCTGGATCGTGCGCCCGGGCGACGACCTTGTAAATCCCCGGGGCTCCGATTCGAATCGCGCCGAGGTGGTCGGTTTCGAATTTGTCCCAAGAGCCTGTCGGCGCGAGCCGGAGCGTCACGACTTTCTTGCCGATACACACATCGAGCGCGGTGGGCTCGGACTCGGAGGCCACCACGGCAGAAACGTCGTAGGCCCCCTCCGCTGCGAAATTCACGTTCCAGGAGACCTGATCCGAAGGGTCGTCCCAATAACCGAGGTTGCTCTGGCCGTCCTTGGTCTCGACCTGCACCGAGCCGCCGGGAAGCGCCGCCGCCTCGGGTGTGAGCCGGTACGAGCCATCGGCCTCCGGCTGCACCGTGACCGTCGTTGCCGACGCCGGGCCCGGAATCGAATGGAAGTCCCGTAGATGCGAGCCCGTAATCTTCAGGACGGTCGCGATATCCGAGTAGGCGGTGTCGGGAAGAGCAACGCGCAGCCCTTCGGCAGACTGCATCCAAGACACCTTGCCGGGGCTGCCGAGGATGGAAACGTCGCGAATGACCGCCTGATCCCCTTCATGGGAGCCAAGCGCGGTGAGGGTGATATCGCGGTCGGCGGGCCGCCCCATCAGCGTCGCGTACACAGTCCCATCGCCCTTGGACGCGTATCTCACGTCCTTCGCAGTGAAGGCAAAATCTTCCCGAAACGCGCCGCCGCTCGCGCGTACGGGCCCCTCGCCGAACACGAGCCAAGGGCGCGTGCCGTATATCGATTCGCCGTTAGGGCGCATCCAGGCGGCCATGTCGGTGAGCACTTTCTCGGCCTCGGGGTCGAGGGATCCGTCCGGCCGCTGCACCACGTTGATCAGCAGGTTGCCGTTCTTGCTGACCACGTCCACGAGCGTGTGGATCACCCAATCCGCGCCGCGGTATTTCCAGTCCTTGTTGTAGAACCAGTCCCCGATCGAGGTGTCCGTCTGCCAAGGGTGCGCCTGGATGCCCCCCAGCACTCCCCGCTCGACGTCCTGAGCCCATCGGCCCCCGCTCGGCTGCTTGCAGGTGTACACCGACTGCGGGTCGGAATTGTACAGATGCGCGACGATCGACGCGCCGATCTCGCCGAAAGGCAGCGGCCCGTCACTGTATAGCAGGTCGGGATGATACTGGTCGATCAGGTCCTTGATGCGCCGATACCACTCCGCGTGCCAACGCGGGTCGGCGCTGTACCAGCCCGTGTCTCCCGGCAGCGCTTTGGGATGGTACAGGTCGTCGTATGCAGGATCGTTCCCATCGTATGGAACCCCCGCATACTGCCCCTCCTTGTCCGCGCCGTGGCTCGGCTGGAACCACGTCCAACTGGCCCCCAAATGCTCCGAAACGCCAAACCGCAGGCCGTTCTTCTTGGCCGCCCGCTGCCACTCGCCGACTACATCGCGGTGCGGGCCCATCTTGACCGCGTTCCAGCGGTGGTATGTCGAGTTCCACAAATCGAAGTTGTCGTGGTGGACCCCCATGCTGACGAAGTACTTCGCGCCGGCAGCTTTGTAAAGCCCCATCAGCCGCTCGGGATCCCACTTTTCAGCGCGCCACAGCGGGATGATGTCCTTGTAGCCCTTTACGCTTGGATGGCCGTAGCGGGCGAGGTGGTCCTTGTAGTCCTTCGACCCTTCTTGATACAGCAGCCTCGCATACCAGTCCCCCTCCATGGGCGTCGATTGCGGCCCCCAATGCGCCCAGATTCCCAGCTTCCCGTCCGTGAACCAGCGCGGGTACTTGTTGCCCCGCAGCGATTCGAGCGTACCGACGAACTTGCCTTGAGCTATGGGCGCTAGATTCATAGAAACTGGTGGATCCTTTTGCGGCAAACCTTGGGCGGCGAGAAGCGAGGCGAGCATCCGCCTATTCTAGCGCTTCGGCTCCAATCATTCGCGCCCGGCACGCCGAGGGGGTGTACTAAGGGAAGCATGTCCGCATCAGGCAACCCCGTTCTGCCCGGCTGGTACGCCGACCCCGAAATACACGTCTTCGAAGGCCGTTATTGGATCTATCCGACCTGCTCCAGGGCCTACGACGAGCAGACCCATTTCGAGGCTTGGTCGTCGGCCGACCTCTGCGATTGGCGCTGCGAAGGCACGATCTTGAGCTTTGACGACGTACCCTGGAGCACGCGCCGCTGTGCCTGGGCCCCTAGCTGCGCCGAGAAGAACGGACGCTATTACTTATACTTTTCCGCCGGCGACGGGGCCGGAATCGGCGCTGCCGCTTCCGATTCGCCGGCAGGCCCGTTCCAAGACGCTCTGGGACGCCCGTTGGTCGACGATTACCATCACGGCGCGCAGCCGATTGATGCGCACGCCTTCATGGACGATGACGGGAGCGCCTACCTCTACTGGGGAGGCTGGCGTCACGCCGTGGTGGCTCAAATCGCTCCGGATATGGTGTCACTCGCCGGAGAGGTCGTCGAGATCACGCCCGAAGGGTACGTCGAGGGGCCGTTCATGCTGAAGCGGCTCGGCTCGTACTACTTCATGTGGTCGGAAGGGAGCTGGGGAGACGCTAGCTACCGTGTGGCCTACGCCCGCTCGGCAAGCCCATACGGGCCGTTCGAACGCGAGGGCGTGGTGCTCGAGACGGACGTGGCTGTCGCCAGCTCCGCGGGGCATCACTCGGTTCTCCGACTGCCCGGCGAAGAGGACGGCTACGTGGTCGCTTACCATCGCCGGCCGCTGCAGGACACGCATCGCGACCACCGCGTCACGTGCCTGGACCGCTTAACCTTCCGAAAAGACGGCTCGATCGAGCCGGTGCGAATGACTCACTGCGGGCTGGGCCCATGTCCCGCAGCCCCGCAATGAATAGCCGTTTCAATCGGACGAACCCGAGCGAAATGCGTGTGCGAATTGGACAAGCTCCGGCTGGTTCAGATCGGATACGGCCGCGTAAGTCAGCCCCTCGGTCGACCACTCGGCCAAGTTGAATCCGTCGAGTCGATCGGCGCGCTCCAATGAGGGACCTCGGAAGACGAACACGTTGATCACGTGCCGCGCTCTCATGTAAACGAGCGCCGCCGCGGGACGATCTCCGACGTTGTCGAGCCGGCCGCCGAGCAGGGGGAATCCTGCTCCCGAAAGGTCCGGAACCGACGGCGAGAAATCGAGCTTGCCTTGGAACCACGGCTTGACGGTGTGCCGGCTGGAAGAGGCGACATCGAACAGATGCCGAGCTTGAAGCGAGCGAACGTGGTCGGCCACCAGGTCGCCGGAGAGCCGGTTCTGCCCCTGGCGAATCAGAAGAGCGATCGCGACTATGGCGGCGGCCGCAGTCAGAGCGGCGGCCCACCGCCAGGGAGTGGCCGATCTTCTCGGCGCAGCAATGCGACGAGCGAGCTCCGGCGGGGCCGTGTAATAGGGCGCTTGCTGCCGCGCCGCGCCGGAGACGGCCTTCAGTTCTTCAAACCTGCGAGAGCAGTCGGGGCATGCCTCGAGGTGCTCTTCAAGCTCGACCACGCGCTCTACATCCGTCAGCTCTCCGTCGTGATACGGACCCAAGAGCTGAAGACATTGCCGGCACGTCACTTCGCTTCCTCCGAGACCGAGAGACACTCTCGTAGCAGGTTCCTGGCCCGAGCCAGACGGGACATGACGGTGCCGATCGGGATTCCGGCAACTTCCGCGATCTGCTTATAGCTCATGTCTTCCAGCTCCCTGAGGACGATCGCCTCTCGGTATTCGAGCGGCAGGCTCTCGATGGCATCTCGAACACTTTCACCTTCCCACGATCGGATCGCCATGTCCTGCGGACTCGGACCGGGCGCCTCGCCGGCCCCCTCGTCGAGTGGAATTAGCCTGGCTTGGCCCCGCAGCCGGTTTCTGCATTGATTCCGTACGATGCTCAGCAGCCAGGGCTTGGGGTCGCTGCCGCGAAATGTGTGGAGCGCCTCGTAAGCGCGAATGGAAGATTCTTGGACGGCGTCTTGGGCATCGGCGTCGTTGCCCAGCAGCCAGCGAGCAAGGTTGTACGCGGCGTCCAGATTCCTGAGCACCATCCATTCGAATCGATCCTGTCCCGGTCTCGTCACACCGCCCCGAACCAGTTTAGTGCGCCACGACCTTGCCCGTCATGTGCGGATGAATGGAGCAGAAATAATGGAAGTCGCCCTGCTCGGTAAAGGCGTGCTCCCAGTGGTCGTCTGTGTCCAACACCGGAGACTTGAATCGGCCCCGGGCATCCACAGCGGTATGTGGCATGTCGTCCCGGTTGGTCCAGATGACGGTGTCTCCTTTACGAACGGCGAGCGTGGCTGGCGCAAACGAGAAATTCTCGATGGAGACACGCGCGGGCCCGCCTTTCTCGGGGGTGGCCAGAGTCGCATCGATGACGGCCAGCGAGTGATTCCCCTGGACGTATCGAACTTCAGTCACCCCGAGCAGAGAGCGCAGCTCGTTCGCCGGGACCTTCATAGGCCCGGGAGACGGCGCTGCTCCCGGCTTGGGCTGCGGGAAGGCCGTGGACATGGCGGTGTGGAACGTTACGTTCCCCTCAACTTTCTGTAAGGCCTGGTGAATGTGTCCGTTCAAGACCGTTACCGACCCGAACCGGCGAAGCAGGCTGAGCGCCCGCGCGCCGTCGTCGGTGCCCCAGCCCCACTCCGGGTACACGCTCCAGAGAGGCACGTGGGCGAACACCACGATCGGCGTGCTGGCCGACAGATTACGCGTGTCGCGCTCCAGCCAGGCGATCTGATCTTGGCCCAAATTGCCCAGGCCCCCAGCCTTCAAATTGAGCACGTTCACGAGCCCGATGAAATGAACGCCCCCAAAGTCCATGCTGTACCAGCCACCGGCCGCGCTTTGCTTGCCGTACCGCTCGAAGTAAGACTTGCCGTCGTCGACGAGCACGTCGTGCTCCCCGGGCACGAAGAAAAGTTGGTCGGTGCGAAGCCCTTTCAGAATTCCGTCCATAGCGTCGAATTCCTCCGGCTTCGAAAGATGGGATAGATCGCCCGTGTGCAGCACCAGGCTGGGGGCTTCGGAAGCGGCGTTGATCTGGCTCACCGCTGCCTGGAGGGTCCCCAGCACGTCCTTGTTAGCCTCCTTGCCGAAGCCGATGTGACTGTCGCTGATCTGGACGAAGTTGAAGCTCGAACCCTCCAACGCTCTCTTGTTGCTCAGCAGTTCGCCGAGCGTATGAGACTGCACCACGCCTCCATGCACCGAGAAGATAAGGCCCGTCCCGGCCCAGGCCATGCATTTCAGAAATCCCCGCCGATCGATCTCGTCTTCCACTGTTTTCTGCTCCCGTGTTTCGGCGTCGCGTGCCGTCGAATGCAAGACACGGGTGCGGGCCGTTTTATTCCCACGAAGGCTTTCGCGCGGTGGGACGCGCCGGCGGGACCCTGGCCCGCGAGCGTCGAGACTCGATCCGAGCAGGACCTCGGGACAGTCGGACAGCCCCGCCGCCCGACCCGAAAATATCCTCGCGCCGAGAACCCCAGAGCCGCGGCATTCCCGGGCCATAATGAGGCCATGGTTGTCAGCGCGCTGCTCTTCCTCACCGTGACCGAGGGCGCCCAGAAGCTGCCTCTGCCCGATATCTACCCGGCGCCGGACGTGGCGCGAAGCCAGATCCAGTCCGCGCTCAAATCCGCGGCGATCTCCCACAAGCGGGTCATTCTCGACTTCGGTGGCAATTGGTGCGGCGACTGCCGCGCGCTCGACCACTACCTACAACTGGAGCCGAACGCCTCGATTGTCAAGGCGGACTTCCTGGTTGTCCACGTGAACATCGGTCGCTTCGATCAAAACAAGGATGTGGCGCAAAAATACGGTGTGCCGCTGGCCAAGGGCGTACCCGCGCTGGCTGTGCTGGACTCCAACGGCCGCCCCCTGTTCAGCCAGAAGAAGGGCGAGTTCGAGTCGATGCGCAGCATGGACCCCTCCTCGGTCACCGAGTTTCTGAACCACTGGAAGCCGTCGCGCTAACGCCGGACCATCGCCTCGACACCCGGAAAAGCTCCGAGCCGTGACCGGGCACAACCGGAGCGAAAGCGCCGGTGGAGGACACGTACCGTCCTGACCACAGATCGCGAATTCGCCAAGCGTGGCCCGAGACAACGTCGCTCAAATTCACTTCGACAGGCTGCGCCGTCGAGGAAAGGTTGAACACGGCCAGGTACCTGAAGTTCGAGCCCGGCGCGTCCGCGATCCAGGCGACCTTGCCGTCGGACGTGCGGAAGAGCTGCCGATTGTTTCGGCTCTGCTGATCGACCGCCAAGACTTCGGGGTTGGTGATCAGCGCGTTCGTTGCACCGTCGAGCTTGGTGAGGTCGCCGCCGAATATCAGCGGAGATCGCGCGATGCACCACAGCGTAATGAGTGTGCGCCCCTCGTCCGGTGTGAAATGCGACCTCCTGCCGAGGCCGATGACCCCAAGCGGCAGCATGTCGGAATCCGGGTAGGCGCCGTCTTCCCGGTATGGCGTCCAAGCATTCAATCGAGCGAACTGCTCTTCCAGCGCATTCCAGTCGTCCCAAAAATCGTCGCTGATGCGCCACATGTTCGCGTTCTCGCGGATATGGGGCCCAGCCGAAAGCGGCGTCTCGCCTGGCGACGTGCTGAAAATGATCTTGCGGCCCGATCGGTCGATCGCCTTGCGGATCGCTTCGATCTCGGCCCGGTGATACGGCCTCGATAGGTCGTCGACTTTCACGAAGTCCACGCCCCATGAGGCGATCAGCTTGAAGACCGAGTCGTAGTACGCCTGCGCTCCCGGTTTGGCCATGTCCACGCCGTACATGTCCGAATTCCAAGGGCACACGTCCCGGGTGTCCGCGATATCCTTGGCGCTATACGGGGTGCCCAGCACCGTCGCATTGCTCTGGACGGCTTGGCGCGGAATCCCGCGCATGAGATGAATGCCGAATTGCAGCCCGCGTCGATGAAGCTCGAGCCCCATGCGCCTGAACCCGCCCGGGAATTTGTTCGTTGCGGGCAACAGCCTTCCGTTGGCGTCCATCGCGAGCGTCGCGCCCGGCTTATAGTTGTAGCCGCGCGAATTCGGCTCGTACCACTGGATGTCGACCGTGATCAGCCGCCAGCCGAACCGCTTCAGGTCGCGAACCATCACGTCCGCTTCCGCCAATGTCTGCGCTTGGGTCACCGTGGTGCCGAAGCAGTCCCAACTGTTCCACCCCATCGGAGGCCTGGGAGCCCAAGCGTGAAAGTCGAGGAGCGGCAAGAAAATCATCGCTTTGTCGAGAGCCTCAATATCGTGATGGAAGATGCCGGCAGAGTCTGCTGGAACGAGCCGCTGAGGTTCTCCAGCCGGCTTGTCGTGGGGGCGACTTTCTTCGGCTCCGCGATCGTGTTCACCCACGATGGCTCGCCCGTAAGCGTAACCTCCGAGCCCTCGGGCGCCACCGCCGCGCCGCGAACATTCACCTTCACGGTCTGCGCCTGAGGCAAAGGGTTCACGAGCTTGACGAAAACCGTGCCCGACTTCGAATCGCGCGTAGCGGATGCGAACAGCGCAGGAAGCGAGTCGGCGCCCCGCGTCTGCTGCGGCACGTCCGTCAAGGTGAACGGCGCGGTCCGATCGCCAAGGTTCTCGCGAAACATCTTTTGTGCGTAGTACGAGGGCGATCCGAAGCTGTTGAGCGCATCGTATCCCACCAGGTTGATCGCCCACTGCCTGCCGCCGGGGTTCACATTGACCAGCAGCGGCGCATAGCAGCTCATCTCGACTACGTCCGAGTTCCGCTCCAGGCCGGTGAGGAACGCGGCGTCTCCGATCGCGGAGCCCAAACTCGAGGTCGGCCCCTTCTGATCCACGTCCGCCCACGGTGCAGGGATATCCTGCGACGCCCACTCACCCACGAACACCTTCGGGCCGTTTCGCGGCGTCGAGTCGTAACGCGTGGCGAGCCTCATCATTTCCCACGACGTGTTGTAGTAGTGGTCGTCCACCAGGTCCGGCAATTGGTCGTGTCGAATGTGCCCCCGCTCCAAGTCCTCGACGCTCACCGTCGAAATTATCTTGAGGTGCGGATACTGCTTGTGGATCGCGTCGCGAAACTGCGAGTACCGCGCCGGATACGAGCGAGTGGCGTCGAAGGCGTCCTCGTTTCCGATCTCCACCGCTTGCAATTCGAATGGCTTCGGGTGGCCGTCCCGAGCTCGCTGGGCGCCCCAGCGGGTATTTGGGCCGCCGGTCACGTACTCGATCTCATCCAGCGCGTCCTGCACGAATCCGCTCAACTCGAGTCCGGGCTTGAGGACGTCCCGGTCCAGCACGTACCCCGCGAACACGGCCAGCAGCGGCTTGGAGTGCATATCCTCGCACCATTCCAGAAACTCCAGCAAACCCATGCCGTCGCTCGACCGGTACCCCCAGGGCGATAGGTGCCCAGGCCGGCTTTCGAGAGGGCCGAGCGTCTCCTTCCAAGGGAAGCGATCCTTGAACTGGTTTCCCTCGAGGTAGTTGCCTCCGGGAAATCTCAGGAAAGCCGGATGCATGTCGACCAGCAGCTGCATCAAGTCCGGCCGGTTGCCGTTCGGGCGGTCGTTATACGTGGGAGGGAACAGCGATACAAGGCTCAGCCAGGTGTTGCGGTCTGCGCCCGTCCGAAGCACCAGCCTGGCATCCTTGGTAGTCGTGCCGTCCGCCGGAGTGACCAGCGTGGCCTCATACTTTTTCCAATTGCCTGAAACGGAGGGGACGTCGGCCCGGGCGAACACTTTCGACCCGTCGGGCGATTCGATGCTTGCGCCAACGGCTCCTGGAGCGTCCGCCTTCGCCCAAAACGAAAGCCGGTACTTCGTCGATGGCCGTACCGGAATCCCCCAATATCCTTCGTTGGCCGCCCCGCCTCGCACCTTCAGGGAAAACGGCAGGGATGCGCTCGGTCCGGTCGTTCGATCGAGCTCGATGGTCGCGTCCGGGCTGCTTGCCGACCAGTGGGCCGGCTGCCTGAAGTTGTCCTTCAGCGCGCGGTTGCGAACCAATTCCCCATACAGCCCCCCGTCGTACGAGTAGTTGATCTCCTCGGTCATGATTCCGTAGAGCGATGGGCTTACGGGCACGCCCGGGTTAGAAAGGTCGAGGGTCAGCGTGGCGGGGCCGGCCTGGGCGAAGAGCAGCAGGGGAAGCAGGCTAAGCATGGGTTCTCTCATCCAAGCATAGACCACAGGCTCTGCTCACGATACGCCTGGCCTCCGTTGAATCCACCTACGCCATTAACGGCAAACTATTTCCGTGGGCCTCATAGTCGATGCCGCCATCATCGTCCTGTATTTCGTCGTCGTCGCGACCATCGGGCTGATCAAGGGCCGACACGAAAAGAATCTGAGCGATTTCGCGCTTGGCGGCAGAAAGATCCCGTGGTGGGCGGTCATGGCCTCCATCATCGCCGCGGAAACCAGCGCCGCCACGTTTCTTGGCGCGCCGACAGAAGGGTTTAGGCGGCAGAGCCTCGCCTATGCCCTCCTCACCTTCGGCGTCATCATAGGCCGGTGGATCGTCGGCAACTGGTTCCTGAAGCCGTACTACGAATACCGCGTGTACACGGTCTACGACTATCTCGGCATTCGATTCGGCCCTCGTACGAAGTCGGCTGCTTCCGGTCTGTTCCTGGTCATGCGGACGCTCGCCTCGGGCACGCGACTGTTCATACCCAGCATCGTGGTGGTGCTGGCTTGGCAGCTCATAGTGAACGGAGGCGAAGCCACGGCGGTCCCGCAGCAGCCCAGTCTTTCCGTGTGGCCCTACTTCATCGCGATTCTCGTCATCACCGTCTTTACCGGCATCTACACGGCCAAAGGTGGAATCAAGGCGGTTATCTGGACGGACGTGCTTCAGGCCGGGGTGATGTTCGGGTCCGCGCTGCTCGCCGCGTTCTATCTGTTCGGACAAGTCGGCGGCTTCCACCGACTGGCCGAACTGGTGCCCAATATGGGCAGCATCGGCGGCTATTTCTCCAGTGGCTTCGATGCCGACAGCATCCGCGATTGGCAGGTGGCCCAACACCTGATCTCTAACGGCGCCCCCTCCGTCCCCATGACGGCCGGCCTCTGGATTCGCGAGATGCTGACGAACGATTACACGCTGGTGAGCGCCCTGGTCGCCGCCACCGCGCTCAACGTGGCCGCATTCGGGGCCGATCAAGACATGGTCCAGCGCTTGCTGACCGCGGAAACGAGCCGAAAAGCGAGGAGAAGCTTGCTCACGGCGGCCTTCATGGATATCCCGATCGCGTGCGTGTTCACCTTTATCGGGATTCTCCTCTACGCCTACTACCGGACCGACGTCACGTATCTGCCCAAGTCCCAGGCCGACGTATTCGCAAGCTACATCCTGAATGTGATGCCCGTGGGGCTGAGGGGCATCGTTCTGGCCGGAGTCATGGCTACCGCGATGGGATCGCTGTCGGCCGCCATGAACTCTCTCGCTACGAGCGCCACGAACGACTTCTATCTGCCGGCTAAATCGAAGCGCGCAACTGTCTCCGATGCGGAAACGCTGCGTGCCGCTAGGTTCTTCACCTACGTCTTTGCCGCCCTTATGATCGTTGTCGCGGTCGCCTTTGCCTACTTGAAGGTGAATAACCCGGACCTCGGCATTATTCCCGTCGTCCTCGGCGTCGCCGGATACATCCTCGGCCCGATGCTGGGGGTGTTTTTGCTCGGGATCTTCACCAAGGGGCGCGGAAGCGACCGGGGCAACCTGATCGCGCTGGTGCTCGGCTTGCTGGCCACCACGATCGTCGGCGACCTGCCCGGCAAAATGAACCCTGCCTGGAAGATCCCGTGGCCCTGGGAGGTGTCGTTCACTTGGTTCGCGCTCATCGGAGCGGTGGTCGTGTTCCTGGTCGGCGTCCTGTTCGCAACTCCTCCCAAGGTGCTTGAAGAAGCGCAAGCGCTTCGAGCCCGCCTGGCCGAATCCTCGTAGCTCGAACAGAACTCATTTCCCCACGCCACCTTGGTGACGCGGCCCCGGCAGGCGCTGCTTTATCGCGGAACGCTCTTACTGGAGAGCATAAGTTCAATTCGGCTACTCACGGGCCGTGGCTTCAATGGCGTCGATGCGAGTCGCATGGGTCGCTCATGCAGGCTAAGAATTCTCGGCCAGTCCACCTTTTAGCTCTGAGCCGTCTGGGCAACGGTGAGCACGATTCGCCCGGCCGTCGACCAACCATCCTCTGTGGCCAGCACCGGCGAGCTGCTCTCCAATGAGTAGTCGAACCCTTGCCACTTGTACAGAGCCTTGCGGCCTTCGGCCCGAACGAACGCCGCCCGCGCAGAGTCCCACTCGAACGATAGCGTCAGATCCGCCGGCGGAGACAGCTCGAACGCGATCTTGCGCTCGTCGAACGTCGCCCGGAGCGTCCGCCCGTCGGTGACGGGAAGCTCGGCGACCAACCGCTGGCCCTCCTCGCGCACATGCGGATCGCCCGCCAGCCGAAGTCTCTCGCCGCCCGCGATGAAAAACCCTCCCGCACCGGGCTCGGCAGACCCGGGCGTCAGGCTCCAATGATAGCCGTCGAGGGCTGCCGGCAGGCGCTGCTCGACTTCATGATCGCGCGTGGCCTCATGCAGAAACGGCTGTGGAAATCGGTCGCTGTAAACAGTCAAGTCGCGCAGGAAAGGCAGGTCTCCCGCAATGTGCAGGTTCGCCCGGTAGAAGCGGCTTTGGTACCAAATCGTGCGCTCCGCGCGGGCGTTGCCGAAAGGGTCCCGCAGCAGCACCTGTGCTTGAGCCGGCGTGGCGCGGAACGCATGCTTGAACCGCCGGCCGGTCTCGGACATCGTCTCCACATGAACCCGCCCGCCGCGGCGAAGCTCCGCCAGCGCCTGCATCTGCTTCGGATATGCCTCGGCCATCTCGGGCCAGCCAAAGTTATTCTCCTGTCCTAGCTGTGCATATGAGAACCCGAGCGCCGGGGCGCTTTCGATCATGCCAAGGAAGTTCCGAATGAACTCCGGCGAGCGGCCCGAGGGCCACACCGGCTCGATCGTATCGGGACTGTGCACCCTCCGGCCGTCCGGAAGTGGATACGAGCTCTCGAAGTAGTACACAGGGTCTTGGCCAAGCATTCGAAATACAGGCGCTCCGATCTGGTTCGAGTGGTCCAGCGCAGGGCTCCAGCAGTTCGTGCGGCTCGGAAGGTAACCCGCGATCGGCGCTCCCCATATCGTGAACCCGTCGGTCGCGATCTGGTCTCGACAAACCGCAAAGGCATCGACGCCATACCGGTCGGCCAAATGAGCGACGGTGATCGCATCCAGGTTCCAGCTCGCCACCGAGCGCGGATAGTGCCCCCAGACCGAACGAAACTCGCTCATGAATGCTTCCGCCAGCTTCACCCGCTCGTCCGGTGAGTACCCGATCGTGAAAGCGACGGAAGGCGTCCAATCCCACTCGTAGCCGGCTCGCCCTCGCCACGGCACGTTCGCCGCGCGGCAGTGCATCTCGTTCATCTCGAACCAGATCCCCACCTCGTGATCCTTCGGCGCCTGCTCCTTCAGGAAGCGCGCGTACGGGCCGGAGACCAGCGCGTCGAATTGCAGCAGCCAGGTGGCGGGCAATCCGTGCCGCGCGATGACCTCCATCTGCTTTTGAGCCGGAAGGAGCAGGTCCACGGGCCCTCGCGGCTCAGAGCCGCGAAGGAAGTTCACCACGTTGATGCACCTCATGGATCGCTTCTTCGACTCCGAAATGCCCATCCCCCGTGCCCAAGCGGGCATCCCTGCCGCGAGACATCCCGCTCCGCCGAGCTTGAGCAAATCCCGCCTGGAAACCACGAGGCAATTCTACTATTGGCCCGGCTCCGTGCCCGCGGGAGACCATAAAGATGAAGGAGCATCCGGGCATCTTCTAACTTCTCGAAAGCCCAGCCTAGAAGCGGCCCGCTAGCAATCGAGCAGACTCCGCGGCTCCGACCTCCCTTCATTGCCGGCATCCGGAGCGAACGGGCTAAGCAACAGCGCGACGGGCGCCCTCGTCCAAAGCCATGGAGTTGAACAATGTCCGGAGAAACCAGAAAGAAGAAGCACGGCGAGCGCAAAGGCAAGAAGAACGAGAGGATGCGAGCAGCGGTCGAGAACCGTCACGAACAGGCAGGGCCGCCGTCACCGACGACCGACCAGAACGATATCCAAGAGCAAAAACCCGGGCACGCCGCCGATACCACGGTGCATCCCAAGGGCGGCAACCCCAGCACGCGAAACCACTAGCCTCGGTCTAGCGGCGCGGAAGCCGCCGCGACCTTCGCCGGCGCCCGAGCAGCCATCTCGCTCGCTTCGCTTGCGGGTTCTCGCCGACGCTCTGGCCCATCCGGCGTCTGGTAGGTCTTCGCCAACACGTCCAAGAGGCTCAATATCCCCGCGAAGTTCCTCCCCCGGCAAGCGGGCGAGTGGTGGTGCCTATGGACCCTCGGGCTGGCGATGACCTTGGAAAACCAACCCCAGTCGAGGTCGAGATTGGAGTGCAGCATCACCGTGTACAACCGCTCCCACAGAACGAACAGCGCGATGGACCTCAGATCGATTCCGAGAAGCATCGCGGGTAGGTTGGCCCCGACGACGGTTACAAAAAAATCGACCGGATGTTGACGCGAGCTTGCGCTCCAAGTCATATCGACCACCGTGTGGTGCACTCTGTGAAACCTCCACAGAAACGCCCACGTGTGCGACAGCCGGTGCAGAGAGTAGATCCACACCTCGGCCAGCAGAATCGCCGCCGCCGCTTGTAGCCAGAACGGCTGATGCTGTACGAACAGCCGCCACGAGTGAGGCAAAATCCCCCTGACCAGGAAGGCGATCTCATAGATGATCCCAGCGCCCGCCCAAAGCCCGAACGATTGGTAAAACCACAGGTAGGCAAGGTCCCGGAACTTTGGCCTTGCCGCCCGGTCACCCTCCAGCAGTTCTTCGAGTGGCCAGAAGATCAGCGCGCTCGCCGCGACGAAGATCAATCCGCTCAGGAGCACGCCGAGGGCAAACCCGAGAGCGTCGGAGGAGTTCATTTGAGCTGTTGCCTGCGCCGCGCGCTGGGTTAGTAGCTATAAAAGGCGGGGGCGGGACCTGCCACCACTCGCGGGTAGGCGACGGCCAGAACTCCCACGCCGAGAATCGAGAGGATGACTACGACAAGCAGTCGCTTTCGAGTTGCCGCACTGATGTTGTGAGAGTTTTTCACATTCGTATAGTGCTGGGTTATGGGCCGATCGTTCAATGAATCGAAATCTCGGCGGCTTGGGCTGGGGGCTCAAACCAACCCCCAGCGCCGCTTGGCAAGTGTCCACACCGGCTCTAAGCCTGAGTCTTCTCCCCGGCGCGGGGCCGCCGCGAACTCCTTCGACGTCCGCGCAGGACCGCAGCCAGCCCCAAACCGAGCGCTAGGAGGCTCGCCGGCTCCGGTACCGGCATCAGCTTGAACGACGCGCCAGTGCCGTTCTGTATGAACATGAGGTCTCCCGACAGGTCCGAGCCGTCGCCAAGATTCCCGGCCAGGCCGTACTCGCTGTAACCGCCGACGCCCGAATCGATAAGAGTCGCCGTCAGGTTGTTGCCAAAGATCTCGAGCAGGCTCGCGTCGTTCGCGTAGATGGAGGGCTCCCCAAAGCCCATGTGGCCTCCGCCGCCGCCGCCGATCGTGCCGCCCGAAATGTCGATCGTCGCTTGGTCGAAGCTGGTCAAGCTGCCTTCGACGGTGCCGGCGCTCATTTTGACGTGCGACTGGTTGCGGGCGGTAAGGTTGCCGTCAACGACGCCACCTTCCATTATCCCAAGCGAGTTGCCGGCCGTTTCGAAGGAGCCCGCAATGGCGGCTGATCCGTCGACATGGAGGATTCCTTCGTCCCTCACGGAGATATTGCCACCCAAGCTTCCGCCCGCAATCTCGATGGCGCCATTTCCGGAGCCGCTGAAATTCCCCTCGATCGCCGTGTCCAAAGCAACGATAGTCGCATTGTCCTGCGCATCGACGTTGCCGACGATCGTGCCGCCCAGTAATCCCACATGTCCATCCCCAGTGGACAGCACCGCCTGAGCCGAGGTGGCCCCGTAGATATAGAGCGCGCCTCCAGAATTCGCGTAGAGGTTGCCTCCGACCGTGACGCCTGTTAGGCTTACCACTCCGTATTTCGACGCGCCGGAAATGCCTGTCGCAGTCGCATCGTTGTCGATCTGCCCCCCCGTCATATCGACGAACCCCGTGTCAGCCGCGTCGACGTAGCTTGCGTGGACGTTGGTGGCCTTAACGCGTCCCAAGTCTCCTGAAGCGCTGAGTGTCTGACCGATCGTGGTGTTGCTCAATACGGCAGTCGCTAAATCCGTTGCCTTGAAGTCGCCCGAGACGATGGAGCCTGTATCCGTGAGGTTCGCCTCATCGTGAACGAATACCGAGTTGGTGATCCTGTTCGCCGTCGAGGTTACAAAGGCGGTGTTGTCCGCTTCCAGGTTGCCGCCAATTGAAGTCGAAGTGACATCGAGCTTCGAGAGGCCCTTCGCCGTTAAGGATTTGATAATGTCGAACTTATCGATCGTGGAGGAGTAGTCGCCGGACACCGTGACGGCGCCGGTGGCCGAACCGTTCTCGAGACTGAAGGAGCCCCCCGAGTTTCCGTCGGCCGACACGTCTCCGAGGATCGACCCGCCGAGCATGCTGATACTTCCGGCGCTGTCGAGAGACACATTGCCGTTGATCGTCCCGGACGTCATTGTGAGCTGGCCTACATCGGTCGCAGTGACCTTCCCGTTGATCTCAGTTCCATTGACCTCGATCTCTCCGTGATCTTTTAGCGCCATGTCGCCGTAAGAAACGCCGCCGTCGATCTCGACCATCGAGTCGTCCGTCGCCGTGAACAGACCCTGCATCAAACTGTTATTGATCTTGAATTTGCTTTGCCCGCCTGCCGTCGTGCCCTTGCTTACACCGCCGCCATCGAGCGAGACCACCGCTTGGCCGGCAGCGCTCAACGAGCCGAAGATAGTGCTGGCGCTGGTCAGGCTGAGCTTGGCGTTTGCCGCCGAGTCGAGTGAGACATTCCCCGTCACCTTGCTGTTGTCCAGCGAGAGCTGGCTGCTGTCCGCCATCTTCACGTTTCCGCCGATTGTCGAGGACTTGAGCTCCATCAATGTGTCGCTCGACATAGTCAGATTGCCGCCAATGCCGCCGCCCGTCATGTCGAGGGTCGCTTGGTCGGACAGCGATAGATCGGTGCCAATCGTGGTCTCGGCGAATGTCGCCGTGACGGCGTCATGGATAGCCCCACTTGCGCCGATCGAGGAGTTGGTGAATGTAACATCCGAAGTTCCAGTGCTCGAGAAGTCGCTGCCGATCGTCGTTTGATCGGCCGAGAGTGAACCGCTCTGGAACGAGAAACTGTTCGCGAAGCCGGAGTTGCTTATTCCCACATTGCACACGTCGGTTGCCTGGAAGCTGTCTGCGTGAACACTATTGACGCCGAGCGTCGACTTAAATGCCGAAAGCGTTCGCCCGATCGTCGTGTCGGAGATACTCCCATCGCACTGAAATCCCACCGAGAAGGCAACAGTGGCGCCGGAAATGCTGAGGCTGGCGCCTCCGCCCGCGATCCCGCCGCCGATAGTTCCTCCCGTGATGACGCCGGAAGAGCTATTCATGAACGAGATGTTTCCGCCCACGTTTCCACTGGCCATCTTCAGCGTCGACGAGTTCTTCAGGTCGATCTCGCCGCCGATCGATGCCCCGGTCAGGTTCAGCAGGCCGCTATCGTAAAGCGCCATGTCTCCGGTCACGGTGCCCGCTTTCAGGTTCGCCACTCCGAAGTTTGTCACCAAGCCATTGCCCGTGGAAGAGCCCAGCATGTTGAAAGTCCCGTTGCTCTGGGCGGAGAATCCGTAGAAGCTTGCCAGGACGCTGCCTCCCGACAGGTTCACGACGCCGTTTTCGACGGCGTTGAGCTGTCCGAATTGGCCGCCCGACACGTTGATCGAGGCGGTGTCTTGAGCGGTCCCCTCCAGAAGAGTGCCACCAAGAACGTTGATGGTGCTTCTTGCGCCCGCAACGCCGACGCTCTTGGCATCGCCCGAGACGGTCACGGTGCAGTCGGTTCCGTTCCGTTTATAGAACTCGTCGAAGAAGTTGGCGTAGCCCGCAACGAATCCGCCGACCTGGGTCAGGTCGGAATCTACATGCGCATCTTTTGTGAAGT
Organism: Fimbriimonadaceae bacterium; assembly: GCA_025934835.1. Classification (GTDB taxonomy): domain Bacteria; phylum Armatimonadota; class Fimbriimonadia; order Fimbriimonadales; family Fimbriimonadaceae; genus Fimbriimonas. The sequence goes on from JAICWL010000049.1 coordinate 21,194, forward strand.
AAATTTGCGTCGCACCGAGCGCGGCTAGACCCAGCAGCGCAGCAGAAGACGCAAGAACACGACCGAAGTTCATAGTTCCCTCTCCTTCTCAACCGCTGCTCTGGTAAAAAAGTTAAATTGCTGGGGCTCTAGCGTCCCCTTAAGTGGTGATTATATATAGTTTTTGGCGTTCCGCCAACTTCTTGCCCACAATCCTCCGCACCCCGGGGCGTTCGTCCTGGTGACATGAAGAGCACCCCGTACATCCTCGGCCACTCGCCATCCGGCATGTCGCTCGAAGTCCATGCCGGGCTGGAAGAGGCGGCAAAGCGTGACACGGAGGCGTGGGCGTACATGCAGCTCCCGGAGGTCCAAGAATTCGTTCAAGCTCTCGACCGGAGCTACGACCTCTTCCAAGCAAGTCTCGCGGAAGAGGGTGGAGAGATGATCATGGTGCATCTCTTGCGAGATGCCCGGGAGGCGCATGACCTGATTGTTGAGTCCGGCAAGGATCGACTCAAGCGCAGCGGGTCTTCGCCTTACCTCCACGTCTGACCGGAAACCTGCCTGCTCTTTCATGAGCAGGCAATTTCCCCATCACCTCATGTCGGATCACCTCTCACGAGACTCCGCACGCCCTGCGACGCTTATAATTGGTGACGCCCTATGCCAAAGAAGCCTCAAGTGTCCGCGATCCCGAAACTCGAACTCTCCTCGCCCAACCCCGCCGAGGAGACGATCGAGGGATTGCGACAGCTTGTGCCCGGCGCATTCGGCGAAGACGGCAAACTCGACTGGCAGAAACTTCACCAGCTCCTCGGAGACTTCGCCAACGAGGAGAAGGAGCGGTACTCGCTAAGCTGGGCAGGCAAGCGAGAGGCCATTCAGGCGGTGCAGCGATCCAGCACCGGCGCGCTCGTACCGATGCCCGAAGAGTCCGTCGACTGGGACACCACCGAAAACGTGATCATCGAGGGTGACAACTTGGAGGTTCTGAAGCTGATGCAGAAGGCTTACCACTCCAAGGTCAAGATGATCTACATTGACCCGCCGTACAACACCGGAAACGACTTCATTTATCCCGACAACTTCCGAGAAGGGCTGCAAAGCTACCTCGAATATAGCGGCCAATCGGCGCGCAAAGTGACGCAGACGCAGGAAAACGAGAACCGCTCCGGGCGCAAGCATTCCGCGTGGCTCAGCATGATGTATCCGCGCCTCTTCCTGGCGCGCAATCTGCTGCGCGAGGATGGAGTCATATTCGTCTCCATCGATGACCATGAGCTCGCCACTCTTAAGTTGCTGATGAACGAGATTCTTGGTGAGGAGAACTTCATCACCATCCTTACGTGGGAAAAAGGGAGAAAGAACGACGCGAAGCTATTCTCGACCGGCCACGAAAGCATGCTTGTCTATGCTCGCAATCTCGCCGTTCTTCGTGAACGGAAGACTGTTTGGCGAGAACCTAAACCAGGAGCACAAGAGATCTGGCAGAAGTATCTCGCTTTGCGCGAGGCGTATCCAGACGACGATGCTGCTATTGAAGCGAACCTGGGCCTGTGGTACAAGTCGTTGCCGAAGAACCACCCCTCGGTAAAGCTCGCCCGGTACAGACACGCTGACAAATGGGGTCCATGGCGTGACCGCGACATTAGTTGGCCAGGTGGCGGCGGTCCCACCTACGAGGTTATTCATCCGGTGACAAAGAAAGCGTGTGCTGTCCCTGAAGCAGGATGGCGCTTTGCAAATCCTGAGGAGATGCAGCGGCAGATAAAGCTGGGGTTGGTGGTTTTTCGCGAGGATCATACTAAGCCGCCGTTTCGCAAGGCGCACCTCAAACCTCCTGCCGAGGAACTGAGCGAAGACGACGAAGCGATGGTGGACGATGACACCGAAGATGGAGAAGCTGAGAGTGACCTCGTTGGCATGCAGGTCATGTCCAGCGTCATCTACAAACAATCCCAAGTCGCAGTCAAGCATCTCAAGAAGCTGATGGGCAAGAAGGTGTTTGACAACCCAAAAGACCACGAGGTGATTGGGCGGCTTGTGTCCTACGTGTGCGACGACAACGCCATCGTTCTGGACTTTTTCGCGGGCTCTGGCACGACGGGGGAAGCGGTTATGATGGCCAACCAAGCGAGGAAGACCAACAGACGGTTTGTGTTGGTGCAACTTCCAGAACCTCTGAAGAAGCCCATCAAGTTCGCGGGCTCCCGCAATGCTGCAACGATCGCCGATCTGACGCGCGAGCGAGTTAGGGTGGCGCAGCAGCTCTATGGCCGGCGAAAGGGCGCGGCGCTGCCTTTGGGTGATCCTGATCCTGACCTGGGTTTCCGCGCGTTCAAGCTCACCGGCAGCCACTTCCTCCCATGGGATGATGACACCGAAGGTGACGCGGAGAAGCTATCTGAAAAGCTGCGCAAGCACACGCAAGGC
>JAICWL010000126.1 GCA_025934835.1 Fimbriimonadaceae bacterium
ACCCGCTACCCGTCGTAGGCTTGGTGGGCCATTACCCCGCCAACTACCTGATAGGCCATGAACCCCTCCTAAAGCGAGTTGCCCCGTTTAACGACCTCTCATAAGAAAAGGCGCCACATCCGGTATTGCCCGGCCTTTCGGCCGTATATCCCAGTCTTTAGGGCAGGTTGTTCATGTATTACTCCGCCGTTCGCCACTGGAGAGCAAGCTCTCCCGTTCGACTTGCATGTTTTAGGCACGCCGCCAGCGTTCGTCCTGAGCCATGATCAAACTCTCCGAAGAAAGTTGATCCAAAATCCCCTTGCGGGGCCTTGGTTGACTTTATTTACCTTGTCCTCCGATCCACCGAGACGAACTCGCAGGAGACGGAAGACGTTTTGCGGGAACCGCTTCCTTTCGGAAACGGTAACCATCAGAACTTACCTGAACGCGATCCTCTATGAAGCTTTCAAAGTGCTGTCTCGTCGCCACCGAATGCGGCGACAAGGGATATTGTAGGCTCGCCGAGATTGAAATGTCAACCCCCGGCGGGAAGAAACTTGGGATTCCGGGTCCTATCGGCGCCCGTTACCCGTCTCTATATGTCTTCTACGCCGTCCCGGCAGAAACCGTTCGGAGGGTTTTTGCTCGAGTGGTGGAGTGCACGGCCAAGCGCCGAAAGCCACCTGCAACCGGCCGACTATAGTATCGTTTCCCCAGCGTGCGCATCCTGTACACCGTCGCCGTATTCGTCAGCTCTGCTCTGCTGTTTCTAGTCGAGCCGATGATCGCGAAGATGATCCTGCCCCGATTTGGCGGGTCGCCGTCGGTTTGGAACGCCAGCATGCTGTTTTTCCAGATCATGCTGCTGGCCGGGTACGCATACTCGCACTTCAGCACCAAGTGGCTCGGGGTTCGCCGCCAAGCATGGCTACACCTCGCGCTGATGGCCGTTGCGGCTGCAAGCCTGCCTTTCGCATTGCCGCCGGGGCTTTCCGCTCAGGGTTCCGCAAACCCGCTGCCGGCTCTGCTCGCACTGCTTGGAATCGCGGTGGGCCCCACGTTTTTCCTCGTATCCGCGGGGGCTCCGCTGCTGCAACGATGGTTCGGCGCGACATACGATGCCCACGCGGCGGACCCGTACTTCTTGTATAGCGCCAGCAACCTCGGCAGCCTGATCGCCCTACTCGCCTACCCGGCGCTCGTCGAGCCGGACCTGCGCCTGGGCGCCCAGGCCGGACTTTGGCAGGCGGGATACGGCGTGCTGGTAGTGGGCATGGTCGCATGCGCCGTGGCGCTCTTCCGAGCGCCGGCTGCGCCGATTTCCGTTGTAGACGAACCGTCGGCAGCCGAGCCCGTCACCAACCGAGACCGATTGAAATGGGTTGCGCTGGCCGCCGTTCCCTCGAGCCTGCTGCTCGGAGTGACCGCCTACATCACGAGCAACGTCGCCCCCGTGCCGCTGCTGTGGGTCGTGCCGTTGGCGCTCTACCTGCTCACGTTCGTATTGGCGTTCGCGCGGAAACCTTTCACGAACGTCCCTCTGCTGGGACGAATCTTGCCGCTTCTCGTCACGCCTCTCGCGCTCGTCATCATCCTCGAAAACTGGCAAAGCGAGTACATGATCGCTCTCGCAGCGCTGCACCTCGGAGGGTTCTTCGTCGCCGCGTGGATGTGCCACGGCAGGTTGGTGGCGAGTCGGCCCGACAAGGCGCATTTGACCGAATTCTATTTATGGATGTCCTTCGGGGGCGTCGTAGGGGGCGTCTTCAACGCGATCGTCGCGCCGGTGATTTTCAGCACCTACATCGAGTATCCGCTGGCACTCGCGGCGGCTTGCCTGTTCTGTCCGCCTCGCGTGAACCCCAAGCGGCCGCAGACCGAGGATTCGCCGCGCTCCCGAGTGTGGGACTTCGCCTACCCCGCGCTCGTCGGCGCGATCTCGGTGGGCATCGTGCTGGCAGCCAACGCCGCCGGAATGCCCTACGCCGCACAGCGGACCGGGCTTACGATCGGCGTGCCGATCATCCTTGCTTTCCTGAGCGTCGACAGACCGATCCGATACGGACTATCCCTTGCCGTGGTGTTCGTGTACTCCCAGGTGATGCACGTCGCATCGAGCGACCAGGTGTTGCTCAGCGAGCGGAGCTTCTTCGGGGTTCACCGCGTGCTTTCGGATGGCGGCGGGCGATTCACCAAGCTCGTTCACGGCACGACCGTGCACGGAATTCAGGACCATCAGAACCCAAGGACGCCTCTGAGCTACTACCATCCGAGCGGCCCCATTGGGCAGGTATTCCAGGCGTTCAGCGGCCCGAATGCGAAGAAGCGGGTGGCGGTTGTGGGGCTCGGCATCGGCTCGCTCGCGGCCTATGGCGAGCCCGGCCAGAAGTTCGACTACTACGAGATCGACCCGGTTGTGAACCAGCTTGCGCACGATACGCGCTACTTTACGTTCCTCGCGGACTCGCGCGCCGACGTGTCTGTCACGATGGGCGACGCGCGAATCGAGCTTGCCAAGGCTCCGGCTTCTACGTACGGTCTGATCGTATTGGATGCGTTCAGCTCCGATTCGATTCCGGTTCACCTGCTTACGGAGGAGGCTGCGCGCATGTACGTTTCCAAGCTGGCTCCCAGGGGCATCATCGCGTACCACTTGTCGAATCGGTACCTCGACCTCGACCCGTTCGTGGGTTCGATCGCCCAAGACCTCGGCATGGCGTGCCTGGAGGAGCACGGCACGGCGACGCAGCAGGAGATGCTGCTGGGCAAATACCAATCGGAGTGGATGATTCTCGCCCGGAATACGACCGACTTCGGGCCCCTGGCGAACGACACCTCGTGGAGCGCATATGTGCCTCCGACGGGTTCGCACGCCTGGACCGACGACTTTTCGAACGTGCTCGGCGCGTTCCGCAGCGGCGGTCCCTAGGCGATGTAGCCGTACGACTCGACGATCTGCGCTCCGTGCTCTCGCAGCACGGTCTCGATATCCGTTCGCTCGATGCCCCCTTCGGCCACTTCGGCGCCCAAAATCGCGCCGCCGCCGTCGTACGCCTGCTGAAACAGATACACATCTTCAGCCGGAACGCCGCTTTCCTTCAGAAAAGGAACCACGTTGCCCGACAGGTCGTGATAAGCCTCTTCGGAGGCGACGGACGTGCGCTCGGGAGCGTGCTCCTGGTCGGCCATATCGAGATTCCCGGTGACGGGGTGCTTTTCGCCGTACCTCCCCGGGCTGAGGTCGGTGGCGCTGATGTCGCCACCTTCGATGCGGATCGGGCCAAAGCGGTAGTCGTTGCCGAGCGGATCCTGATCGCCGTGCGTGCCGTCGGTTCCTATATACACTTGGGGAGCGTTGTATCGAAGCTGGTCGCCGGTGGGCGCCCGCTGAGTTTCCTCTTCGTCCCTCGCGATCACCCGCACGTCGCCACTGGGCACACCGAGAGAGCGCAGAGCGTCCGCGGCGCTCTCCGCCTGCGAAGCCTTCGAAAACGCCGCATATATCCTGTTTGCCATTATCTGTTCCTGCTTGGGGGACTCCGGCGGGAAACTACCGGTTCCCTTGCGCTGTGAACTCTGATAGAGTCGGCGCAAGTGGCAAGCAGCGATCTGGCAATTGAATCCCGGCGCCGAAGGGCGCTTTGGCTAGAAGTCGGGACAGTCTGCGCCCTTTGCGCCCTTCCCGGGTTGATGACGCTGGTACAGGTAGCGGTCGCCGGGCCATCGATCCTTCCGGCTCTCCACCCCATGGATGCGCTTAGGGCGGCGAGGTCGTCTGTATATCCCATCGCGCGCATTGCAGTGATTCTTTACATTCTTTGGCGTGGCGGCGATTTGGAGATACTTGGCAGTCCTAAACCTGCCTGGTTGGCCGACATCTCCATCGCGGTTGGAGCCATCGTAGTCGGTTCGCTGATCGCCAACTTGATGCTTTGGATGGCCGCTTTGGGAGGCTCGCCCAGACCGCATTATGCGAGCTCGGCAGCATGGAGCCACAGCGCTCCGGCAGCGGTGGTCGCAGGCTCTATGTTCAACCTGTTGATCGCCATAGCCTCCGAGGTGTTTTACCGGGGCTACTTGATCCGTCGCCTTCAGACCCTCTTTCGCAGCACTTTCTTCGCGGTAGCGGCGAGTTGCGTGCTCTACAGTGTCGTCTACCTTCAGTATGGGGTGGTCGGCGGGATCGTGCCCAGTGTACTTGGGCTCATTTTAGCCCTTGTTTTCCTAAAGACCAACCGCCTATGGCCGGTGATCTTCGCTCACTACTTCGTCTTGATGTACGGTTGGCTTCGCTGACCGGCGCGGACAACTTAGAACCGACGGTCGTATTCCCGGCTGATTCGAACGAGCGAAGCTCCATAGTCCCGTTTGGTGCTCGTTACGTCCGACCAAGAAAACGGGTATGGCTCCCCGTTGGTCGCAGAATACTTGAGAAGAACGAACTCGTCGAACGCTGGCGCTGCGAGCTCAAGGAGCCTACGCTCGGCTTCGGCGGCCTCCTGCATGGGGTGCCTGTTCCCTTTCCCGTCTGTATCGTATTCCCGGTCGCCTTCGTAGCCGACACAGAAGGGCGCTTGATTCACACCGACGACCGCAACGCAGATTGGATGTCCGCCCCCGTTTTGGAAATGCTCGACCTGCTTGCGAAGGTCGCCGGTCACTCGGTCGATTTGCTTGATCATGGATTTCGCGAGTATCTTAGCTTCGGCACCAATCTCAATTGTCGCTATGCGACCAGTGGCGACGACGAAACCTTGCAATCTGAGCGGCGATTCCCCAGGAACAGCCTCGCCGAAGGTCCCATCTCCCCGTCGAGCGCGAACTCCGTGCTGGCGGTTGCCGGTCTTTACAACACTTTGCCCTGAACGGACGCGATCGATTATCTTCTGGCTGCGTCCAAGCTCGAATAGATCCTCATAGAGCTGTCGGACAACGTAATCGCCTTGCCCGGAAATGCGGTGCAAATATCGCCGCCCCTGAAACAGCCGTTCAAACTCGTCAAGTAGACGATATTCCATTCAAGCGATCAGGATTGGCCTTATAGCGCCAACCGCCCTGGGGAGCGCCACTTGCTTGGCTACTCTTTTTCGTGACATCTCGAAATACTTTGGGTCGACCTCGACTCCAATAGAGTTTCTTCCAGCAGCAATAGCAGCGAGCACTGTTGACCCCGTTCCGCAAAATGGGTCAAGAACAGTGTCTCCTGCGAATGAAAACATGCGTATCAATCGCTCGGCGACCTCCGGCGGGAACGGCGCAGGGTGCCCGTCTCGTGTTGATGCTCCACGAATGTCGGACCAAACAGACAACATCCATCGAGCCATCTCTTCCTTCGTCAGCATGGATAGCGCCTTCTGCTTCGTACTGGCGCTTCGATATCCGCCTCCCTTTCGGAGGAATACGATGTATTCGATGTCGTTCTTGATTATTGCGCCGGGCTGGTACGGTTTTCCGTAAAAGCCGCCCCCGTGTCCCGAAGCTTCTTGTGAACCATTTGCTATTTTGTGCCATAGGATCGGTGTCAGGCAGTCCAAGCCAAGGCGCCGGGCCCGAACCTGAATGTCAGCGTGCAG
>JAICWL010000072.1 GCA_025934835.1 Fimbriimonadaceae bacterium
GGCCTCCGTGGAGCACCCGTGTACGATAACGTTGTTCGGCCCCGGCGGACGCGAATGCACGCCGCCCGCCATGCTGCTACCGCGCTTGGCCCTCCAGCATCGCAGCGCAAGCGATCAGGAACAGCTCCGGCACGGGGTTCTGGGCGAGCAATGAAGCTCGCGGGTCTTTCCAGGCTAATGCTAGGGCGACTAGCGCGCCAGGCTCGTCGCCCGATGAAAAGCGCGCAACCGCAACTTGGAGCTTGCGGTTGCGGCGCAACGCCGGGCGAAGTATCTCGAGCAACGCGGTATCGCGCGACATTCCCTCGAGAAGCAGCAGGCGATAGGCACGCTGCTCGACCCCGAGCTGCCTTGCCACTCCGAGCAGGCACCGTCTCCGGGTGATGATCGACACCGATCTTTGAGCTTCTCGCAGGATCGCCGGGATGTCGGATTCGTCCCCCACGGCGCCCAGGGTATAGGCGACTTCCGAGCACGCTTCGTCCGCGAATGTCTGGAGGGAACGTCTCAGGCTCGGCGCCGACGTCGAGAGTCCGAGCGCCTGCGCCGCTTCGGCAGCAGCGATCCGAACGCTGGGCAGGGGGTCCACGAGCGCGTTGGAAATTGCAGACTCCGCTTCGGGCGCTCCGATCACGCGCAGAGCTTGAAGTGCGGCGCGCCGCAGGTCCGGGTCGCTGGGATCGGAAGCCACAGCGATCAGCGGCTGCACGGCATTCGGGCTGCCGATGTCTCCCAGGGCGCGAGCGGCCGAGCGCCGCACGAGCGACCGGGGACTTTGAAGAAGTCCGACTAGAACAGGCACGGCTTCCGAGCTCTGGAGCTCTCCAAGTGCCTCTACCGTCTCATCCTCAATAAGATCCGGGTGAAACTCGATTTGGTGAATCAGCTCGCCGACCGCGCGGGGATCGTTCAGTCGGGCGAGTGCGGAAGCGGCCTGGCGGCGAACGCGCGGCTGCGGATCGTGGAGGGCCTTGATGATTTCGTCCGCGGCAAGGTTCACACGCTGCTCGCCCACGCTCTCGATGGCATTTGCGCGGCCCACCGCGTCCTTGCTACGAGCGAGGCTGCGAAGCGCCGCCACGCCACGGGGCGTCACTCCGCGCAGGTCGCGGATCGTGGCTGAGATCGCGGAGGCCCCCTTTTCGCGCACGGGCAGCAAGAAGAGCGCGCCGACGACTCGAAGCGCGGAAGTCGCGAGAAACACGCCCTTGTACGCGTGCTCGACCGATAGGTGGAACCGCAACTCGTGCATCAGCTCGGCGCCTGCGAGCGGAGCCAATCCGGCTACCAGCGTGGTGATCGTCATTCCGGCGCCGATGTAATTTGCCCGGTCGTCCGGCTTGGCGGTAGCCAGCATCAAATTGAACTGGCATAGAGCCACGCCTCCAAAGACCGCGCCCATCGCCACGTGCGCCGAGAGCAGCAGGATGGAGTCGAATATAGGGCGGCCCGGAATGCACGCGACCCACGGCAATGGGTTCAGAGCCATGGCGAGCCCGACAAGCAGGAGCACTGGCTTATTGCCGTACTTGTCGGAGAGGAAACCCCAGACCCGCGCGGCCAACACGTTGCCTAGCGCGTAGGAGACCGCTGTTCCTTGGACCACTTTGAAGTCGAGCTTTAGGGACTCCAGCGCAAACGCCGAAAACAGATTGCCAGCGAGGACTTGACCAGCACCGAATACGGCGAGAAACGTTAGAACCCGGCGGAACTCACGGTCGCCGAACGGCTGGCCGACAGCCTTGATTCCCTGCCAAAGGCTTTGGCGAATCGGATGCTCGCGTGGAGTGTCTGCCATGCGCATGAACATCGCGAGGCTGATGAAGGCGCAGACAACCGACAGAAGGAAGATCGCAGAGAAGCCGACGCCCTGCTGCCCGCGGTTCCGAAACAGGTCCAGAAGAATCGCGCCGGCGATGCCCACGACCGCCGCAGTGGCTGTTGCGATCGCATTGCGACGGCTGAAGTAGTAGCCGCGCGATTCGGCCGGCACGAGCTCGGCCAGCCAATCGTTGAACACCGGGTTCACGAGCACGACGCTCGCCGAGCCAAGCGCAACGCACAGCATAAACAACGTGAGGCGAAGCTCGTTCGGCAGGGCGAGGAGAGGCAAAGCGATCAGCGGAATGTAGAGGCAACGCCAAATCAGTCCGCCGGGAAACACGAATCGTTTGTATGAGGAGAAGCCCCGGCCCCAAATGGCTCCGGGAATCTGGAGTATCCCGGCCAGGCTGGGAACGGCCGTCATGACGCCGATCCATAAGTCCGACCCGCCCAGGAACTGGATCAGGCCCACCATGAACACGCCGGTGGTGAGCGTCATGAACGAAGTCGAAAACGCGAGGTCGACGTTCGAGTAACGAAGCGTCTGAAGCGCTTCCAGGCGACCCTGCGGTTGATCGAACTTTGCCACGAACCGTTGTATTGTGACGCCCACGGTCCGGGGGCCCGAGGCCTCCGCCTGCCATACTCTAGGCATGGCCGAGGTACTGGTGATCGACGACGAGCAAGATGTGCTCCGGGCCGTTTCGCGCCGCTTGGAGCGAAACGGCCTGCAAGTCGACACGGCGCCGAACGCGTCGGAAGGAATCGAGAAGATTCAAAAGGCTCAGCGCGCCTATGACGTGGTGGTCACCGATATGAGCATGGATGACCCGAACGCCGGACTCAAAGTGCTTCATGCGGCGTTCGCCCGCGACCTATTCGCCGAGGTCATCGTGATGACCGCATACGGAAACGTTGCCAACGCCGTCGAGTGCATGCGACATGGAGCGTTCGACTACGTGGAGAAGAACGAGCCGGGCGTGGATGCCTACGAGGTGCTGGCGGCCAAGGTGGACCGTGCGCTCGACCGAAGGCGGAGAGACGTACGGACCGTAGAGCTATGGGAGCGCACCGCCCGGTCCGTCGAGAGAAAGTAACGGCTACTTGTCGTCGTCTTTGATGCTGCCCTCGAACAGCTTTCTCAGGCGCTCTTTCTCGGCTCTTTCCTGCTTTCGGCGGCGGATGTCGGCGTCGAAGCGGTTTTGTTTTTCAATCTGTGCCTTGCTGGGCGCGGCTTTATAAATGGGCTTGCTGTACGACAGCCCCGGCAGCTTATTCGTTGCGAACATATATGCGGTCGCCATGGGGACAGTCATGAGCAGACCGATGACGGGATTCGGATATCCGAACGCAAAGAACACGAGCGCGATCGTGATCCACATGAGCACCTTTCCGCTCAGCGGAATTACGCCCCAAAACTGGATCAGCCCCTGTGGGTTGCGGGCAGCCCAAGCAACGGTCACGGCCGCTATCGGGACGAACGGGCCCTCGAGACCGACTCCTGCTCGGAAAACGAGCCCCGCCAGAACCATGAGAAGGCCCGCGAGGAGCGTGGTGAGAAACCAGAATGCGGCGAATTTAGGGCTGCCGACGTCTCGCTCGACGCTTACGCCTACCCAGAACAGCCACCATGCGGTGATCAGCAACCAAATCAGCCCGATTCCGAGAAGCCCGGGGTAGGCGAACGGGTACGTGAGCAGCGTCCAGGGCTGACTTATCCAGTTCGGCGACAAAACCAGATTGTCGAAGAACCGCATGTGCAGGAAATAGAAAAACAGCGACATCGCGACAAGCGCCACGATCAAACCGATAGTGACCGGCGCACCCTGTTCTCTTGCCTTGCGTCTGAGGTCTTCGACGAATGCCATTGGTTGCCCCATTATGAGTCGGCGGCGTGCCTACATGGGCATAACGTCGTATGTCGGCAGTTTGAGATGCCGAAGGACTTTCGGCGCGCGGGTTCGTGTAGGCTCGTATGCGGGCATGGCCGGAACTCGCGCACGTGGACGGAAAAGGTGACTGCGGTCGGAAGGTCCAGAACCGACCCGGAGTTCGTGCTCGCCCGGGAACTCGTGCTGCACCACGGCTGGAACACGACGTGCTATCAGCTCCTGAACCCTGGAATCGAGTGGTGGTTCTCGGCCCGGCGCGACGCGTTGGTGGGCTACGTGGCTTGCCAGGGCAGGCGGATCGTGGGTGGGGCGCCCGTATGCGAGCTCGGACGCTTGGCGGAAGTGGTCGAGGAGTTCGAGTCCAGCGCATCCGCGCCCGTGTGCTACTTCGGCGCCGAGGGCAGGATGCTTGCGTTGACGGAGGGTCGGCAGGAGTATTCCACCGTCGTGCTCGGCGCGCAACCGAGCTGGGATCCCACGCATTGGATCCAGGCACAAGCCGCCGACGCCTCTATCCGGGCCCAATTTTCCCGCGCAAGAAACAAGGGCGTGTCGGTGAACGAGTGGGGCGCGGACCGAGCGGAAGCGAATCCGGAGCTCCATCAGAGGCTTCAGGAGTGGCTTGGCACCAAGGGGCTGCCGGCGATGCACTTCCTCGTCGAGCCCGAGACGCTCGAGAACATGCGCGACAGACGTGTATTCGTCGCCGAAGCGCGAGGGCGGCCGATCGGCTTCGTGGTTTTGAGTCCGGTTCCGGTGCGAAACGGATGGCTCACCGAGCAGTTCGTCCGTGGCCGCGGCGCTCCGAACGGCACGGTCGAGCTCATGCTCGACACCGCGATACGGGCAGTTGCCGAGCAAGGCTCACGGTACGTCACCATGGGAATCGTGCCTCTGTCCAAGAGGGCGTCGCCGGAGCTGGAGCACAATCCGGTTTGGCTGCGAGTCCTGGCGGCCTGGGTGCGGGCACACGGGCGAAGGTTCTATAACTTCGACGGCCTAGACTGGTTCAAGAGCAAGTTCCATCCGGACGACTGGGAACCGATTCTGGCGATATCCAGGGAGCCGCGATTCTCCTTCCGCACCCTGTATGCTATCGCGGCGGCGTTTTCCGACGGGCCGCCGATATTGGCCGTGCTGCGAGGCCTCGGCAGGGCGGCGGGGCAAGAAGCCCGCTGGATCGGCGCGAAACTTTCGAAGTAAGCCTGCTAGTATTCTCCACGCATATGCGCGAGAAGTCACTCGAGTTCCTGAAAGCGATCGTCAACGTGCCGTCTCCGTCGGGATATGAGGAGAAAGCAGCCGAGATTTACCGTCAGTACACCCGAGAGTTCGCGCACGACGTGCGGACAGACGTTCACGGGAGCGTTGCGGCGATCTTGAATCCGGAGGCTTCCATGAAGGTGATGCTGGCCGGGCACATGGATGAAATCGGTTTCATCGTCCATTACATCAGCGATGAAGGGATCGTGTACTTCAAGACAATCGGCGGCCACGACAGCTCCATTCCAGTGGGCCAGCGAGTGTGGGTGCACGGCAAGGAGCGAGTAGCCGGGGTTATCGGCCGCAAGGCAATTCACCTGCTCGAGGATGAAGAGCGCAAGCGCAAGCCCGAGATCAAAGATCTTTGGATCGACATCGGGGCGTCGAGTCGGGCTGAGGCGGAGGAAGTGGTCTCGATCGGCGATGTTGCGACCTATCAGGTGGAATTTCAGGAGCTTCTCGGCTCACGCGCCGCGGCGCGGGGCTTCGACAACAAAGTCGGGGCGTTCATCGTGGCGGAGGCTCTCAGGCTGCTCGCTCAAGACGGCGGCTTGGATAAAGGCGTCGGGGTGTATGCGGTTGCCACCGTGCAGGAAGAGATCGGGCTGCGAGGCGCACGCACCTCGGCCTACGGCATAGAGCCGCAAACCGGTCTGGCCGTCGATGTGAACCACGCCGTGGACTACCCAGGTGTCAGCAAGACTCGCTATGGGCAGCTAGACGTCGGGAAAGGACCGAGCATCCTCCGAGGCGCCAACGCCAACCCTACCGTTCACCGAATGCTCGTCGATGCGGCCAAGGACGACGGCATTCCGTATCAGATTGACGTCGAAGCAGGGGGAACGGGCACGGACGCCAATGCAATGCAGATCAACCGGGCAGGAATGGCGACGGGATTGGTAGGAGTCGCGCTCCGCTACATGCACACGCCATGCGAGCTGCTGGACCTAGTCGATGTGGACAACTGCGCGCGCCTGATGGCGGCGTACTGCCGAAGGGTGCGGCCCGACACAGACTTCACGCCGGGCGGCAAAAAGGCCAGCGGATAACAGCGGGCTCCGGGGCGGGAAGCAAATTACCCCGCAGGCTGCTCGTCGGCCGAGCACCAGGTGTTGACGATGCGCTCGACCTTGTCCATGAACGCCCTGGGCTCTAAGGGCTTGACGAGGCAGCCATCTGCTCCGCGCTCCATCGCTTCGTCGCGGAAATCTTCGCCCGAAGCACCCACCAGAAGCATAATGGGCACCTTGTTCAAGGGATCGCGGCTGCGCAGGGCGTCGAGCATGTCGAGCCCTGTGGCGCCGGGCACGCGGGAATCCAGCAGCACTAGATCGAAGAAATCGGCCAGCGGATCCCATGCTTCGGCAAACCGGAGGAGCTCGCTGCCATCTTCGAGCAGCATCACGTCGAACTCGCCCGGCATTCGGTCGAGCACTCGCTCCATGAGAGCAATATCTTGCTGGTTGTCTTCTACGACTAGCACTCGCTGCATGGTTGTCAGTTCCGGGCCCCTTAGGATTAGACTGCGCTCCGACGCGTTTAGGAACGCCGAGAGGCGCAGAACCTGTGATTCTGCCGGGCATGCGACCGGCCGCGCAATGACGCACGGCATGGCGTACAAAATGGTATCTTGCACCGGATGAGATTGGTGGGCGCCCTGCTGCTTTTGCTGGCCGTGGCGCTGGCCCGAGCAGATCGGATTCTGCTCATTCCGCTCGACAGCCGTCCCGCAGCGGGGCAGTTCGCCCAAATGATCGGCAAGATCGCGAACGTCGATGTGCGGATGCCTCCCTACGAGGCGCTCGGCCGGTTCACGACTCCGGGCTCGCCCGAGCGCGTGCTCGACTGGTTGGAATCGCAAGACCTTTCCCAGGTCAGCTCCGTCATTGTGAGCTCCGATATGGTGTGCTACGGAGGGCTCATCGCCTCCCGCCTGAACGACGTGACCGCTACCGAAGCCAGGGCAAGGCTCGACCGGCTGGTGCGGATCTGCAAATCGTCTCCGACTACCAAGCTGTATATTTTCAGCGCGACGATGCGTCTGACGCCGACTGCCACGAAGGGCGCCTCCAAATTCCGCCTGCAGCTTGCCCAGTACGAGGAAGCCAAAACGAAAGCCAGCTATACCGGCAGTTCCGATGCAGCCAGGCTCGCTGCAAAGCTGAAGCCGCTCATTCCGGCATCCGAGATCGCGGGGTACGAGGCCACGCGGACGCGCAACAACGTAGTTCAGCGGGACCTGATCTGGATGTTGGCTCGCCACGACTACAACTATCTGGTGATCGGCCAGGACGATGCGCGGCCCTATGGCCCTCATGTGCCGGAGACCGCGGCGCTGCGCGAGTTGGTCGCGAAGGTGGGCGTGGCTTCGGACGTTTACTTTTGCGAGGGAATCGATCAGCACTCGAACGTGCTGCTCAGCCGGGCGCTTCTAGCCGAGTCGAATTGGACGCCGCACGTCCGTGTGGTGTATTCGGACGAGCTGGGCAAATACAAATACGCTAGCTTCGAATCCAAGCCGATCAAGGACAGCCTCAACGACCAGCTTCTGGCAAGCGGCGCCAAGCCCATGGGCCCGGATGGCAATTACGACTACACGCTGTACTTGAACACGCCGGGCCGGAGAGAGTTCAAGTTTCAGGAGTTCTTGACCGAGCTGAAGCAGGACGTCGACCAAGGATTCCCGGTGGCGATCGCGGACATCGATCTGGGACACGACGGCACCGCAGATCCCGAGCTTTTCAGCGGCATGTGGGAAAACGCGCGGATGATGAAGCTACTCGCATTCGCGGGCTGGAATACTGCCGGCAACACTATGGGGACGGCGATTCCGGCTGCCAACGTGTACCTATTGGCTCGGCGTACAGCAGTCGACCCGCTCTTGCGCGAAGTAGCCCAGCGCGAGTTCTTGCTCCACCGCTTCGTGAACGACTACGCCTATCACAAATTCACTCGGCCAGAAGCCTACAAAATGATCGAGTCGATTCCGGGTGCGAACCACGACGAAACTTACGGGCGGGCGCTGTCGGACGTGCAGGACTTTGTGGCGCGGGATTTGAAGAAGCACTTGATGCAGTTTTTCGACGACCAATTCCTAGGGCGCACCTTTTTCGCCGGGACCGGCCAATACGTGTTTACGGGTATCGACGACATCAAGATATGGCTTCCCTGGCCCCGTCCCTACGAGGTTCGGCTCGAGTTCCATCTTCTTGCCAAGCCTGGCGGCGCCTCGGGCCATTGATGTAGCGATCGCTTCAAGAGCCGAACGGGCCTGGAGATGGCACGATTCCTGCCTCATAAGCGTTCGTACTGTAGTGGCGAGCCGTATAATCTGCGGCTCGCCGGTATCATTTCCACCACT
Organism: Fimbriimonadaceae bacterium; assembly: GCA_025934835.1. GTDB lineage: Bacteria > Armatimonadota > Fimbriimonadia > Fimbriimonadales > Fimbriimonadaceae > Fimbriimonas. The sequence goes on from JAICWL010000072.1 coordinate 8,341, forward strand.
GTTTTATCTGGAGTCCACTATTTGAAACAAACCTACGTGTTCCTCGTCCCCGCGACCTTGGCGATCGCGGCGTTGGTCGGATGCTCGAGGGGCGGCCCCTCGGCAGGTGATAGCGTAGCAGTCGTAAACGGTGAGCCTATCACGCAGGGCGAGTTCATCTCGTACCTCGAGCACATGCCGACCGTGATGGGTACGAACCCCAAGCCACTGTCGAGTCAGGAGCTTCAGATCTCGGTCACCAACACGCTGGCGTTCCAAGCGCTGACGAACCTCGTGAACCGGAAGCTCGTGATGCAGATGGCGAAGGATGAAGGCGTCTATCCGAACGACGGAGACATCAACAAGGAGCTCGACTTGCAGTCGAAGCTTCATCCGCAGCTCGTGCAGAGCGGCATGCAAAAGGGCCTGTCTCTCGAAGCTATCAAGGGCGATCTGGCGGTTGACCTAGCGATGCTTCGGCTGTCCACCAAGGGCTTCACAGTGCCGGAGTCGGACGTCGACGCGTACATCAAGGCGCATCCCGAGCTGCGGACGACGCCCCCTTCGGCGACTTTCCACTACATCCTCGTTTCGTCGGATGCCAAGCGGAAGCAGGTTGTAGATCAGTTGGCCAAGGGTACGGACTTCATCACGGCGGCGAACACTTTCGACGAGATGCAGGGTGGCCGCCAGGCCAACCACACGATGACGACGCCGGACGTTCGGCACGACCCGAGGCTAAGCGCCGGTCTTCGCGCGGCAATCGAGAACACCGGCCAAGGCAAGAACACGCCTTGGATCCAGAACGGAAAAGGCACGTGGCTTATCGTGCACGTCGACCAGAAGTCCGGCGAAGCTCCCAAGACACCGTCGCCCGAAGAGCGCGAGATGATTCGTCGAGCGCTCGTTCAGCAGAAGGCATCGCAGGCCACGAACCTCAGCACTCGGCTGGAAGACAAGTTCCGGCAAGCGAAGATCGACGTCCAGGATTCCACCCTCAAGGACGAGTGGAAGCAATGGTCCGATCAGGTTAAGGAGCAGTTGGCCAAGCAGGCGCCGGGAGGATCCTCAACCGGAGCCTCGGGCACCACGACTCAGCCCAAGTAGGGACTGAGGCGAATCAAGAGAAACGGCCTGGAAGCGAAAGCTTCTAGGCCGCGGTCTTTTTAGACAGCTTGGAAAGCGCTTCAAGCAACAGCTTGCAGTGGTCGGGCGAAAATTCGTCCGTCCTCACAAACGCCTGTAGCTCGTCCTCGAGCCCTTTGAAAGAAGGGGAGGTCCAGCATCCGAACGGCTCTTTTTCAGAGTCGAGCTTAGACAGTGTTATCCGCAGAGACGTGCGGCCATGAGACCAACTCAGGCCGTGCTGGATAAGATCGGGTATGGACGTATAAACGCCCGTAACGCGAGAATGACCATCAGGGTCCACAGTCTCCGTGACCCAATATAGCTTTCGAAACATCGTTGTTACCTTTCGGCGGCTGCATCGCCGCGAGCCCACAGATTAACGTTGGCCACACGAGCCTACCTCTTGAGAGGAAGCGCTTCTCTTTAGACTTCTCCAAGGATAGCAACGATCCTGCGGCAGTCGCAGTTTCCAAGCATGAAACCAGCAATAGGTCTAGTCCCGAACGGGCTATCGCGACCCGGCTACGTCGTCGAGGACTTCTCGGATGTTCCAGTCGTGGCGTACCAAAAGGTCCCACGCCTCATCGCGGGTTAGCGGAGTAAGGTCCGTTACGATCCGCGCGCAGCGCTCCTTGAGCTTGTGGTTTTTGGCCTTCACGTCGACCATGAGGTTCTCGACGACCTTGCCGCTGAGCACCATGGCGATCGTGCTGATGCGGTTCAGGGCCAACTTTTGCGATGTGCCAGCCTTGAGGCGAGTAGAGCCGGTGAGCACCTCCGGCCCAGTGTCCAGGAAGACAGCAAGCTCGGCTTCTTCCAGCAGCACAGACCCGCGGTTGTTCGCGATGCCGCAAGTAGATGCGCCCTTTTGCCGGGCGTGGCGCACGGCCGAAACGACGAACGGAGTGGAACCGCTGGCGGCGATACCGACGACGAAGTCCTCCTGCCCGACCTCCAGAACGTTCAGTGCCACGATGCCGGCGTGAACGTCGTCTTCGGCATCCTCGATGGCCTTGCCGCCCGCGTCCGCGCCTCCGGCTATGAGCGCGATAAACCGATCCGGAGGGATGCCGAAGGTAGGCGGCATCTCGGCAGCGTCCATGGTGGCGATCCGACCGGATGTTCCGGCTCCGACATACACGATTCTTCCGCCCCGAGAGAATGTGCGGGCTGCGATCTCCGCTGCCCGAGCGAGCGGTTCCTCCGCGTTTTCGAGCGCCCTAAGCACAGCGGATTCCTCCCTGTTCATCAGGCGCACTATTTCTAAAGCGCTCATCTGGTCGAGGTTTTGCGAGCGGACGTTCCTGGATTCAGTTCCCAAAGCTCATCTCCCTGGCAAGCTCGACGGCGCCGTACATCGGGGGGCGCACGATTTTGTTGACCACCAGCGCGGTGTCTCCAAAGCGGCTCCTTAGGTGCTCGACGAACACTTGGCGAAAAACCGACGCTCCCTTCCAAAGTCCGCCCGCGAGCGACACGTGCAGCACGGGCGCGGGGGACAGGTTTCGCCTCACGTGCAGTGCTACGACGTCGGCAAGGGCGGCTGAGTGCCGATCCAGACTTCGGACCGCGTACTCTTCCCCGCTCTTGGCGTCGGCTCCCAACGCTCTGGCGAACTTGGCGAGAACCGTGGCGGGCGTGAGCGAGCGATGTACGGCGGCGACGATGTCGCTCTCGCGCTCCGACGCGAAGACGTCGGCCACGGTCTCCTTTAGCGTTGCGGAAGACGTCTTGGGGTGGTCGAGGTAGTGAATAAGAGCGTCGCGACCGTAGTGAAACGCGGAGCCGTAATCACCGAGCAAATACCCTCGTCCGCCGCTTTTAACGATGCCGGATGCGCCACGGGAGCAAACGAGCGATCCAGTTCCGGCGATCACGCAAACGTCGGTGTCCTTCGGTGAAGCGTACAGCGCGGCCGTGTAATCCGGCTCGGCTCGAACCTCGGCATCGGGAAACAATGCTTTCAGATGCTGCTCCCCTCGGCTCCGCGCATCGTCGTTGATCAGCCCGGCGAAACAGCCGCACACGAAGGTCGCCGTAGGGCAGCCGTTCGTCGCGTGGACGAGGTTTTTCCTGAGCCTTCCTTCGGGTGTGGACACGAGGTTTGCCGCACCGGAATGACCCTGAAAAAGCGTAGTGCCTGCGTTGTCCACCGCCAGCACGCGGCTGGACGAGCCACCACAATCCAGACCGACGTACACACTCATCCGGGAAGCTCGGGCCCAGCATGGGGGCCCGCCAGATTCTACCTCTGGCACACTCAGCCGGCAAGGTAAAACCAACGCGTGATCCGGTACCACGGGGAGGGGCTGCCGCGCTCGCCGCGCGTTGCCGTAATGAGCAACGATGCCCTCGGCAACTACGTGGTAGCGACGCCGATGCTGCAGATGATTCGGGACCGGCTCCAGCCGGCGGAGCTCGATTATTACGGTGGCCCGCGCACCCGAGAGCTGTGGTCGATCGAGCCGTTGCTCGACGGACGAGAGTCTTTCGTCGGCCTCGCGCCGAGAAGCGCTGCCAAGCTGGCGCTAGGCAAGCCGCCATATGACTTGGTCGTCAACATCGAGGACTCAAGCTGGGCGCGATCGTTTGCTGCGATGCTCTGCGGCGAGGAGACGCTCGCTTGTGGTCCTTGCCTCGGTCCGGACGGCCGCTCGGACCTCCCGTTCGAGGATAACGAACGTGGCCGTCTGTGGAACGACCGAAAGTGGGTCGCCGCCGACCTGACCCAGCGATACCCGTTCCTCGACTCTGGATTCATCGGCGAGATTTTTTGCCGTCTGGCGTATCTTGACGGCGCGGCGCCGGGATACAGGCTGCCATCGGCCGAGCCGCACATGAGCACTCCGGAGGTACTCGTGGCAACGGCAGCGAGCCTCGTCGAGAAGCTTTGGCCCGTGGGAAAGTGGAAGCTGCTTATCGACGACCTCACCAAGCGGGGGCTGACGGTTGGGCTGCTCGGGGCGAAGCCGTCGGAGCAGCGGCAGTTTTGGAAGGGAGATCAGGCGGAGGAAGATCTTCTGAGGGTTACAAGCCTGATCGATTTGCGGGGAACGCTATCGCTCCCCGAGGTGGTCGGCGCGATATGCCGAGCGAGGCTGGTAGTCACGATCGACAACGGCATCATGCATTTGGCCGCCTCGACGCCAACGCCTACTATTGCGCTGTTTCGGGCGGGAATCGACCGGCTTTGGACGCCTCCAGCGGCGAACTTGACGGCAGTCGTCGCCCCGGCGGATGGCGCGGTGGCCGACATCGATGCGGACAGGGTGCGCGAGGCGGTATGCGGTGCGCTCTGAGTCCGTTCTGATCTCGTTGAAAGGGTACATCGGCGACGCCGTGATGGCGATTCCGCTAATCGAGGCCGTGGAGTCGCAGTTCGGCCGCGTGGTCATCCAGACGGCAACGGTCGTGGAGCAGGTTTTGAAATCGCAGTGCCACGAACGAGAATTCTTGCCGCTCCGGCGCGAGCGCTCGCTTCGGAATGTGCTTAGCCAAGCGAAGGAGCTGCGCGGACACGGCTTCTCGCTGGCCCTTCTGGTGAACCACAGCTTCCGATCGGCGTTGGTGGCGCGGCTTGCAGGAATCCCGAAGATCATCGGGCATTCCAGCGAGGGCCGTCGGCTGCTTCTCAGCCATTCTCTGCCGTACTCGGAAGTCGAGTGGGAGGCATGGTCGTACCTCGACTTGCTCAAACCACTCGGAATGCCGGCTGCCAAGGTTCAGCCGAGAATCTGCGTAAGCGACGAAGAGCGGCTAGCCGGATCGAGCCTACTAAACGGGGCGACGGTAGGCATCCAGCCCGGCGCGCGGTTCGGGAAGAAGCAGCTCCCGATTGATATCTCGATCGACGTGGCCAAGCGACTGCAGCAGAAAGGCAAAAAGATCGCGCTTCTCGGAGGCGCGGACGAGGCGAAGTTCTCCGAGCGTGTACTGGCCGAGCTCCCAGAGCCGGCAATCGACCTGATCGGCAAGACAACCGTGCGACAATCGCTCGGCGCCATCTCCGCGCTCGGCGTCATGATCGGAAGCGACACCGGGCTCATGCACATGGCGGCAGCCGTCGGATGTCCGACGATCACCGTGTTCGGGCCCACGCCAGCCTCGAAGTGGGGTCACACCGACCCGCCGCACCAAGTGCTCCTCGCCCACGGGGGCGAGATGGCCAGGACGGACCCGGATGAGCTGTTTCAGGCCGCGATGCGTGCCCTAGAGTCCGCGTGAATCGGCTCGCGCTCTTGGTTCTGGTGCTGGTCGCGCTGACCGCGCGAGCCACGGGCGCGGAAATACTCATTCTCGTGCCGGCTTCGGCCGCCGGACCGCGAATGGATCCGCGAACTTATTACCATCCGATCTGGGTGCTTTGGCCCGCTCCAACGGGAGGCGACGGTTCGAACCGCCTGCTGTCGGTCATGAGCGGCCTGGATTGGCAGGGCTCGCCCTCGGACACCGATTTCGCACCTCGGGGACAAGGCTGGATATCCTCCGGGTACCGCGAGTTGGCCGAGCGGGGCTACACCCGTGCCCTGGGCGAGAATCTGCGAGGCTCGCGGCCCACTCTGGTTCGCAATCCTCGTGGGTCCTCTTCGCCGAGCGCGCTGCTACTGGCCGTCCGGCCCGATAGCCCCGAAGTCGCAACAGTCGGATTCCGCGCGCCGTGGCCCGACAGCGGACTGCTCGCATACGAGGCGCTGGGGTGGGACGACGCCGCTACGGCAGCCAAGAAGGCGGGCGGGCGCGCCTTGTTCGTCGAATATCCGCCCGGCCCGCTCGGCTGCTCGAGGGTCTGGCTCATAGGGCGCGGATGGCCGGAGGGCATTCCTCGCTCGGGCGCCGTCCCTGGGCTCGTCGAAGCGAAGTTCCTCGGTTCGATGCTTGCCCGCCCTGCTTCGCTGAAATGGAGCCCTGAGCAGCCGACGCCCGACGTGCCGAACCGCTGGCTCGAAGCGGTGCGGGTGAGCGGCCCGGTTGAGACCGGCGTCATCATTTGCGCTCTGCTGGCAGCGATTCTCTGGGCGGTGCGCGTCGTGTGCGCCGAGCGGAAAAGCTTTGGCCTTGCCACTTTGCTCGGTTTCGGAATGCTGTATCCCGCGGCGGCTGTCGCGGCTGGAGTAATGAGCCGGTCTCTGGGTCTGGATGGCTCGGTCGTATGGCTCTGCGCGGCCTGGCTGGGGCTCGGCATCGCGAGCTTGGCGGCGCTGCTTCCGCTTCGATTGCTCGGGCCGGACGGCCACCCCCTGGCGGGTGTGTGCGTCGTCGGGCTGCTCGTGCTCAGCCTGGCCGATTGCCGGTGGTCTCTCATGAGCCCGGAGCTCGGGTGGATACCCGGCGCCGTCTCTCCGCCGGTACTGGGCGCGTGGTTCGGCTACTTGGTCGGGCTCTCGGCCTTTGCGCCGAGGATGGTTCTGGGGGGCGCATTCGCTTGGCTCGTGGCTGCCGTGCTGACGGGCTGGGCTATTTGGGGTTCTCCGTGGTGGGCAGACTCGGATTGGACGCTCTTGCTTCTACCGATCGTCGGACTGATGGTCGGCGAGGGTGTTCTGCGAAACCGGTGGATCGCGCTGCTGGCGCTGCTGCCGACTTCGCTCGCTCGGGCGTTCGCGAACGGGTTGGCGTGGGCTCCCGGCGGCGAACTGGCGCACCTATCCGACCGGTCAGCAGTCGACGCGAGCCGGTACGCCCAACTCGTTCTCTCGCCGAGCTTCGCGGCAGCGGTGATCGTTGCCGGCGCGCTGGGGATCTTCGGGGGCACGTTCCTGTGGCATCAGCTCAGGTCCGTTGCGCGCGGAGATCCCCGCAGCGCGGCTCCTCTGTGGGCCGGAGCCGCTGCCGCGTGCATGGGCGTATCCGACCCGATCCTGCTGCAGGCGACTCCGATTCTGCTCGGAGGCGGCCTATCCGTGCTGCTGTTCGATGCCTTGCGGACGCTTTAGCCACTGCTCCAAGAGCGCTTTCTCGGCGGGTGTCGCGAGCGGATTGCGAATTACCCGGTAATCCGACGAACTGAGTAGTGTGGCCGGGACTTCGATCTCGTGAACCGCGGTTCCTCGGCGGACTCGGACCAGCAGAGTGGAACCGTCCGGCGCATTCGCCGCTTCGCCCAGAACCTCGTCGCCGATTTGCAGTTTGGAGTCCTGGAGAAGCCTGGAAACTCGTCCGTTCTCGACATCGAACGGCATGCTCACATACTTGTCCCCCGGCGCCAGCACCTTGAGGCCGATTTGTCCAACGACGCCGTACGGCATCTCTTCAGTCGATTGAACGATCTGGTGGTAAAGCGGCGTGAGGTCCTTGCCCGCTACTTCGTTGATAGTCTTCTCTAGCTCGTCCTCCTCGTATCCCGGCTTGGGAAGCCGATGCCGAGCGTATAGGAGCCGCATGACGTCATCCAGCGACTTGGCGCCATGAGTCGCCCCGCGGATCGCGGCGTCGAAAATGAAGCCGGCGAGAAGCCCCTTGTTGTAGTAGCTCAAGTCGCCCACGCCGAAACCGCCGTTTTCCCAGGCGGCCCTCGAGCATTCTTCCAGGGTCATCGTTTTGCGGACGCGGCTCATTTGCAGATTGCGCACTTCGCCGCCGAGTTCGTCGGCCAGCCACTCCTCGTCCTTCAGGCCGCTTTCGTAGGCGTCGAGCTTGCTGTAATAGTCCGTCACGCCCTCGGCGAACCAGAGATTCGCAGTCTTGACCTCTTTGGTGTAGTCGAACGGGCCGAGCACTTTGCGCCGAATCTGCTTGACGTTCCAGGCGTGAAAAAATTCGTGCGCGGCCAGGTCGTCGAGGTTGAGCGTTCTCGCGTTGCCGATCGCTTCGACGTTGCAGGCTCGGTGCTCGAGTCCTCCGGCGAAGTTCCCCACCGCCAGGTGGATGAAATAAATGTACCGCTTGAAGGGCGCGCCGCCGAACATCTTGATCGCCGGCAGGCTAACCCTTTGCAGCCTCGCCGTCTCCGCGTCCAGATTCGAGTGAAAGTCGTTGTTTGGCGCCACCCAAATCGCCTCGAACGGGATGCCCGCCACATTAAACGACTTGCGCGTGAACTCGCCCATTTGCACCGGTTGGTCAGCAAGCTCGTCGTACCCATTCGCCACGTACCTGTCGCCCACTTTGTCCATGGGCGTGGCGACGTCCCATCCCGAGGGCACATCGACCTTGAGGTCGGTATCTTCGGTCAGGCGGTCCGGAACGTACATGTAGGCAGCCGGGCCGTTCAGAAACCCGGTCTTGTCTTTGATGTTCACGGCGAAGAAACCGAGCCCCGGATCGTCGCCGAGCACACGGTAGCTGAGCGTGATCGGCTTCTTGTTCGGATCATGGACAACCCATGCCCTCGGGTCGGAGTGATCGATGCTAAGCCCTGCGCCGGAGGGATCGGTCGCCTTTACGTCCGAGATCTTCTTCTCGTAGCTTTCGAGGAAATAAAAGCCAGGGCTCCAAGCGGGGATGCGAAACGTTTCGGCATCGCTTGGGTTGTCGATGACGATGGAAACGGCTAGGGTTTTCGCAGCCGGATCCGGAGCGATGCGGTAATGCACAGTGCCGAGAGCGGCCGCCGGCAGACAGGCTATGAGAGCAAAAAGTGATCGCATGGGCAGTTGTTAATGACGTACGCCGAGACAAGCGGATTCGCGAGGAGGCCCCGAATGGCTCGAATGAA
>JAICWL010000135.1 GCA_025934835.1 Fimbriimonadaceae bacterium
CGGGTGGGAATGCGGGATGGGACCCGCAGAATCGGCCGGGACTGCGTTGCCCCGATAACTATTGCGGCTACGCGGGCGACCCGACCACGATGCCGATGACTGACATGCAGCGCTTCCCCAAAGCGATGCCCCCAAGCTGGGCCTACAACGGCAGCGGCCGCGGCATGGACTCGGCTCTGTTCCTCGACGGCAAACAGTGGAGAGGATGGAACGGCCGCTTACTAGTGAGCTTGATGGGTGGCCAGAGGATTGCCGTGCTTGAACTGGATGCGCGTGGCATGGCGACGAACGAGGCGACCGTCGAGTTGCCCGCAACGCGAACCCGCACCCTAGTGCAAGGCCCCGACGTCAATCTTTACACCGCCAACGATGACGGAGAGGTCTGGCGCGTCGTTCCGAGGTGATCGAACATGAACACGCAATCCGACAACGGTCGTGAGATCGCGGAAGAAGAATCCGGCCGGCCCTCTGACCGGCGCCGCCTCAGTCAGTGAAGCGCAGCAATGGGAAAGACCAAATGAAAGGAAAAGACACAATGAGAATCCGAAAGCTCGGCAGCCTGGAAGTCTCGGAACTCGGCTTCGGCAACATGGGCCTCAGTGGCGGCCACTACGGTCCGGGTGTGGACCGGGCCCAGGGCATCCGTGTGATTCGCGACGCCTATGAGCGGGGCGTCACGTTCTTCGACACCGCGGAAGTCTACGGCCCCTACGTCAACGAGGAATTGGTCGGCGAGGCCCTCGCGCCGGTCCGCGACAAGGTCGCCATCGCTACCAAGTTCGGCTTCAAGATCGACGGCACGAACGGCTTGGACAGCCGGCCGGAGCGCATCCGGCGGGTCGTCGAGGAATCGTTGAAGCGTCTCAGGACCGACCGCATCGATCTCTACTACCAGCACCGGATCGATCTCACCGTGCCGATCGAGGACGTGGCCGGCACGGTCACGGATCTGATCAAGGCCGGGAAGGTCCTGCACTTCGGCCTCTCGGAGCCGAGCGCGAAGACCATTCGCTTGGACGGCGGTGTCGAAACACTAAGCGTGCCCGGTTCGGTAAAGGTGACGATTGAGCTTCTCGGCAAGAACGACTCGAAGAGAGACGGATGAGGCTACCCAGACGTGTGGCCACACCCGGTCATCGTCCACGCAACGAATCTCAGGGAGGTAGACCATGAGAGGAACTGTTCTGTACGGGCCGAGCGACATCCGGTTTGAAGACCGCGAGACGCCGAGGATTGAAGAACCAACCGATGCCGTCATCCGCATGGCCGCGACGTGCGTATGCGGGTCAGACCTGTGGCCGTATCGCGGGCTTCAACCACTCAATGGACCCACGCCCATGGGACATGAATACTGCGGCATCGTGGAGGAGATCGGCGGCGCAGTGCGGTCGGTCAAGCCGGGGCAGTTCGTCATCGGCTCGTTCGCTACGTCCGACAACACGTGTCCCTACTGCCAAGCCGGCTACCAGTCGTCGTGCATGCACCGCGAGTGGATCAGTCGGGCGCAAGCGCCGGTACTACGCGTGCCGCTCGCGGACGGCACGCTGGTTGCCACTCTAGATGTTCCCTCAGACGACCTGGTCCCGAGCCTGCTGGCGGTCTCCGATGTCTTCGGGACCGGGTGGTTCGCCGCTGACGCAGCCAATGTCAAACCTGGCTCGACGGTCGCAGTGGTCGGTGACGGTGCTGTCGGGCTACTCGCCGTTCTGTCCGCCAAGCAGATGGGGGCCGAGCGGATCATTGCGATGAGCCGTCACGAATCACGGCAAACGCTCGCTCGCGAGTTTGGGGCAACCGACATTGTCATTGAACGCGGCGACGAAGGCGTGGCCCGCATCAAAGAGCTGACTCGAGGGATTGGCGCTGACTCCGTGCTCGAATGCGTTGGGACGCAAGAGTCGATGATGCAGGCAATCCGTTCCGCGCGTCCAGGCGGATACGTCAGCTACGTCGGCGTCCCGCATGGAGTCGAGCTTAACGGCGAGGAACTGTTCTTTGCGCACGTCCATCTCCACGGCGGCCCTGCGCCGGTGCGGCGTTACTTGCCGAAGCTGATCGACCTGGTGCTGAACGGAACGACCAACCCTGGAAAGGTGTTCGACCTGACCCTGCCGCTGGACCAGGTGGCGGAGGGCTACCGCGCGATGGACGAGCGTCGCGCGATTAAGACGTTGCTGCGGCCGTAAGGCGCTTTGCGGCGTGCGGCCGGAACGAACCAAGAGACGAGAAGGCTGTAGGGGGACAAGAAGCCGTGTCAATTGGGACTCCCACCAGACCGAGAGTCGAATGTTGAGGAAGGCGAGGGCCGCAGCGTTCTTGGGTCTCATCGATGCCCGATATCAGGACAATGAAGGCTATCCATCGCCTGCTCATTGCCTAGAATGAAAGGGCTATGCCTTATGAAACCTAGGGAATGTGCCAGTACAGGAGCGGTTCGTGCATAACGCAGTATCCGTGGTATTGGCGAGATGACATTATGCTATGCGTTACCGTAGAACCTGCTCGGTCGGCGACGGCAGTGTCGTGGTACACGCCGTCCCGGCGGCCACGGTCGTTGCGGGCAATCCCGCGCATCATTCGCGCGCTTGAGAGCGGGAAGGACGATAGTGAGGTGTGAAAGAAACAGCGCGAGAGCGGCGCCCGCGTGTGCTGTAGCCTGAAAGAGGACTCGACATGGAAACACGACGAATCGGATCGCTCAGCGTGTCGGTAGTGGGGTTGGGTTGCAATAACTTTGAGGAGCGCTTGGATGCCGAACGCACGGCGGCGACGGTGCGAGCCGCGCTCGATGCAGGCATCACGTTCTTTGACACGGCCGACATCTATGGAAAAACCAGAAGTGAGGAATTTCTCGGCCGCGCGCTGGGACGGCACCGCGCCGGCGTCGTCGTGGCCACGAAATTCGGCATGGAGGTGGACGAGCGGCGGCGCGGCGCGAAGCTGGCATATGTTCGTCAGGCGGTCGAGGACAGCTTGCGCCGTCTGGGAACCGATCGCATCGATCTCTATCAACTGCATCAGCCCGACCCCGACCACGCCGATTGCGGACACCCTGGGTGCCCTTGATGAACTCGTGCGGGCTGGCAAGGTGCGGGAGATCGGCTGCTCCAACTTCTCGGCAAGCGAGCTTCGTACGGCGAGGGAAGTCACGCAGCCAGGCGAGGCGCGGTTTGTCAGCGTGCAAAACGAGTACAGCCTCCTGCACCGGGATCCGGAGCGTGAAGTCCTGGACGAATGCAGGCGCGCCGGTCTAGCCTTCATCCCATATTTTCCGCTGGCGAGCGGTCTGCTGACGGGCAAGTATCGACATGGCCAACCTCCTCCCCCAGGAAGCCGGCTTCAGTCTCGATTCGGCACGGAGCCCTTCACGGAGGAGAATCTTCTCCTGGTGGAAGCGCTCCTCAGTTTTGCGACTTCGCGAGGACGTACGCTGATAGAACTCGCCATCTCATGGTTGGCTTCGCGGCCGACCGTCGCTTCGATCATTGCCGGGGCGACCTCACCCGAACAAGTAAGAACCAATGCTGCCGCCGCTGGCTGGAAGTTAACCGATGCAGAGCTCGTCGAGATCGACGCGATCTTGTCGCAGTCGGTTCAGGCCTCCAGCTCTTAAAAAGGAGTTCCATCATGAAGATCGCACTAATCGGAGCGACGGGATTTGTTGGGTCGGCTCTTTTGAAAGAAGCATTGGATCGCGGCCATGAGGTCACGGCCATCGTCCGACATCCGGAGAAATTACAGCCGCATGAGAGGCTCCGTCCGCAAGAGGGAGATGTTTACAAGCAGGACGAAGTGGCCCGCTTGGTGGCCGGGCACGATGCCGTGATCAGCGCCTTCAATCCTGGATGGAGCGATTCCGATATCTACAACCATCAGGTGAAAGGAACAGAGGCCATCATCAAAGGCATGAAGAAGGCCGGTATCAAGCGCCTCCTCTGGGTGGGAGGAGCGGGCGGCTTGGAGGTCAAGCCTGGAGTCCAGTCGGTGGATACTCCGGAATTTCCAAAAGACTGGAAACAGGGTTCACTGGCAACCCGCGAGGCGTTGAATCTGTTGCGCAAAGAATCAAGCTTGGATTGGTCCTATCTCTCCCCTTCCGCCGATTTGTCCCCCGGCCAACGCACCGGAAAGTTCCGGCTTGGGAAAGACCAGTTGCTGACGGACGCGAACGGCAAAAGCCATATCTCGACTCAGGATTATGCGATGGCGATGATCGACGAAGTGGAGCAGCCAAGGCATATCCGTCAACGGTTCACGGTGGGCTATTGATATCGAGAGGTAGAAGTTCCTCTGAGCCTGAGCACGTACTGACTCGTGACAAGACTAATTCGATAGTGAAGGAGGAGTATTATGAGCAACCATACGCTGAAAGGGAAGTGGCCGTTATCGACGCCAGCGTAAGACGAAGGTCTGCAGGCATCGTAACTTCTTCCACATTCCGCCATTCTTGCTTCGTGAGCAAGGGCTTACCCTAGGTCACTTTCCTTTTTGTTTGTACTTACAATCAATGGATTATGAATACATGATCACGGTCGCGATGATGGGAAAGAC
>JAICWL010000052.1 GCA_025934835.1 Fimbriimonadaceae bacterium
AGACTGATACATTCACTTACTGGCCGTATGGCGAAACGAGGAGCCATACGGGCACGAATCCCACTCCCTTTACCTGGGTGGGGACGCTCGGCTACTACTCCGACGCGAGCGGCGCCTACGCCAGAGCCAGAACCGTAAGCAAAGAACTTGGAAGGTGGGTACAGGTCGATCCACTTTGGCCAGAAGAGAGCGCGTACGGGTATGTAGGAGGTCGCCCCGTTAGCCAGAGTGATAGGTGGGGGCTATGGTTTGGTTACGGCAACTACTGCGGAGCCCGAGACGGTCACGGAGGCGTGGACCCCACTATAAATGCCGTAGACGCGTGCTGCAAGGACCACGACAAGTGTCTAGCCACGCTGACATGCTGGCTGAATCCACTCCATGAGAAGGAGTGTGATTGTGTGCTTTGCGCTTGCCTGGCCAAAAGCATCATTCCTTCCTGCGGGTACAATCTTATTTGCTATTGCAGTGCGCTGAAGGTGATGCAATACGCTTGCGGCTCATGTTTGACCTCGCCCCTTGGGGGCCTTCTGGGAAGCGCTTTGTCCCCACCGTTTACAATCGGGTGCTATATCCTTGGCTAAAGGGCAGGTGAATGGCTGCTTCTGGTGCTGGGTAGCGGCTACGCTAGCTTGCTTCGCAGTTTTCGGCGCCGTGTTCCTAGTAGGATTTGCGCCACCGATCTCACGTTTGCTCCCCGAGCGCCCATTGGAGCTGGCAGGCGTGGCCGCATACATCGGGTTCAATGTAGTTGGGCTTTCCGGCGCGATTTTCTTCCGCGTGCGGAGGCCGTAGCCGGCTGAAGGAAACTATGGTAACGTAGGCAGCGCACGTAAGATGGCAATCGTAAACTACCTGAGCGTGGACGGTGAGATCCTGTCAGAAACCAGAAGTGGCGCACAGAGGGACTATCTGCCCGATCCTCTCGGCTCGACGGCCGCTCTTCTCGATTCCACTCAGAGCAGGACGGATACATTCACTTACTGGCCGTACGGCGAGACTCGAACGCGCACAGGCTCGAACCCGACTCCCTTTACCTGGGTGGGAACGCTCGGCTACTACTCGGACGACTCGGGGGCTTATGCAAGAGCCCGAACCGTAAGCAAAGAGCTCGGTAGATGGGTTCAGATCGATCCACTTTGGCCAGAAGAGAGCGCGTATGGGTATGTTGATCTGAGCCCAATATCGTTCATTGACCCTTCTGGCAGTAGGCCCTGTTGCTCAGGATCGCCCGCTGACTTAACCAAATGCTTCACTCGCAACTGTATCGATGACTGCAAGAGGAAAGCTGAACCAACGAAATGCTTCGAGAGGTGCCTCAAGGACGTGCCATGGTGGGTGTGGGCGTGCTTAAGTCGGCCGGATCTGTGTTTGTGCGACCCTAGCGGAGCCGTTTGCAACCCGTGCGTTGACGGAACATCGAATCTGGACTGCCTCGCATGCTGTGGATTACAGATTCGTATATGCGATGCTAAGGCAAAGGGCTTAGGTGATTTCTCGAAGTGTCTGGCTGGTTTTCATAAATGCGAGTTAAAATGCGCGTCAAGGTTCTGACGTTTGCCGGCTGGACATTATGCCTGGTTTGTGTCGCGTGCCGAAATACGGTTTCGCCTACGGGACGTAACATGTTAACTCCTGTTCCTCCTTTAGGTGAGCTAAGCCTTTACCTCAGGTCCTCCAAGATTGACGAGCGCGAGTTGCCTCTAAAAATCAAAGGAGCGCTAGATGCGACTTCAGAGGGAACATGGCTGGAAGGCAAGAAGAACAATCCCTCCCCCGGATGGAGTGGAGATTTGGACCGTTGCCTTATTTTGCTGGGTCGACAGTCAGGACCTCGAGGAAGTTCCGATGCGCGTAGGTCTTGGGACACAGTGCTGCCCTGGCTTGCACGACTCGATCCGAGTACGGGATCTCCTTCAGCCGACCAGCTCGCCTCTAGGCAGGTGGATTTGTCCTCTCTAACGTTTGTCGCCTACAGCGAGGTAACGAGGCTTTTGCCGAAAGGCAACGCGCCCATAGCCACTTCAAGTAGTCTGCAACGCGCCAACGCGGAGATGGCCGGAGCCTTTGCCGACGGCAAGTACTACCAGGTAGGTCGAATATACGCGTCAATTGTGTATCCAGCTCAACGTCACCTACCCGGATTAATCAAAGTGAGGTGACCCATTCAGTCATTCACGGTTGTGGGATATGCCGCTTTCGAGCTTCTGAGAACTTCACCAGCCCAGTTGCCTAGGTACATTCCGGGCGGTGCGCATGAAGTGGGGCGCTTCTACGGTTCGGACCCGCTCGGTTCGACGGTCGCTCTCTACGACACCAGCGGCAACAAGACCGACGAGTACGTCTACTGGCCGTACGGCGAGACGAGAACCCACACAGGCTCGAACCCGACTCCCTTTACCTGGGTGGGGACGCTCGGCTACTACTCGGACGACTCGGGGGCTTATGCAAGAGCCCGAACCGTAAGCAAAGAGCTCGGTAGGTGGATGCAGGTCGATCCGCTGTGGCCCGATGAACCGGCGTTTTCTTATGCCAGCCTAGCACCAAGTCATACGATCGATCCTTCGGGGCTATTAGCTCTTACCTCGTCGTGTAACGACATTTGGGCGTCCTTGCCCACGGATGCCCGAGACGCAATCTGGAAATGTTTTAAGAAGTGTCCGAACGACCGCAGGACGTTTTCCAAGTGCGTAATGGACAGTATAAAAGACGGCTTTAAAGAGAAATTCTGGGAATACCTTGCATGCATCTACGGAAATGCCTTGTTCCACCCACCTCGTGGTCCATGGGACCCGAACCCTTGCGAGTGTCCCGTTGACTGCGTTGCCTGCTGTGGTGGCAATTATGATGCTTGTATCATTAGATGCTCTGTCGAAAGGAGTAAGTGGGATATCTTCGGCATTGGCTACAACACTTGCTTGTTAGCTTGTAAGTCCAAATCTGAATATTGTTTGGCCAACTGTTCCGAAGATCAAGCTGGCAACCCTTGGCCTGGAGTGGTAAAGGGTGAGCCGATCAAGAAAGGAGGATAAATTGGGTGTTCGAATAAATCAGGAGAAAGCAGTCGTCATTATGGCAATGCTTGTAAGTGGTGCATCTTTAGTTTGTTTGGGGCAAACCAAAGCTCGTTCTGAAGGTGGACCCCGTACCATTGGTCAGAATCAGGCAAATGGGAGAATGATATTGAGGGATAGCCAGGGAAGAAATGTTGGTGAATTCACTACGTTTACTGGAGAGCCCGTCCTAATCCTGAGAGGCAAGGGCGGAAAGAATAAGGTCTGGATTCAGGTGTGGAAGGACGAACCTCGGATCGTCTTCTTTAAAGGTGCGGAACAGCGAACCCTTAACTTTAACGATTTGCCTGAGACGAAGCATTAGGAAGGATGACAGTTTGCCTGATTCTATCATGCAGAATGTGTTTCTGAGGGGCAAAGAAGGGCGCAGGGCACGAGCTTTCCTCTGAGCTC
Source organism: Fimbriimonadaceae bacterium (assembly GCA_025934835.1). GTDB lineage: Bacteria > Armatimonadota > Fimbriimonadia > Fimbriimonadales > Fimbriimonadaceae > Fimbriimonas. The sequence goes on from JAICWL010000052.1 coordinate 3,468, forward strand.
GATCGTTTGGGACGGTAGCGACTACTTGCAGGAGCGCAGGTGAGATTGCTGTCGTATACTATCTAACTGTGGACGGTGAGATCCTGTCTGAAACCAGAAGCGGGGTCGGGCGAGACTACCTGAGGGGTCCTCTCGGCTCGACGGCCGTTCTTCTCGATTCCACTCAGAGCAAGACGGATACATTCGCTTACTGGACGTATGGCGAGCCAGGACCGCGTGCCATGCGATCCGCACGGGCATTGTCCGCCGCGTTGGCCCTTCGCCGGTCCAGGCCCAAATTCAGATTCGTGCTTCGGTTCGACAGCCCGCCGCATAAGACCTGGAACAAACTGCGGGCCAAAGGTCCCAAATAAGCCAGCCGAGCGCACGATCGGCCCAAACCCTTGAAGGTTTGATGCGAATTGTGCATAATCGAAGTTGGACTGGTTTAAAGAGCCGGTCCCGGACTGACGCAGGATGCTTAAGCCGGGCCGATGACTCGATGGATAGGGTAGAGGCCATAGGAAACTCAAGGAAGTTATGGTTTCGCTCGCCTGAGGGTCGGAGGCGCTGTTGATGCAACTTGTGTGCAGCCCGCACATCCTAAATACAAGGAGCATTGGCAACGTATATGAAGAAAACCTTCAGATACGCGCTTAGCGCCGTCATCGGCGCAGCGTTAGTTGTCCCCGCATTCGCGCAGGACAACTTCCCGGACGTTCCGGCGAACCATTGGGCCTATGAGGCTCTCGCTCGCCTGAAGAAGGACGGTCTACTCGTTGGCTATCCCGATGGTCTGTATCGCGGCGGCCGCCCGGCCTCGCGCTACGAGCTCGCTGTTGCGATCCACGCGGTCTACACCGCGCTTCTCAACCGAGTCGAGGGCCTCGAGAACCAGCTCAAGGGGATCAACACGAATGGTCTGGCTTCGGCCGACGACCTGAAGAATCTGCGCGACCAGGTGGCCGCGCTGCAGGATCAGGTCAACGGTATGAAGGGTTATGGCGATGACATCGCCAACCTCAAGCGACTCACGGACACCTTCCAGAAGGAGCTCAACTCCCTGGGTGTGGACGTCGAGGCGATGAAGAAGGACCTCGCCGATCTGTCGGACCGCGTGGGTCGCCTCGAGCGACGCAAGCCGGCCGTCGACATCAGCGGCGACGTGAACCTCTGGCTGGGCGCCGGCAATAGCCGCGACAACCTCTTCGACCTCACCAAGGACGCTCGCGTGGTCGGCTCGACCGCGACGGGTGGCCCTGCGGGTCTGACTCGAGACGTGACGATCCTCCACGAGGGCGCCATCACGCTCACCGGCACGAACGAAACCGGCCCCAAGTGGCACGGAACGTTCGTTGCAACCAACATGTTCGCGAATTCGGGCCCCGGCAATGGTTTCGGTAACCAGTCGGGAATCATCAGCGGCGTGGGTTACGGCGAGCCGGACGGCGACTTCTACGTTCAGGATCTCGGCATCCGGTTCGACACGGGTGTGGCCGGCCAGGCGTTCAACGTCGAGGCTGGAAGGGTCGGCTACAAGGTCAGCCCCTACATCTATCAGCGACCGGACACCACCGAGTACTTCTCGAACAGCCGATGGGACGATGGCCTGTATCGCTTCGATGGAGCGATCCTCGGCTTCAACTTCGGCGGCGCGAAGCTCGACATCTTCGGTGGCAAGCCTTCGCACACGTTCTCGGTGAACGGAACCCCGATCAACACGCTCGACGTGGGCAACACGTGGATCAGCTCGCTGAACAACCTCGGCGGCACCCCCGTGTCGATCGATCGGCAGCTCGGCGCGGCTTTGAACGTGCCTCTGACGACCGCCGGCAACCTGAAGCTCGCTTACATCTGGCTGGAGACCGACACCGAGGACCTCGCGTTCAATCGAATGAACGTTTACGGCGCGGATGCGGACTTCAACGTCGGACGAATCAAGCTCTCGGGCGGCTGGTCGGCCACCACGGTCGGCTACAACACGTCCACGGTCGGCAACACCGATAAGGACAACAACGCTTGGTACGCCAAGCTGGGTTGGAACGGCGACCGCTACGGCGCGTACGCCGAGTATCGGCGCGTCGAGGACAACTACCTGGCTCCCGGCGACTGGGGTCGTCTCGCGGTCGTTCGCAATCCTGGCAACATCCAGGGCGCGAAGGTCGGCGGTAACCTCGATCTCACGGGCGCTCTTCGACTCACCGCCAGCGGCGAGTGGGACAAGGGCATCAAGGACAACGTCAACAATCCGTACTTCAACAGCGGCACCAACCTTCAGCAGTACATGGTGAACTTGGGCTGGCAGTTCAACCCGAACCTTTCGTTCAACGTGGGTTATGAGCACAACCGAATCGACGGTCAGAACCAGTTCGGCGGCCACTGGGCACGCTACGACTGGACGTCGGTCGGCCTCGCTTACGGGCTGAGCTCGGCTGCGAAGCTGACGCTTCAGTACGAGATCTCGGACGTTTCCGGAAACTTCCTGGACAACCCGGCGGCAGGTATTGCCGGCGGCGGTCTCGGAACCGACTATCGAGGCGGCTTCCTGACGAGCCAGCTCTCGGTCAAGTTCTAAGCTTCGGCTTGGAGTCTTGAGGGAAGGGCCCGGCCGAAATCGGCCGGGCCCTTCGTGTATTTACGCTTGTTCGCTTGCGCGACGGAACTTACCGATGCGCTTATGGCCATAACAGAAGGCAGGCGCCCGCGAATCACTTATAAGGGGAGCGTAAGGAAAGTTCACGAACGTAAAGTATTATAGGGTTCCTACTTGAACATAGGGCCGATCGTCGCGTCTTGGCATGGGTCGACACGGCCAACCGCCAACTATGACTAAACGAATTCTGTGGATCGTTGTACCGATCGTGTGCGTGCTCGCGCTCGTGGTGTGGCGCATCGTCACGCACAACCAGGCCAACGCCCAATTGAAGGGTGGCGCCGGTGGTCGAGGCGGGCGCAACCGCACTCCGACCGTGCAAGTGGCGAAGGCCGGCCCGGCGCTCATCGAATCCACGCTCCAAGCGGTCGGCAACGTCGAATCCCCGTTCAAGGTGGACATGTCGCCCAAGACCAGCGGCAAGATCGAGTTTCTGCAGGTGCGAGAGGGGGACAAGGTTACGCCGGGTGAAGTGCTCGTGAAGATCGACCCCACTGAAATCCAGGGTCAAATCTTGCAGTCGCAGGCAGCGGTGGCCGAGGCGCAATCTCGGCTTGCGCAGGCCGCAGTTGGCGAAGGAGCGAACACGGTCAGCATCGTCAGCCAGATCGAGCAGCAGAAAGCCGGAGTGTCGAGCGCGAACGCCGACCTTCTCCAGACCGAGCGCAACTACGACGCCACTGTCGCCACGGCGAGATCGGCGGTCGTGGACGCCAAGGCCAAAGTCGCAGCCGCAAAAGCTCAGGTCGACAACGCTAAAGCTTCGCAGCAGCGCGAGGAAGCGAACCTGAACAACGCCCAGGTCAAACTGGACCGGATCACCTCGCTCTACCAGCAAGGTTTCGTGGCCGCGCAGGACGTGGACGATGCGAAGACCGCCTACCAGGTAGAGGTTGGCGCGGTCAACGTCGCCAAGGCGCAGGTCAACGCCGCCCAGCAGGGAGTCGCTTCCGCAAACGCGCAGCTTTCGAGCGCGAACAGCAACCTCACGATCGTTTCCCGCAAGGGCATCTCCGATATCGCGGCATCCAAGGCCAAGGCGACGCAAGCCGTCGCCAGCCTATCGCTGGCGCGAGCCAACCGCTCTCAGGAGCCCGCGTACAAGCAGAATCTGGCGGCCCTCCAGTCGACGGTCGCCGCTGCCCGGGCCGAGCTCAATCAGGCCCAGGCGAGGCTGGCGGACACCGTGCTTCGATCACCGATCAAAGGCACGGTCACGGCGCGGAACGAGGATCCGGGCGACCTGGCCACTCCGTCGCAGCCCGTGCTCACGGTTCAGTATCTCGATTGGCTTTACGTTGTTTCCTCGCTGCCGACCGAGACGAGTCAAAGCATTTATGTCGGCCAGCCCGTGCAAGTGACGTTCGACGCGATTCCGAACAAGGTGTTCGTGGGGAAGATCCTGAATGTGAACCCCGCGGCAGACCCGCAGTCGCGGCAGTACATGATCCGTACGAAGCTGGCAAACCCAAACCATGCGCTCCGGCCGGGCATGTTCGGCCACTTGAGCATTGTTTCCGAGCGCGTCCATGCCTCGGTGGCAGTTCCCAAAGAAGCCGTCGAAACGACGGACGGCAAGAGCACCGTGACCGTAATCGGCGACGATATGAAAGCTGATGTCCGGCCGGTCGTGCTCGGCGCATCGAACGACAAGACGGTTCAAATCCTGAGCGGAGTGCGCCCAGGCGAGAACGTCGTCGTGCTTTCCTACGGATCATTGAAGCCTGGCCAGGCTGTGACGCTTCCCGGTGCGGGCGGCGGACAAGGCGGTCGAGGCCGTGCGGGTGGTGGTCAAGGCAACGGGCGGGGTGGTCGCGGGCGCCCCGGCGCCGGAGGTCCCACAGGATGAACATCGGAAAATTTTCGGTAACAAGACCGGTTGCGGTCACCATGCGCATCGCGGCCTTGGTTCTGCTGGGCTGGATCTGCCTGATGAGGCTGCCCGTCGACCTCCTGCCGCGCGTCGACATCCCCACGGTCGCCGTCGCCGTCTCATGGCCGAATACCTCGCCCGAAGAGATGGAGACCCAGATCTCGCGGCCGATCGAGCAAGCGGTCTCGACCGTGCGCGGACTGTATCTCGTGAGCTCCTCTTCGTCGCTCGGCAGCTCGTTCGTGCGCGTGCAATTCAACTACGGCGTCAATATCGACCAAGCCGCGATCGACGTCATGCAAGCCGTGCAGCGGGCCAAGGGCCGGTTCCCGAACGATCCCACGATCACCGAACCTTCGATTTTTAAGTTCGACCCGACGTCGTTGCCGATCCTGGTTTACGGGGTCTCCAACCCCAAGATGGACCTGATCCATCTGAACGACCTCATGACAAACGAGGTCAGCCCTATCCTGGAGTCGTCCGGCGGCGTCGCTTCCGTCAACATTACCGGGGGCCAGGCCCGAGCCATTATGGTCGACGTCGACCCGACGAAGCTTCAGGCGTTCGGGGTGAGCTTGGCCGACATTTCTCGGCGGCTTCAGCAGGAGAATCTTAGCCTGCCTGCCGGGGCGGCCATCCAAGGGCACACGCAATACAGCATCCGCAGCGTCGGCTACTTCAGGAACCTGGATGAAATTCGGAACATGCCTTTGGGCAAGTTCAATGGCCAGCTCGTCAACCTGGGCGAGGTTGCCACCGTGCGCGATGCGAGCCAGGACGTCCTGTCGTACACACGCATGAACGGCGTACCGGCGCTGAACGTCACCGTCACGAAGCAGCTCGACTCCAACACCGTCGAAACCGCCAACAACGTGAAGAAAGCGCTGGTCGACGTGGAGAAGCGCTACCCCGATCTGCATTTCGGACTGGCCTACGACCAGGCGAGCTTCATCCAGAGCTCGATTAGCGACCTTCAGCAGACTGCGGTGATCGGTGGCGTGCTGGCCATCATCATCATCACGTTCTTCCTGCGAAACATTCGTAGCACGTTCGTCGTGGCGCTGTCGATTCCGACGTCGATCATCTCGACCTTCTCGCTGCTGTACTTCTGCGGATTCACGCTGAACACGATCTCCCTTTCCGGCCTGGCGCTCGCAACCGGATTGATTGTGGACGACGCCATCGTTGTGCTTGAAAATATCTACAGGCACATAGAACGTGACAAGAAGCGCGCTGCGGAGGCCGCCGTCAGCGGTACGCAGGAGATCGTTTCTGCGGTCCTTGCGTCCACGTTCACGGTCATGATCGTGTTCATGCCGCTGCTGCTCATCAAGGGGCAGTCCGGCCAGACGTTCACCCAGTTCGCGCTGGTCGTGGTGTTCTCGATCGCAGTATCTCTGCTGGACGCAACGACGGTCGTTCCGATGCTGGCGTCGCGAATGATTCGCGAGCGGGACGTCGTGGCCGAGGCCCACCCCGAAATGCGTGAGGAGCTTGGCATCAAGGTGACGCCGCTCGTTCGCCTGTTCGATCGCGTCGGCGAATGGTTCCATTCGATCGATGACAGCTACCGGCGCGGTCTGCATTGGGCGATCCACCACCGAATTCCGATCATCGGAATCGCGTGCGCTGCGGTGGTCGCAGCGGCGGCTCTCTGGCCATTGGTGGGCAAGGAGAACCTGCCCGCAACCGACAGCGGAAACGTGAACATCCGCCTGAAGCTTCCGATCGGCACCTCCGTCGACATTACGAACCGTGAGATGCAGCAGATCGAGAAGATTGTGATGCAAGATCCGGACGTTCTGACGATCATCGCCGGCGCCGGAACGAACGTGGGCTTGCGGGGCAGCGGCGGTGGCGCCCCTCAGGAGGGCTCGGCCACACTGCTCCTGAAGTCCAATCGAAAGTCCAGCACCAGCGACGTCATCAAGCGGCTGCAGCGCAAGTTCGCGGGCCTGCCTGGCGCGCAGGTGCAGGTGTCCGCCCAGGATATGGTCGCCAACATCCTCGGCGGCAGCAACTCTGGCTTCTCGGTGGACGTGTACGGTCAGGATCTGACACAGCTCACGGCCGTTGCCAAGCAGGTCGAGCAGGCGATGTCCGGCGTGGCCGGTCTGCAGAACGTGGACCTGTCCGTGCAAGACAGCGCCCCTGAGATTCAGTGGAGCATCGACAGGCAGAAGGCTCAAGAGCTGGGCGTGTCTTTTAGCGACATCGCCAACACTTTGGCAGCGAGCACGAACGGTCAGCTATCGAGCTACTACCAGGAGAACGGCTACCAATACCCGATCTACGTAGACGTTCCTCAGAAGGACCGCCAAACGATCGCCGAGCTCGAGAAGCTGCCGATCGTAACCACCGCGAAGCTCCCGACGCCTATCCTGCTTGGCCAAGTAGCCTCCCCGCACTTCGGCGCCGGCCCGAACCAGATCAGCCGGCAAAACCGCCAGCGAGTCATCAATGTCGGCGGCCAAGTGGTAGACCGGCCCGAGAGCGAAGTTCAAGCGGATGTCACGCAGGCGCTTTCGAGCGTGCAATTCCCGAAAGGGACATATTGGAGCGTCGGCGTTCGGCAGCTCCAGCGCGACCAGGAATTCAGCGGACTTGGACTTTCGGTTTTCCTTGCGATAGCGCTCATCTACATGCTGCTGGCGACGCAGTTCGAGTCGTTCATTTACCCGCTCATCGTTCTGACGTCGGTGCCCCTGTGCGCCATCGGCCTCGTTCTGGCGCTGTTCCTAACGGGCAGGGCGTTCGGTCTGACCGCGTTCATCGGTCTTCTGATGCTGATCGGAATCGTGGTGAAGAACGGAATTCTGCTCGTTGACTATACGAACCACCTGCGCGAACGCGGCATGCCGCGCGACGAAGCCATCTTGACGGCCGGTCCTACACGGCTGCGCCCCATCCTCATGACAACGCTCGCGGCGATCCTCGGAATGCTGCCGCTGGCGCTTGGACTCGGCTCGGGATCGGAGATGTACGTGCCGCTGGCGACTTCGGTTATCGGCGGCCTCGCGACTTCGACCCTTCTGACCCTGTTCATCGTGCCAACCGTTTACACGATCTTCGATGATCTTGGAAGGCGGTTCGGCCCGAAGCGAGACGTCGGCCGCGCCACCTTGGTAGAGCCGTCGATCGCAGCAACCGAGAGACTGCCGGAACCGGTAGTCTCGGAAACTCATGGACCCTAATGCGCGTCGAGAGCTTGCCACTCGTCTGGAGCGCCTAATGCCGGAGGCCATTCAAATACTATATGGAGGCGTGGAGGACCCGCTGGTGCTCCTTCGCGTGGGCCAATTGAAGGTACTCCGGCAACTCATTCAGGGCGCTCGGACCCCAACTCAACTTGCCAGATCACTCGGTCTTACGCCGAGCGCAGTTTCGCAGCTCGTCGGAAGGCTCCGCAACGAGGAGCTCATCGAGGAGGTGCCGGACCCGGAGGACCGGCGGATGAAGCACATCCAGCTTTCCGACAAGGGTCGGGAAACTATGTCCCAGCGCTCGGAGTCTCGCATCGCACGCTCGCAGCAGGTACTTCAGGGCATGACTGCGGAGTCGCAGCAGGAGCTCATCCGGTCGCTGGAGGCTCTGGTATCCGTTCACTGCGAGCGAGAAGCCACGAATCAATAATCCCCATGACCAAAGCCGGCCTATGTCTTCTCTGCATCGCACTGGGAACGCTCGGGCTTGCCCAGACGCCGCCGATCCGTCCGAATACACCGGACATCACGACGCCGCCGCCGCTCAAGCTGCCCCCGCCTCCGAACCCGGAGGCGATCGGCGCAGCGCCCCTCAGCGCAGACGAGGCCGTGGCTGTGGCTCTGCGGCTGCAGCCGAACGTGATAATCGCGAGGAGCGCCATCGAGGCCGCTGCAGGCCGGACGAGGCAAGCCCAATCCGGCCTGCTGCCCCAATTCGGGCTCAACGCCGGAATCACGAATTCCGGGCAGATAACCGGTAGCCGGTCGGGCGGATCGTCCACCGGCACGACCGGTGGCTCGACCGGTGGCTCGACTGGCGGAGGCGGTGGAACCGTGAGCGCCGGATTCGGCATTCGTACCAACGCAGCTGTCAGCGTCTCGCAGCTCCTCTTCGATTTCGGACGCACGCGCGACCAAGTTCGCGAGGATGCGGCCCTTCAGAGAGCTGCCACGCACGAGTACACGGCCACGCAGGAAGACACGGCGCTCGCGGTCCGACAGGCTTACTACAATTACGGCGAGGCGCTGGCGCAGGTCACGGTCAGTGAATCGAACCTCGCGAACCGCCAGGCGCAGCTCGACCTCGCAAATGCGCGGCTTGGAGCGGGTGTCGGCGCGCCAGGTGACGTCGTGCAGGCGAAGACTGCGCTTGCAGCGGCGGTCGATGCCCTCGTAACCGCGCGTGCCGCGGCAGAGCTCGACCGCGTGAGTCTTGCTCAGGCGATAGGGATCGACCCGCGGACCCCGCTAACGTTAACCGCAGCAACCGAGCCAGAGGTGAACACCGCCGATCCGAACGGCCTGGTCAAGAGTGCTCTCAGTCAACGGCCCGCTGTGCTTGCGGCGAGAGAACGCGTCAACGCGGCTCAATATGGCGTCTCCGCGGCTTCCAAAACGAATTATCCGTCGCTCAGCCTTTCGGGCAGCCTCTCCGCCCGGGGGAGCAACAACCCCTTGGACAGCGAATCGACCTCGGTCGGTGTGACTCTGAGCTGGCCGTTCGGAGATGGGGGGTTGGGAGCTGGAAGGGTGCAGGAAGCGCGCGCGGGCCTGGTTACCGCGCAGGCGCAGCTCACCCAAGCGACCCAGCAGGTGGTCGCCGAGGTCGCCCAGTCGTACTTGAACCTGGTCTCTGCGGATCAGCGGCTCGTCGCCGCGCAGCAGGGGCTCGCGAACGCCGTGGAGTACCTGCGCATCGCCGAGGGGCGGTATCGGGGTGGCATCGGCGCTTTTCTAGACGTGACGACGGCGCAGGCTGCGCTGTTTTCCGCCCAGCAGACGCTGGCGCGCTCGACAGCAGACGTACAACGCTCGCGCGCAGCGCTGAGACATGCGATCGGCCAAGGCGCGACCCTGACTCCCTAGGATAGCGCGGAGCAATTTCCGTAGCTCGCCAGCAGCGGGTGAGGCATCCAAGATAGCACGACACGCCGGCGCAATCGAGCACGAAACCGGCGCGTTCGAGGAGTAGGCGATTCTGGCACAGCCAACCAGTTGCCATTTCCATTCGATACGTGGTGGGCGTTAACCCTCGTGCTGGGCATGGAGCTTGATGTACCCAGCTTGCGAGTAGGTGTACCCGTTGAAATAAAGCAGCTTCCCAGTTTTGGCGTCCACGTATCCGGCGAAGAAGCCTTGTACCTCGGGCCACTCCGATCGAGGAACGTCGTACTCCAGGTTCCACACGAGCAAGCCGTGACCCGTCTTCGCAGCCTCGATTTGGTCTTTCGTAAAGAACGAATCCCGGCTCGTCCACTGGTGCTTGTAGGGCATGTAAATGCAGAGCGTCGGAGGAAATTTCTCAACCAGCCTGGAAGGGAGCTTGTCGGTCTCGTACGGCCCCTTCCGCTCCCATTTGGCGGTGTAGGCATACCTCAGAAAGAGGCGCTTGGCCGCTTCACCGGTCGTCTTAGCCTTCAGGTCCTTCGGTGGAATCGGCTGCTTGTGGAACTCGGCGTCAAGCAGCCGACCGTTGCTCGGGTCGATCTTGACGTACGAGGGATACAGCGTCATTAAAGGTAAGCCCGAAAATATGCCGACAAAATCCACCTGAAAGGTCGGGTCCTGATCGTTGGTCCGTTCCGTGTCGTACACGTGGATCGGGCCGGGGATTCGGCCGAGCGCGGCATATTTGTTTGCTAGAGCGACCAGGGCGTCCTTCGCCAGCGGATGCTCTGGCCATGGGAGCGGGTTATGCGAAGGGGGGCAGTACAAGTATTGTTGTATCGACCCGTCGGATCGGTCGACCGCTAAGAAGGCCGAGGAGTAGTACACGTAGAAGCATGGGTCGGACGGATCCCGCTTGTAAGGATTGAGCTGACAGGGCCCACTCATAGCCTGGCTGCTATCGATGGCCGCAAGCTCTTTCAGGAAAAGCTCGGACCTGGCAATGACTTGCGCGTCGCTGAGCGGCTGTAGTGTTGCGGCGAGAACCACCAAAGAAGCAAGCATCTAATCCTCCGGCAATCCAGGGTCCGGCAGGCTGGCCTGTTGCGGACCGGTACTGCTGTAGCAATTCAACAACAACAGACGAACGAGTCGCCGCGCGGTTGCGGAAGTTTAGCCATGAGCCAGATTACGAGAGCGCGGCGACGACGCGATCGGCGGAATGTCGCACAGGGTCCACGCAAGGGATGCCGAGCTCATTCTCGATCGTCTCGCAAGCCCGCAGAGCCTCTGCATCCGAGCTCACGGCGGACGTGTTCAAGCAGACCGCCCTTGTACGCGGTCTTGGAAACGTTCCGCAGGCTTCGCCGAGGTCTTCGTACATTCGGATGTAGTCCGCGAGCGGCGGAATCGCGATATCCGGCATGCGCTGCAACGCGTGCTGCCCCGCTCTGTGGCAAAGCACCAGGTGCGTGGGGCAGGAGCCGCGCAGCAGCGGAAGGTTTGCCGTGCTGCCAGGGTGTATAAGCGCTCCCTGGCCCTCTACGACCACGAGATCGGCATCCTTCGCGTTCAAGACCTCGCGCTCGATCGCGCCGCTGGCAAAATCAACTCTGACCGCATCCAGGGGGACGCCGCTTCCCGTAATCGTGATGCCGATTTGGCCTGTGGCTATGAACTCGGCGCGCACTCCGCGCTCACGAGCGATGCGTACGATCTCTAGCCCTGCCGTCATCTTACCGATGGACATGTCCGTCCCGATCATTAGCGCGCGCCGGTTCGACAGGTGCCGGGCGGCGCCGACTCCGGGCGCCAGATTGGGCGGCTCGATTCGAATATCCCAGATCCACTGACCGGTCGGCAGGGCCTGATATCGCGGGCCAAGCAGGTCGTGCAGACCGTTCACGATGGACATCCCCTTGGCCACGGCGTGGGCGATCACGGGGTACCAGTCGTCGGGAATCAGACCTCCCGGCGGCGCGATGCCCAGAACCAGCACTTCGGAGCCAAGCGCAAGCGCCTCGTCGATGCCGGCGACGATCGGGCACGACAGCGGAGAGCCGCCGACCTCCTTCATGTCGCGGCCGGCGTAGTGGCGGTCGATCACGCAAGTGATAGGGTTCGGCGAGTAGCGAAGTATGCCGTGCCCCATCTTGCCGGAGGAGTTGTCGACGGCCCCCTCCATGTAGATGGCCAGCTTCTGATCTCGATTAAGCACCGCGGATCCACGCTCCATGCCCGGGCTCATCGCTCGGCACGATCACCCCGTCGACGATTTTTGCGCCGTCGCAAGGGTCCGGCGCAAGGTTGAGATGCGAGTCGAGATCGATATGATCGAAAAGCGCTCCGATTGCCGCGCCCGCCGCGATCGCTACCGACGATTCGCTCATGCAGCCGATCATCGTTTCGAGGCCATGCGCTCTGGCCGTGGCGACGATTCTTACGGCCTCGGTGAGACCGCCGCACTTCATCAGCTTGAGATTGACGCCGTCCACCGCGCTCGCCACCTTGGGAACGTCTTTCGAAAACCTGCAGGACTCGTCCACGAAGATCGGCAACGGGCGGCCCTCGAAGATCTTCGGCAAGTCGTCCTCAGCGCCTTCGACGAGAGGCTGCTCGACGTATTCGACGTTGCGCTCCGCTAGCCAGCGCATCATCGACTTCGCCTCGTCGACCGTCCAACCGCCGTTCGCGTCGACTCTTAGCCCGACGCCGAAAGGTCGCGCCGCTTCGGCGGCCGCTGTGAAATGCTCCTTGTCGTGCTCTCTGCCCTCGGGTGAGCCCAGCTTGATCTTGAGAAACTTGGCGTCCGTCCGGCGAAGGATGTCCGGAACGCGCTCGCGCGTAACTTCCGGGGGGTTGAGGCCGATCGTGACGCTCGTGGGAACCGACCGTTTGGGAAGACCGAGCAACTTGTATAGCGGCAACTTCGCCTGCTTGCCGAGCAGGTCCCAGAGCGCTACGTCCAGCGCCGCCATCGCTGGCGGATCGATGCCCGCATCGAGCATCTTCGCGTAAATATCGTGGGTCGACTGCTCCTGCAGCCCGGCGCCCACAAACTCGCGAAGCTGCTTTTCGCCTTGCTCGGCGGTCCAGCTCATACCGGTCGCTGGAGAGAGCTCTCCTATTCCCGTGAACGTGCCGTCGCTTGCTAGGACGAAAAGGTTTTCCGAGGAGGCCATCGTTCCCCGGCTGATCGCCAACGGATAAAGCTTGGTGAGCTCCAGGGTTCGGTAGGAAACTCGGATCACGATGGGCAAGGTTACCTTCCGCGCGACTATGGAGCCAATTGCCGATGATGCCGCAAGAATGTGTTCAAGTCTTCTCAAAAATCTGGCACAGGTAAATAATTAATCGACCGCATATGAGAGCCGAAGCCTCCCACTATAAATCTGAACTGCTTGCCAGCTCTCGGCCTATCCGGGTGCTGCTCGTAGAGGACGATGCGAACGACGAGTATCTGACGCTCCGCGCGATACGCGAAGCGAACCTACCCGCGCATGTACAGGTCGCGAAAGATGGCGCGGAAGCAGCGCAGTATTTGTTCGGCGAAGACGGCTTTGGAGGCGATTTGCCGGAGCTTGTCATACTCGACGCCAAGCTGCCGAAGATCACGGGTCACGAGCTTCTTCAAATCATCCGCGGGTGCGAGCGCAGCAGAAGGCTGCCTGTAGTTATGTTAAGCTCGTCTTGCGACCAAGACGACGTTCGCAGGGCGTACGACTGCGGTGCGAACTGCTTCCTCCAAAAGCCGATCGACTTGGACGAGTACACCAAGCTGATACAGGTTTCGGTTCAATTCTGGCTGTGCGCCGTGCGCCTGCCGTCTCGCGATTTGTTCTAGCCGGCAGAACGCACGACGATCCTAGGGCGGTTAGGCTACGTATGGCCTGGACACTTGTCGCACCGTCTGGCCGGCCTCGCTTGGCGGCTGGCTGAGTGCGATATCGGCTTGCGCGACGATGCCGACGACATCTCCTTGATCGGAGATAATCGGGATACGGCGGACCTGACTTTTAGCCATGATCTGCGTGCAATCGTCGAGGTCGGAATGGGGCGTGCAGGTATGGACGTCCGTAGACATGCATTGGGCGACCGTCGCCGAGCGTGTGTCCATGCCTTTGGCCACCGCGCGGCAGCAAATGTCGCGATCGGTGATGACGCCCACGAGGCGCCGATTCTTCTTATCCTGAACCACGGGTATCAGCCCGCAATTGCAGTCGTTCATCATTTGCGCCGCTTGCTGAAGCGGCGTGTCGGGGGTGCAGCACTCGACGGTCCGAGTCATGATTCCTTCAACCTGCATGGCTTGCTCCTTTTTCGCGCCAAAGTGGCACTGTTGTTGGACGACATTCGAACCGGCCCGGGGGCGTCCGCCATATCGCCGACAGCACGTCGTAACGGAGACCGCCCATCCGCGACCGTCGTCAAATTCTTCTAGGAGTCGAAATGACCGAGTGGGGCATATTCCAGAACCGAAGAGACGCAGGCCGGAAGTTAAGCGCTCAGCTTCTTGCCTTTGAAACGGTCGATCCGATCGTGCTCGGGTTGGCGCGTGGCGGCGTCATCGTTGCGGCGGAAGTGGCTGAGCGGCTGGGCGCGCGGCTCGAGGCGATCGTAGTTCGGAAGATAGGACACCCCGAGCAACGGGAATTCGGCCTCGGCGCGCTGACTCCCGACGGCATCGCGCAATACGACGACGAAGCATTGGAGCGGCTGGGAATGCGCCGCGACCAATTGGAGAGCGTCGTGCGCGAAGAGTCCGAGGAAGCGGTTCGCCGCGAGGCCCTCTACCGCCGAGGACGAGGCCCCATGGAATTGCGCTCGAGGACCGTGATAGCCGTCGACGACGGGCTCGCCACCGGCGGCTCGGCTGTGGCAGTCGGACGATTCCTAAGACGCCAGGGCGTTGCGGAAAGCGTGCTGGCTTCTCCGGTTTGCAGCAAGGAAGCGCAGCGCCGCGCCGAGCAGGAATTCGACCATGTGATCTGCTTGGAGTGCCCGGATCCATTCCTTGCCGTCGGGCAGTGGTACGAAGACTTCAGGGAAGTTTCCGATGAGGACGTTCTATCGGCTCTTTCGGGCGCCGTGTCGAGCGGAAGGTGGGGAGAATGACCATGACGTCGCGCCGCGTCGAGATTCCGGTTGACGGCAAGTCGATCCAAGGCGAACTTCAGACGCCCGCTACCCCTTGCGCGGTCGTGTTGTTTGCGCACGGCAGCGGCAGCGGAAGAAAGAGTCCCCGCAACCTGCTTGTAGCGAGCCATTTGAATGCCGTAGTGCTCAGCACTCTCCTGATCGACTTGCTGACCGAAGAAGAGGAACGGGAGGACGCCATTACGGCCCGCGTTCGGTTCGACATCGGCTTGTTATCCGACAGGCTCGATGCGGCGATCGACTGGCTGATGGCGGACCCGGAGACCCAAGGCCTGCCCATCGGGCTATTTGGCGCCAGCACCGGAGCGGCTGCTGCGCTCGCGGCGGCTATACGGCATCCCGAGGCGGTCAAAGCGATCGTATGCCGGGGCGGCAGGCCGGATCTGGCCGGCGATGCGCTTCTACAGGTCGATATGCCGTGTCTGATGCTCGTGGGAGACCGTGACCCGGAGGTTCTGAAGCTGAATCGCCTGGCGTACGATGCGATGCCCTCCGAGGACAAGGAGATCAGAATCATCGAAGGCGCCAGCCATCTGTTCTCGGAGCCCGGCACGCTGGAGCAGGTAGCCGAGGCGGCGGGCCATTGGTTCCGAGATTATCTTTGCCCTCTGGGCCCGATATGAGCCTGACGCGCTATCCTCGGGTTCATGGACCGCACGCAGATCAACTCGATTCACAGCCGGTGCGAGCACTTCCTGTCCTATCACCGGCCGTGCTCCTTGCGTGAGCATTTGAGGACGATCGCGGACAGCGAATACTGCGACGTTGGCCGCGACGCCTACGGCCAGGGCGGATTCGTAGCCCAGTTCGAATCCGAAATCGCTTCACTGCTGGGCAAAGAAGCGGCCGTGTTTATGCCGAGCGGCACGATGGCCCAGCAAATCGCGCTGCGAATCTGGGCCGACCGAAGCGGAGTGCCCATGGCGGCGTTCCATCGCACCTGCCATCTGGAGTTGCGTGAGGAGAACGCTTTCCGCGAGATGCACCGCCTGGACGTCGTGCTGCTGGGAACAAGCGAGGACATTTTCCATTTGGTGGAGTTCGAAGCGCTGAGCCAGCCGATTTCGACGCTGCTCATCGAGCTTCCGCAGCGCGAAATAGGAGGCATTTTGCCAACCTGGGAGGAGCTCTCGGCGATCTGCAGCCTTGCCCGCGAGCGCGGCATCCATACCCATCTCGATGGAGCGCGGCTATGGGAGTGCGGGCCCTACTACGGCCGAAGCTATGCGGAGGTCTGCGCCCTGTTCGACTCGGTGTACGTGTCGTTCTACAAGATCTTGAGCGGTCTCCCCGGAGCGGCGCTCGCCGGTCCTGCGGACTTCATCGCCGAGGCTCGGCCCTGGCTGCGAAGGCATGGCGGAAACCTTCAGCAGCAGACCCCCAGTGCGATCTCGGCGAAGTTGGGGATGGACCGACATCTGCCGCGCATTCCCGAATATGTGGCCAAGGCCGCGGAGATTGCAGTGGCCTTGAACTCGGTTCCAGGAGTCCGCACGATCCCTCCGGAGCCGAAAACAAACCTCATGCATATCATGCTCCCTGGCGAACCCGAGAGCCTGGTGAAGCGGGCGATGGAAATTGCCGAGCAGGAGCGAGTGTTCCTGTTCGGCGGGCTGATTCAAACGCCCGAGGGATCGAGGACCGAGCTGTCGGTTGGCGACGGCGCGCTAGGGCTCAGCGGAGCCCGTGTGGCCGACCTGTTCGAGCGGCTGCTCCAATCCCCCATGCAGGCGTAAGCTGTATACTTGGAGGGTTGAGATAAGGCTCAACGGCTTAAGGGCCGGCGGATCCTCGACGCACGAGGCGACCCGGTCTTAATTTTTTTGGCCGGACCTCGAAGGAGCGAAAAGATGCCTACTCTCGCAATCGTGGGCGCCCAATGGGGTGACGAGGCCAAGGGAAAAATGGTCGACGTCTTGGGCGCGGAAGCGGACGTCGTCATTCGGTACAGCGGCGGAAACAACGCCGGCCACACGGTCATCACGGGCGACAAGGAGTTCAAATTCCAATTGATCCCCGCGGGGATCCTTCACCCGGGCACGACCGCTGTGATCGCCAGCGGCATGGTGGTTTGCCCGAAGGGTCTGCTCGAAGAGCTGGATCGTACCAGGGCGCTGAAACCGGACCTCGGCACGCTCAAGATCTCGAACGCGGCACACGTCGTCTTCCCGTATCACCGCATGCTGGATGCTCTGGAAGAAGAGGCACGCGGCGAGAACAAGATCGGCACCACGTCGCGTGGGATCGGGCCCGCGTACCAGGACAAAGTGGCGCGGCTCGGCATTCGCATGGGCGAGCTCATCGTCCCCGAGATTTTCGAGCACCGACTTCGCGAGGTGTTGGCCTACAAGAACCGGCTGCTGATAATGTTCGGCTCGGAGCCTTTGGAGTTCGACTCGTTGTACGCGGAGTTCAGCGGATACGCTTCGAGGCTGAAGAGCCTGGTTTGCGACACGGAAATCCTGGCGCAAGAGGCCGTCGAAGCCGGGAAGCGCGTGCTTTTCGAGGGTGCGCAAGGCACTTTCCTCGATCTCGACTCCGGCACGTACCCGTACGTAACGTCGTCGCATCCCGTGGCGGGAGGAGCTTGCCTCGGCACCGGAATCGGCCCTCGTGCGATCCAATCCGTTCTGGGAGTCTGCAAGGCCTACACGACGCGCGTGGGCGCCGGGCCCTTTCCGACCGAACTGCACGACGATGTGGGTGAGCGGATCCGTCAGCAAGGGCAAGAATACGGCACGGTTACGGGCCGGAGCCGCCGGTGCGGCTGGCTGGACACGGTGGTGTTGCGCCAATCGTGCAGGCTGAACTCCCTGAGCGGCCTCGTGCTGACGCGCCTCGACGTGCTCAGCGGCATTCCCGAGCTTAGGGCTGCGACCGCATACACGCTTGGCGCCGATACGATCGGCCATATGCCATCGAATACCTGGGAGTTCGCGCGGGTGCAACCGGTATACGAATCGCTGCCGGGTTGGAGCGAAAGCTTGCGAAAGGCGCGCTCGCTGGATGACCTCCCGAGGGAGGCTCGGCAATACCTTCAGTTCGTGGAAGACCAATCGAAGACGCCGATAGCGATCGTGAGCATCGGTCCGGATCGTGACGAGACGATCGTCGTTCGCCCGGATCTGATATGGGGCTAGCGGGGGTTTTGTTCGGTTGGACGCCGATCGCTCTTCGTGCCGTTCGCGTCCGAAAACGGCGAGATTGAATCTGAGACAGGTGGCACAATGAGTTTGTGCTGCTAGATGAGAACGGCTGCTACGAGGCGCTCAAGGCCCGTGATTCGCGATTCGACGGCACATTTTTCGTCGGCGTGAAGACCACGGGCATCTATTGCCGCTGCATCTGCCCTGCGAACACGCCGAGATACCAGAACTGCACGTTCCACCCGAGCGCTGCGGCTGCAGAAGCTGCAGGCTTCCGGCCATGCCTGCGATGCCGCCCGGAACTAGCCCCGGGCAAAGCACCCGTCGATGCCGTCGAGCGTTTGGCGGCCATTGCGGCGCGCAGGATCGAAGATGGCGCTCTCGACGAAGGCAACGTGAAGGACTTGGCCCGCGAGTTGGGCGTCTCCGACCGTCAGCTTCGCCGCGCGGTAGCGGCCCGGTTCGGGGTCTCGCCAGTCGAGCTTGCGCAGACCCACAGGCTTCTGACCGCGAAGCGGCTCTTGACGGAGACGACGCTGCCGATAGGCGAAGTAGCGTTCTCGAGCGGGTTCTCCAGCCTGAGGCGCTTCAATAGCCTGTTTCAGCAGCGGTACCGCATGAGCCCCCGCGACCTTCGGCGCAAAATGCCGAGCGGCGCCAGCCACGACGCCGTGTGCCTCGAGCTATCTTATCGCCCGCCGCTCGATTGGCAGGGGCTGCTCGGGTTTATGAGCGCCCGCTGCACCAGGGGAGTGGAGGTCGTCGAGGGCCCAAGGTACGCGAGGACGGCATCGGTTCGTGGCTCGAGCGGATGGATCGCCGTGCAGCCGTCGCACTTGCCGAACCGCTTGCGCCTCGAAGTCTCGGCCTCCTTGAGCCGGGCGATCCCC
>JAICWL010000031.1 GCA_025934835.1 Fimbriimonadaceae bacterium
CTCGGGGCGAAGGGCTCCGGAAACCCTCACCCCTGCCCCTCTCCCTCGGGGAGAGGGGGTTGCGCTACGTGCCGCGATGCCCACTTGATGCCTTCGGTCGCGAAGTAGCCCAGGCACCAGGTTCCCAGGTCGCCGGTGAGGCGGATGCCCCCTTCCTTGCCGTTGAACATGCCTCCGCCCCAGAATTCCGCTTCAGTCACGATCATCTTGGTAGGCACATCCAGGGAAGTTGGCTCGATGATCGTCGCGACGCCGGTTCGGGCCGTGCGATCGTCGGGGGTGAACTCTATCGTGGCGCGGCCCATCCACACGCGGTTTTCGTCCGTGTCCAACATCACGAGCTCCTCGTCGATCCATTGGTGCGTCGCACCGGTATCGACCGCGAAGCGGCCGAAAAACGTCCGAACCGAATCCAACCAGGCCATTCGCTGTATTTTCCAGCAATTCGGGCGCGATGACCCATAATGTGGGCCGTGCCGCAAAACGACGGTTTGCCCGAGAACGCGAAGGCTGCCCTTTCCTTCGTCATCGAAGGCAGCAGTTTGAGGCACCTGGAGCTGGCGGAGCGCGTGGATCTGCCTCTTACCTTGCTCGTCGAGCCCGTGGGCATTCTGGCCGCTGCTCAGCGGTGGCGGGACGTGGCTGCGAAGGGCCACCTCTTCGGCAACGCCAGTCTTGGCGGCGTCACCGATAATGGTCGCCTCGACAACTGGAGCCTCAAGACCGTGGAGCAGGAACTGTACATGACTCAGCAGTTCCTCGCGGACTTCTTCCAGGTTCAGCCGCGGACGTTCGGCTATCCCGGGCCGATCACGTCGTGCGCAGACGGAAATTACCGCGGGGTCGTCGACAAGATGTTCGATTTCGCTGTTTCGACTGAGCTCGGCTCGAATCTGGCGCCGTTCGACCTCAAGTATTTAAGCCGCGAAATCCACGTCGGCGAGCTAGAAGCCGCGCCCGGATCATGGAGCGTGCTGATTCTCGGTCCGGAGGCAGGCGATCCGCCCGGACTGGCAGCGTTCGAGGAGCGAGGATTCAGCGTCGAGCGATTGGAAGTCGTCGCAAGCCGGACCGCAGTCAGAATAACCGAATGACTGCCGAGATTCTCTCCGTGGGCACGGAGCTGCTCCTGGGACAGATCGTCGATACGCACGCGCCGCGGATGGCGAGAATCCTCGCCGACTGCGGCATCTCCTGCATGCGGCGGACGACCGTCGGGGACAATCTCGAGCGCGTTGCCGAAGCTGTCGGCGAGTCGCTGGCGGGTTGCGATGTGCTCGTAACGATCGGGGGCCTAGGGCCGACGATGGACGACGTGACGAGAGACGCCATCGCCCAGGCGCTGGGAGACAGTCTAATACGGGAAGCGGACGTCGAAAGCCGGCTTCGTCAGTTCTTCGCATCGCGCGGGGCGGCATGGAGCGAGACCATCGCCAGGCAGGCGGATCGACCAGAGAGCGCCCAATTCATCGAGAATCCGAACGGCACGGCCCCCGGTCTGGTGTGCGAGAAGAACGGCAAGACGGTGTTCGCGTTGCCCGGGCCGAAGGGGGAGTTCAACCCGATGGCGGACGGGCCAGTTCGCCAAATGCTCGGCCGGTTGCAGGGCGGGCAGGTGATCCACTCGCGCGTGCTGCGCATCGTGGGAATGGGCGAGAGCCATGTCGAGGATCTGGTACGCGACCTCATGTCCGGCGACAACCCGTCGGTCGCTCCCTACGCCCACCCCAACGAGGTTCATCTCCGGCTGACGGCCCGGTCGCAGTCGATCGAAGGAGCCGAAAAAGTGATCGAGCCTGTAGACGCCGAAATCCGGCGACGGCTCGGCGATGCCGTATTCGGCGTCGACGACGTGACGCTGGAGGAGGCCGTGGTCGAGTTGCTGCGCGAGTGCTCCAAGACGGTCGGCGTGGCGGAAAGCATCACGGGCGGCGAGATTTGCGCGCGGATTACAAATGTGCCTGGCTGCTCCGAGGTATTCGCTGGCGGCTTCGTGACCTACGCGCTGGAAGCCAAAATCGAGTTGCTGGGTGTGCCGAAAACAGTCCTGGAGCGGTTCGGCCCGGTGTCGTCGGAGACCGCCCAGGCGATGGCGGAAGGGGCGAGGGAGAGGCTCGGCACGGACTTCGGGCTTGGAGTGACTGGAAACGCCGGCCCTACGAGCGATATCGACGGCAAGCCGGTCGGGCTGGTTTACGTGGCCGTGGCGAGCTCGAGCGGCGTCGAGGTGTTCGAACACCGCTTTCGCGGGTTGCGCGAGGACATTCGGCGGCGGGCGTCGCAGGCGGCTTTGGCGGCGGTGCGTGGAGTGGCGAGGGGGCAGCAGCACTAATTGTAGTCTTAGCCTAAGGCGAGCAGCGAACCCAAGAGGGCGCAACGGGATGGGCCCTCTTCCGAATGACTGCTGCCCGAACCAACGCTGCTACAAACGCTCCCTATCGACTAGCGCCGGCGTTACCCACTGACAGTGACGCTTCCACCAGAAGTGCGCCTAGAGCTTCAGGTCCACAATGCCGCTGATGCCGACTCCGTCGACTCGCTTGATGTTCGAGACCACATTTTTGCTCGAGACGGGCACCATGGCTCGGATCTTGACTTGCCTGCCGAGAATATCCTGGTCGAGCTGAGCGACGGCGGTCACCTGTTTCACGCGGTTGGCCGGGCCCATAACTTGCGCGGCGCCGATGGCGTTTCTACCGCCCAGTGCCACGCTCAGGATCGGCACTACTTTGGTGGTCGCCGTATAGGCATCCTTGTGCCCGTCGAGCTTGTTGATCGCCGTGTTTATCTGCGGCCCGAACTTCGAGACGGCCGCTCCAACGCCGACGACTTTGATCACCGAGCCGATATCGAATTGCGCCAGCGCTACCGCTGCAACGAGCAGACCGGCTCCCACGAACGCTGATTTGGCTTTGAGGTTCATGTTCCTAAATGGGACGGGCGAGAGGCCAGAGGGGATGCGCTTTGAACGGCGCAAGGCCGCCGGGCGGATTCCACTCTGCATTCTCGGGGCCTTCATAATCGATAAATGCTCGATAGAGATCTAATTCGGACGGACCCAGAGGGGGTCCGTGCCGGCATCGCCCGGAAGGGGCTCGATGCGCCCGTCGACGAATTCCTTCGCGTCGACCGCGAGTGGCGATCGAATCTCGCGGAGCTCGAGACGCATCGCGCGGAGATGAACAAGATCAGCAAGTCGATCGGCGCACTCATGGGCCAGGGCAAACGCGAGGAGGCCGAGCAGGCCAAGATGCGCACCCGGGACATCAAAGAGGCGATCGCCTCGGGCGAGGGGCGCGTCCGCGAGCTCGAGGCAGCGCTGCACGATATCGAGCTGCAGTTTCCCAATCTGCCACATCCGTCAACACCGGAGGGCCTGGAACCAGAGGAGAACGTCCTCGTGCGCGAGTGGGGCGAGAAGCCGGAATTCGACTTCGAGCCGCAGGCGCACTGGGACATCGCCGACCGCTTGGGGCTTTTCGACCTCGCTCGCGGGGCCAAGATCAGCGGCAGCGGGTTTCCTCTCTACACCGGGCTGGGGGCGCGGCTCCAGCGGTCGCTGTTCACGTTCATGATCGACCTCCAGACCACCCGGAACGGCTATTACGAGATCTATCCGCCGTACCTCGTGAACGCGGAGAGCCTGATCGGCACGGGCAACCTGCCCAAGTTCGAGGAGGATCTGTACAAGACCACAGACGGGCTGTATCTCATTCCGACGGCCGAGGTGCCGGTCACGAACATCTACCGGGACGAGATTCTGGATGGGAGCGATCTTCCAATTCGCCTTGCCGCCTACAGCGCGTGCTTTCGACGCGAGGCCGGCGCTGCGGGAAAGGACACGCGCGGCATCCAGCGCATCCATCAGTTCGACAAGGTCGAGCTCGTTTGGTTTTGCGACCCGAGCACCAGCTACGAGCATTTGGAAGAGTTGGTTGTTCATGCGGAAGTCGTGCTGCAATCGCTCGGAATCCATTACCGCGTCATCGAGCTTTGCGCTGGGGATATGGGCGCCAAGGGAGCGAAGGCGTACGACATCGAGCTCTGGTCGCCGGGCGTTGGTCGTTACCTCGAGATTTCAAGCTGCACGAACTTCGAGGCGTACCAATCGCGTAGGGCGAACATCCGATATCGGAAGGATCAGGGCGCCAAGCCGGAGTTCGTTCACATCTTGAACGGCAGCGGACTTGCGTGCCCGAGGCTTTACTCGGCCGTGCTCGAGAACTTCCAGACTGCCGACGGCCGGGTAGTCGTGCCCGAGGCATTGCGGCCGTACGTCGGAGTTGCTGAGCTCGGCTAGTCGGTTCGAAGCCGGTAGCCGACACCAGGCTCGGTGGTGATGTACCTGGGCCTTGCCGGGTCGGCCTCGAGCTTGTGTCGGAGCTGGCCCGTGTACACGCGCAGGTAATGCGTCTCCTCGAAGTAAGCGGGCCCCCAGACTTCGACCAGAAGCTGGCGATGGGTGACGACCCTGCCCGCGTTCTTGACCAGCACCATCAGGAGCTTGTACTCGATCGGAGTCAGGTGCACCTCTTCCCCGTTTCGGTACACGCGCCTCTTTGCGGCATCCAATCGGATGTCGCCGAATTCGATCACCGGGTCCATGGCGCCAGCGGCGCGCGCACGGCGAACGGCTACCCGCATGCGCGCCAGCAGCTCGCCAAGGCCGAAAGGCTTCGTGAGGTAGTCGTCCGCGCCGGAATCGAGCGCGCCGATTTTGTCCCGCTCCTGCTCGCGCGCGGAAAGCACGATGATGGGCACGCTGGACCACTCGCGGATGCGCCGCGCCACTTCGGCGCCGTCGATGTCCGGAAGGCCCAGATCGAGCAGCACCACGTTCGGCTTGTCCTCGGCCACCATGCGCAGGCCCTGCAAGCCTCCGTCTGCTTCGAGCACCGTGTATTCCATGGGGTCGAGGCTGGCTCGCAGGAACCGACGGATGGCGGATTCGTCGTCGATGATCAGAACTTTAACGGTGGCCGTTTCAACCAACTGGAACCTCCGGAGGCGCTTCGGCGGGAAAGCGCAGGACGAATCTCGCCCCGCCCGCTCGGCCGGCGCCGGCTTCGATCGTGCCCCGATGGAGCAGCATGATCGTTCGGCAGATCGCCAGCCCCATGCCATAGCCGC
Organism: Fimbriimonadaceae bacterium; assembly: GCA_025934835.1. Lineage (GTDB taxonomy): Bacteria > Armatimonadota > Fimbriimonadia > Fimbriimonadales > Fimbriimonadaceae > Fimbriimonas. Next base: position 5,131 of record JAICWL010000031.1, read on the forward strand.
CGCGCTCCGAGCTGCGGCTGCTTGTGTAGAATCGGTCGAAGATTCTGGGTAGGTCCTTCGGATCGATACCCGTCCCTTCGTCGCTGACTACGATCTGGACCCATTCTCCGACTTTGCCGGCCTCGATAGCGAGCCCTTTCCCGGCTGGCGTATGCGAGCCGACGTTCTCTAGAAGATTCACGAGCGCCTTTTCGACGAGGATCTCGTCGACGTGGATCAGCGGCACCGCGGGATCGAGCCGAATGTCGATCTGCCTTCCTTTGAGCAGCGACTCCGTACGACTCAGCGCGCCGCCAATGAGCTCCTCGATCGACTGCCACTCGAGATGGGGCTGGATGCCGGTTTCCAACCGCGTCATGTCGAGCATGTCTCGGATATGGCGATTCAGGCGCTCCGACTCCGAAAAGATGGTGGAGGCGAGCTCGACCCGCACATCCTCGATCGAGCCTCGGGGGCCCGTTAGCGTGCTTGCGGCGCCGGCGATCGAAGTCAGCGGAGTTCGGAGGTCGTGAGAAACGGAACCGAGAAGCGAGCTGCGCATGCGTTCGGACTCGACTTGGACGAGGGCATCCCGTGCTTTGACCTCGAGCCGCGCCCGCTGGATCGCCATGGCCAGCGAGTTTGCGAAGGTCTCCAGGATGGTGAGCCGGCTGCCTTCAAGGTCGGCAGAGGATGAATAGGCGCTCACCAGGAGCGCGCCCACTTCCTCGCTCGCGGTGCTCAGGGTCAGCATGGTTTCACCGGCGTGATCCGAGGCGGTGCGTTTGGCATCGGCGAGGGGGAGCCCGGCCGGCCACTCAATTGAAGCTGGGCCGATGTCGGCCAAGAGGCCCGAGTCGTCGAGCGCCAAGATCCTAGTTCGAACTCCGAGCTCCTCGCGAATTCGATCGGTAGCCGAAACACCGACGGCGCGTTCGTCGGCGGCTTCCGCCAGGCCCCGCGTGAGGTCGTAGAGCACCGCAGTGGAGCGTTCTCTGGAGGCCGCTCTGCGCGCCTGGGCTCTCAAACGGGCGGTCAGGCTCGATATGAGGAGCCCGACCAGCATCATGATCGAGTACGTGGGGATGTACGTGAGATCGTGAAGAATCAGACCGAACTTGGGCTCGACGAAGAAAAAGTCGAACGCGAAGACGCTCAGCACGACCGATAGGAGCGCCTCGACGGGCCCGGAGCCCGAGCCGACCACCGCCACGGCGAGCAGGTAGACCATGATCTGGTTCGCTTCGTGGATTCGGCCTTCCATCGCCCAGCAGACCAGCGTCGCGGCAATCGGCGGACCGACCGACCATGCGACGGAAAGCCACAGCGGCTTCTCCCGGGGCCAGGTCGGCCGCTCCGCAGGCGTAGCCACTGTGCGCCGGAGACCGGAAGCCGCTCGCGCGGACTTACCGGTCCCTGCCATCTCTATTTTTTCACCTCGCGTGGCGGCACTTCTCCACGAATCGTATTGTGCTTCGACCGCTGCCGAATCGGGCTCACAATGCTCTTTACGGATTCCTTACGAGCCTGAGAGAAGCAAAGCGGATAACATTGAATCGCGACCACAGAAGCGAAGGAAACTGCATTTCGAGCACTATCCTCACTCGGACCGGAGAGGCTAACTCTCCGGTTTTTTTTGCATGTTCGGTTCGATTCATAATGGGCTGTGCCCGCTTCCTCTACTCCAGACTTGGCCGGCGGGCTGCGCAAGCTGCTCGGAGAGGATCGCGTGCTCGTGGGCCAAGACGCCCAACGAGCGTACGACTGCGACGCGTACACCGTCGAGCGCTCGAAGCCTACGGCGATCGTGCTGCCGGGCAGCACCGAAGAGGTCGCGGCGGTCGTGCGATGGTGCAACGAGAACGACGTTCCGTTCACCGCGCGAGGCGCCGGGACAGGGCTTAGCGGCGGGGCGCTGGCGGCGCTGGGAGGGGTGATCATCTCCACCAAGCGCATGACGCGCATCCTGGATATCGACGTGCCGAACCGTAGGCTGCTCGCCCAAACCGGGGCCGTCAACAAGAAGCTGACCGACGCGGTGCGGGAGTTCGGCTTGCATTTCGCCCCCGATCCCAGCTCGCAAAGCGTGTCGACGCTCGGGGGGAACATCGCGGAGAACTCCGGCGGGCCGCACACGCTCAAGTACGGCGTCACGGTCCAGCATGTCGTCGGCCTGACGCTCGTCGACCCGGAAGGGAACGTGATTACCCTTGGAGGGAAGCTCGCGTCGGGCGAGGGGTTCGATTTTGTCGGGATCGTCGTGGGGGCCGAGGGCACGCTCGGCGTCGTGACCGAAGCATGGGTGAAGCTCACTCCACTGCCGAAGGCGGTTGAAACTTCGCTGATCGCTTTTCGATCGGTGCGCGACGCCACCAAGACGGTGGCCGAGATTATCGCCTCCGGCGCCATACCAGCGGCGCTCGAGATCATGGACAAGGGAATTTTGGCGGCGCTTCGCGCGGCGTTCGGGCTGCAATACCCAGAAGGCGCCGAAGCGCTTCTGCTCGTCGAGTGCGACGCCGCGGGCGAGGGCGCTCAAGAACGCGCGGAAGGAGAAATGCGCGTAGCGTGCGACATCGGACTCGCCAACGGCGCGCTCGACGTGGAGACGGCCCAGGACGAGGCGCACCGCGCCAGACTGTGGACTGCGCGCAAGAAGGGGATCGGCGCCATGGGGCGGATCGCGCCGAGCATCGTGACCCATGACGGTGTGATCCCGCGCTCGAAGCTGCCTGAAATGCTGGATATGGTTTTCGATGTCTCTCAGCGGCATGGGGTCGGAGTGGCCAACCTCTTCCATGCCGGTGACGGGAATCTTCACCCATGCTTCTACTTCGATGACCGCGATCCGGACCAGGTCGAGCGCGTGGTGGCAGCGGGGGAAGAGATCATGAAGCGGTGCATCGAGCTCGGCGGGAGCCTAACGGGCGAGCACGGCATAGGCGTAGAAAAAATGGACTTGATGCCTTTGATGTTCTCGGAAGACGACTTGCGCCTTCAGGCGATGGCCAAGAGCATATTCAACCGCGGAATGTTGTGCAACCCTTGCAAGGTGCTTCCGAATCAGAAGAGCTGCGTGGAGCATCGAAAGCGCTGGCGCGGGGTCGCCTGGTGAGTGCCGTGCGCCTGCGACCCGAAAGCGTCGAGGAGCTCGCCGAGGCCGTTCGCGGAAGCGATTCGGTGTGCCCAGATTCCCTCGACATGTCCAGCTTCGCGGACATTGTGGAGCTTCACCGAGACGATCAGGTGGTCGTCGTGGGCGCAGGGATGCCGATCGACGAACTGAACCGCGAGCTTGCGCTTTGCGGGCAGTGCCTGCCGATCGCCGACGTGCCGGGGGATGCGACCCCTCGCCCGCTTTCCGGCTTGCCAAGGGCGGTCGGAGAGATGCTGAGCTTCGACCTCCCGCACGCCCTCGAGGGCCAGTGCGGCTCCTGGCGGGATTGGGTGCTCGGCATGACCGTGGTGCTCGCGGACGGTACGATCGCCAAATCCGGCTCGCGGGCCGTGAAGAGCGTCGCCGGATACGACGTGCACAAGCTGGTGATCGGCTCGCGGCGCACGCTTGCCATTCCCGCGGCGGTGATTCTTCGGACTTATCCGATCGGGAGTCTGCCGCAGTCTGCGGCTGTCGTGCTGGGCGACCGGCCCGGCGACGTGCACTGCGCGCAACGCGTGTTGCCGGAGCATCTCGACGCGCTTTGCGCCGAAGCAGTGATCTATGCGTACGATCCGGCATCGTCGGTGGTGTGGCACTACGGCGATGGCACGGACCTGACCAGGTACCCGGGCGACCGCCTAATTCGGTTCGCGCTCAGACCCGGCGACGAGCCGGACGCGAATCCATTCGAGATCGAACTTATGCGCAAGGCGAAGAGCATCTTCGACGCGACGGGAAAGCTGTGCGCCGGCGCGATGGGCATTTTTTGAGACCGCAATGCCAGACCTCGAAGAACTGACCACCCACTGCATTCGGTGCGGATTCTGCATCGAGTCGTGCCCCACGTATGTAGCGACGGGCAATGAAATGGAGTCGCCGCGCGGTCGGATTTACCTGGTTCGCAGCGCCATCGAGGGAAAGCTTCGCTGGCAGGAGGATGTGCGCGAGCACTTGGAGAATTGCCTCGGCTGTCTGGCGTGTCAAACGGCTTGCCCGAGCGGAGTGCAGTATGACGAAATCTTCGAACTGGCCAAAGCGCGCATCGAGTCCGAAAAGCCCGCGAGAGCGAAAGGCGCGCTCTTGGCCGTGCTTTCGCGGCCCAAACTGCTGAAGCTGCAGTTAGAGCTCGGCGCCATTCTTCCCGGGCGGCGGATCCCATCGGCTCTGAGCAAGCTGCTGAGCGGACAGCCCCCGGAGGCGGATCGCCCCGAGGTTCAGCAGGCATCGGGATGGCCCGCGCTCGATGAGGCGGGCCTGCCGAAAGTCCGCGGCGAGGTTTATCTGCTCGAGGGATGCGCGATGCGCGTGCTCTTTCCCCGTGTGCACGAGGCGACCCGGCGTCTTCTGCGGCGGGTCGGATACACCGTGCGGGAGGCTGAGCAGGGGTGTTGCGGCGCTTTGCACGCGCACAACGGATATCTCGACGAGGCGCGCGAACTGGCACTGCGCTTGTCGGCCTCGATTCCCTTGAATCTGCCGCTCGTGGTGAACTCGGCGGGCTGCGGAAGTGCGCTGAAAGACTACGGCCGGCTGTTCGACCTGCCGGAGCTTGTGGCGCTTTCGGAGCGGACCGTCGATGTCGCAGAATTCCTGCTTCGGGAGGGCCTTGCCGACGCGCTCGCGGGCTCGCCCGGAGTGGGGGCGCGCGCCACCTACCACGACGCCTGCCACCTCGCGAACGGCCAAGGCGTGCGCTCGCAGCCAAGGCAGCTTTTCGGCGCAGTGCCGGGCCTCGACTTGGTTCCGTTGCAAAACTCCGAAGTGTGCTGCGGCAGCGCAGGCATCTACAACCTCACGCGGCCGTCCATGGCGCGATTGCAGCTAGAGGAGAAGGTCGAAGCCATCGGAGAAACGAGGGCCGGCCTGGTCATCCTCGGCAATCCCGGCTGCCATGCATGGATTGCCCAAGGCTTGCGCGAGCGAGCGCTTGCAACCAACGTGCTGCATACCGCAGAGCTGCTCGAATCCTCGTTCTCGGGGCTGCCGCCCGGATGCTAACCTAAGGGACGCATGGCTTACTTCCCGGAAGTCGTAGACAGGGTCCGCTTTGAGGGCCGGTCCAGCAGAAACCCGCTTGCTTTTCGATTTTACGACCCCGACAAGCGCGTCGGGGGGAAGACGATGCGGGAGCATCTGCGATTCGCCGTGTGCTATTGGCATACGTTCAAAGCGACCGGCATGGACCCGTTCGGTCAGCCGACGATGGATCGGCCTTGGAAAACGCCGCGCGAGACGATGGACGCGGCTTTCGAATTCTTTCAGAAGCTGGGCGTGGACTTCTGGTGCTTCCACGATTTCGACATCGCCACGGAAGGGGACAGCTACGCGCAGTCCGGCAAGAACCTGGCCGAGATGGTGAGCTACGCCGAGGAGAAGCAGGCGCAGACCGGAGTGCGGCTGCTTTGGGGCACAGCGAACTTGTTCGGCAACCCTCGCTACCAGGCCGGCGCCTCTACGAACCCGGACCCCGCGGTGTTCGCCTACGCCGCCGCGCAAGTGAAGAATGCGCTCGACGCCACGAAGCGGCTCGGTGGGTTGGGCTACGTTTTCTGGGGTGGCCGCGAAGGGTACGACACGCTTCTGAATACCGACATGGCGCGCGAGCGAGCGCAATTCGCCAAGCTGCTGTGGATGGCGATCGACTATGCCAAGTCGATCGGGTTCAGCGGTCAGCTTTACATCGAGCCGAAGCCGAAAGAGCCCACGACACACCAGTACGACAGCAATGCGGAGGCTTGTCTGAACTTTCTGCGCGAGTTCGGGCTGATGGACCACCTCAAGCTGAACCTCGAGACCAACCATGCGACTTTGGCCGGTCACTCGATGCTGCACGAACTTCGGGTGGCGCGCGCAGCGGGCGTGCTCGGCAGCGTCGATGCGAACACCGGAGATGAGCTTATCGGGTGGGATACCGACCAGTTTCCGACGAGCGTTTATCTCACCACGTCGATCATGCTCGAGATTTTGGAAATGGGGGGCTTCACGACGGGCGGCCTGAACTTCGACGCCAAGGTGCGGCGCCAATCGCATGAGCCGGTCGACCTTCTGTACGCCCACATCGGTGGGATGGACGCCTTTGCCCGGGGGCTCGAGGTCGCCCACGCCATCCGCGAAGACGGCCGGCTGGCCGAGCACGTGCGCCGACGATACGAGGGATGGGACAGCGATTTGGGCAGGAAGATCCTTTCCGGCGAACTCTCCATGAAAGATTGCGCGAACTACGCCTTGACGAACCCCGAGCCGACGCGGGTTTCGGGCCGGCAGGAATACCTCGAAAACTTAGTCAACGAGTTCATTCTCTAAATGTTTCATGCGATGAAAACCCTATACCGAACCTTCGCCATATCGATTCTTCTTTCGCTGGCGCTCGGAGCGATCGGCGAACCGCTCGAGTTCCATGTTCGCACACCGCGAGGAGCCTATTCCGGCGAAGAGGACGTGAGGGCGGTCGTGTACTTGTCGAAGAGTGAGGACGAGCCGCGGTTTGGCCCGAACTGGTTCGCTCCGGAGCCGTGCTACTCGGCGAAATTCGTGCAGGCTCGCGCGGGGGCAGACCTTGTAGTTTCGGAAGCGAACGCGACCGGGTTTCCGGGCAAGCTAGCCGCTCTCGAGCCGGGCGTGTACAAGGTCCAAGCCGTCGTCGACCGGGACCTCGGCGGGCGGGCGATCGGCGACAGCCCCGGGAATTTCTACTCCACCACCGTGAGTCTGAACCTCAACCCTGCTTCTTCCGGCGCGATCGACCTGACCTGCGACAACAAAGTAGATCCGCCAAACGTCGCCGACACGGCCAACGTCAAGGTGGTTCATATCCAATCGAAGCTTCTCAGCAACTTCTACCGCCGCCCGACGTCGATGTACGCTTCGGTCGCGCTGCCCGCGGGCTACGATCAGAAGCCGAGTGCGAAGAAGTATCCGGTGCTGTACGTCGTGCCCGGCTTCGGAGGCGGCTACGAAAACTCTCGCGGGTTACAGTCCGAGGCGCCAAAAGATCCTCCGTTCATCGTCGTTATGCTCGATCCGAACTGCCCGACGGGCCACTCGGTATTTGCGGACAGTGAGAACAATGGACCCTGGGGCCGCGCGCTGACCACCGAGTTGATTCCCGCGATCGAGCATCGATTCCGAATCGATGCTCGGCCGCAAGCCAGATTCGTCACCGGGCATTCCAGCGGCGGATGGTCGAGCCTATGGCTGCAGATCACCTATCCGGACTTCTTCGGCGGCGTCTGGAGCACGTCGCCCGATCCGGTCGACTTCCGAGACTTCCAGAGAATCGATATTTACGCCAAGGGCGAGAATATGTTCACCGATCACGAAGGAAAGCCCCGGCCGCTGGCGCGCGAGGGGGATCGGGTGCTCGCCTGGTACAAGACATTCAGCGACATGGAGCGACCGATTCGCGGCGAACAGCTTGGCTCTTTCGAAGCCGTTTTCAGCCCGCGAGGGCCCGACGGCCAACCGATGAAGCTTTGGAACCGCCAGACCGGCGCGATCTCGCCGACCGTGGCCGAGGCATGGCGCAAGTACGACATCGACTCCATATTGCGGGCCAAGTGGAAAACGCTCGGTCCGAAGCTTCGCGGCAAGCTGCACATCTTCACGGGCAACGAGGACACCTTCTATTTGGAGGGCGCCGTGAAGCTGCTGAAGAAGGACCTGGCCAGCCTTGGGTCCGATGCGGAGGTGGAGATCCTGCCCGGAAACCACATGACGGTCATGACCCAAAGCTTGAGAAATCACATGAAGGCTGAGATGGCCCGGGCTTACAAGGAATCGGTCGGTTTCGCGCGAAATTATACTCGCATAGCGATGACTTTCAACTAAGCTACAAGGACAGACCTATGAAATTATTGCTTCGTAGCCTTTACCTCGGAGTTGCCCTGGCGAGCGGCGTTCACGCGCTGGCGCAGGGAGACCCTGCCACGCTCGATCGGATCGTCGACCAAGGGAAAAACCACAGTCAGGTCATGCGCATCCTGCACGATCTCACGGTTGGGATCGGACCCCGGCTCACCAGCTCGCCGAGGCTTGCGAAGGCCGAGCAATGGGCGTCGGACCAGTTCCGCAAGTTCGGCTGCACGAACGTGCACCTCGAGAAGTGGGGTGATACGCCGGTCGGCTGGGATCGCGGGCCGCTTCAGATGGCGCGCATGGTCGAGCCTTTCGATTCGCCAATGGTATTCACTGTGCCCGCTTGGACGGACGGGACGAAAGGCGTGGTCCGAGCCCGGGTCGTGCGGGCGCCGACGACGATGGAAGAGCTTGAAAAGGTGAAACCTCAGCTCAAAGGCGCGTGGGTTCTGTTCCCCGGCGCGGCTTCTGCGCGGCGAGGGGCCGACACGGCGGGGACGGTCCCTCTGGATGTCGCCCAGGCCATCGACGCATCCGGCATCGCCGGCAGGATATATGGAAGCCGCAACGAGCTGGTGGTGACGAGCGGAACTTGGGCCAACAAGACCTACGAGAATCATCCCGGCACACTTCGGGTGACCGTTCGCAAGTCGGATTACGATCGCCTCGACAGAAATCTCGAGTTCGGGCGAAACGTCGTGGTGGAAATTGGCGCGGAAAGCCATTGGTACAAGGGGCCGGTGCCCCAGTACAACGTCGTAGCGGAGATCAAAGGCACCGAGAAGCCGGACGAAGTCGTCATCGTGAGTGGCCACCTTGATTCGTGGAACGGTCCGGGCTCGCAGGGCGCGCTCGACAACGGCGTTGGGAGCTCCACCGCATTGGAAGCAGCCAGAATCCTGTGCGCCGCGCACGCCAAGCCGAAGCGCACGATTCGATTCATCCTGTGGACCGGCGAAGAGGAGGGTCTCTACGGCTCGCGAGCATACGTGCAGCAGCACGCCGCCGAACTGGACAAGATCAGCGCGGTCCTCGTGGACGACGGCGGCACGAACTACCAGGGCGGCTACGAAATCCTGGAGCAGATGAAGCCGATGATGGAGGCTGCCATTGCCAAGAGCCAGGCGGCGTTTCCGGATATGCCGCAGAAGCTCGAGGTCGTGAAGGGCCCGCGAATGCCGAGAGGCGGGGGCAGCGACCATGCGCCCTTCAACTCTGTCGGCGTGCCCGGTTTCTTTACCATCGAAACTGGACGGTCGGATTACGGCTACGTGCATCACACGCAACACGACCGATACGAAATGGCCATCCCCGAGTATCTCGTGCAGTCGGCGACGAATCACGCTCTCGTTTCGTACAACCTGGCTTGCGCCGACACCTTGCTACCGCGCGAACCCAAACCAGAACCTGCACCGACCGACGGCGGGTAGGGATCGACATGGACAGGGTCGAGGAGTTCACGCAACACTGCGTCGGTCTGCTCGACCCTCGGCCGTTCGACGCGGAGGGTGCGATTCCCGATTCGGTGCGCATCCCGGTCGAAGAGCTACCCCACCGCACCTTCGAGCTTCCGCCGGAAAGCGCCGAACTGCCCGTGGCAGCCGTCGAGCCTTGGGGCGAGCAGGCGATCTCGGCGCTGGCGCGGATCGGGCGACGAGCGGTCGCGAAACCGTGCGCATCGAGCCCGGGGCCACTGGACATGAGGGCGCGATTGTGGCAGCCGAACCCCTTTCTTCTCGAAGCGCTCCGGTCGCTTCGGCCGGGACGAGCCGTCGATTATGCGTGCGGCAGCGGGCGCGACGCGGTAGGGCTCGCCTGCTGCGGGTGGAAGGTCACGGCGATCGACCACCTGCCCGATGCGCTCCAGCGGGCGGCCATGCTGGAATCTCGGTACGCACCCGCATGGGACGCTGAGCCAATAGAGTGGCTTTGCCGGGACTTGGAAGCCGACGATCTGGGCATCGAGCGGCCGTGCGATCTGGCCGTGATGTTCCGGTTCCTTCATCGGCCGCTCATCGAGCAAATCGTCGAGCACCTCGAGCCGGGAGGCAGCTTCCTCTTGGAAACGTTTACCGCCGAGCACCGAAAGACACACGGCAAGCCTCGGACCGAGAGGTTCGTAGTTTGGCCCGGCGAACTGGAACGAATGGCGAAGGGGCTCGAGCTTCGGCACTGCTCGGAGGAGTGGCGCGGCCCGAGCCATACAGCCAGGCTCTGGGCTGTCAAGAGCTAGCCGCTTTTAGGCGAATAGACGGTCAGGATCAGCGAGTTCTCCTCGGGCGTCACCAGTTCGCAGCCGGTGAGCCGCAAAGTGAACGGATCGAAGAGGAACGCCAGCCGAAACTCGCGCCCCGATTCCTCCGACCTCCGCCGCATCTCGTCGCTGGTCACGCCTCCGAGGGCGGTGGGTTGGAACTCCACAAGGTCTTCTCGGCGCCACCAAACGCCCTCTGTGGCCCCTTGGTGCATGAACGTGCCATCGTCGCGGATCTCGAGCGTCATGGAGGCGTTGCCCTTGAGGAGCGCGCTGCGCTCTTTGGGCGATAGCTCGCCCTCTCGCCCGGGACGAACCATTCGGCGGCCCAAGTATCGCCCTGCCAAGGGAACTTCCGAGGAATTCATATTCACAAGGCCGGCGTCGTCGGCCTCCGCCTTCAGTAAACCCCTACGACGGCTACCTTACAGCAAGTTGGCCGAGCAGCAGCGATACGTCTTATTTCATCGAGGCGATCTTGTCCGCGTACCGCTCTTTTATTACTTTTCGCTTGACCTTTAGAGTCGGGGTGATCTCGCCTGCTTCGATGCTGAAGGGCCTGTCGAGCACCTCGAACTTCTTCACCCATTCGTAGCCTGCCAGCGTGCGATTTACCGCGTCGATCTCGCGCTTGATGACGGCGCGGACTTCGGGCTTGCCGGCTATCGGCACGTCGGCTGCAATGCGGAGCTCCGCCCGAATGGCTTCTTCCGCCGGCACGATCAGCGCGGCGCACGAATCGAGGCCGTCGCCGAGCACCACGGCCTCAGCGATGAACCTCGAGGCTTTGAGCTTGCTCTCGATGGGCAGGGGGGCCACGTTCTTGCCGTTCGCCAGCACGAGGATGTCCTTCTTTCGGTCGGTGATTTTCAGGTGGGCTCCCTCGAACTCGCCGATGTCCCCGGTGTGGAACCAACCTTCGCCGTCGATCGCTTCGGACGTTGCTTCGGGCAGGTTGTAGTAACCCCGCATCACGCCGGGCCCGCGGATCAGGATCTCGCCGTCGGGTGCGATCCTGACCTCCATGCCGTGCAAGGGCTCCCCGACCGTCCAGAACTTGTTTCGATCCGGGTGGTTGACTGAGCTGGCCGCGCACGTTTCGGTGAGGCCGTACCCTTGCAAGATATCGATGCCCAGCGACTTGTAAAAGGCCGCCACGTGCGGGGGAAGGGCTGCTCCTCCCGAGACGAAGAACCTGAGCCGGCCGCCGAGTCGGGCGCGAAGCTTTTCGAGGGCGAGTGAATCGAACAGACCCGCCAAGGGCGCGAATTTTCCTGCCATCTTGGCCTCGTTCGCCTTACGCGCGATCTCGACGAGCTTGCGCTTCAGCGGGGACTGCTTTTGCAGCGCTCCTTCCATTTTGTCCATGGTCGCCTCGAGGAAGCGGGGCACGACCAACATGACCGTCGGCTTTACGCGAACCATGTCGGCAGCCAGCGAGGCGAGGCTCTTGGCGTAGGCGATTCGGGCGCCGAGCGAGATCGGCAGAACGTGGCCCGCAAATCGCTCGAAGACGTGCGAGAGCGGCAGGAAGCTGAGGAACACGTCATCTGGGCCGACCGGCAGGCTAGCCAGGGCGCTGTGTGCAAGGAACGTGAACGCCCGGTGCGGGAGCATGGCGCCTTTAGGCTCCCCGGTGGTGCCGCTCGTGTAGATGATGGTGGCAAGGTCGTCCGGCATCGTGGAATCAATCTCGCGGCCCCATTCTTCGGCCGGCATCTCGGCGCCGAGCCTGGCTTCCAGCGATTCGGCTGCGCCACTCAGCAGCATCGCGTCCGGGAGCCCAGGGCCCTGCGCGCGCTTCAGCGTTTCTTCTGACCCGCAGAGACACAGCGAGGCGCCGCAATCACGCAGGATGAACTGCGCCTGGTCGGCGGTGAGCGTGGGATAGATCGGCACGGTGACGACGCCCAGGCACTGCGCGGCCCAGTCGACGGTCGCCCACATCGGCGAGTTCTCGGAGAAGATCGCGAGCCTGTCTCCTCGGGCCAAACCCAGATCGTGGAGCGCTTGGGCCACCTTGCGCACGCGCAGCACGAGGTCCCCGTAGGTGATCTCGACGTCGGTCTGCAGCGCGACCCGGTCGGGAAACCGCTGCGCGGTTCTTCGCAGCATGTCACCGAGGGAGCGCGCTTCGCCGCCGCCCGCCGACCGCTCCAACAACTCGCCCTTGGGTGATGACATCGCTATCGTATGGTACGTGAAGCAGGCGGCGCGGATTCAAGTCGGGACTAAGGAAGGATCCGCTCGCGCTCCTCGAGGGACGGAATCGGGCAGGAATCCGCCTCAGCTGAGCTTCGATTCCGGTGCTTCGCTATAAAGTCGTAGACGCCGTCGCGAAGCTTCTTCGGAACGATCAGGAAAAGACCCAGCAGACTCCAGAAGCCGTTGAGCTTGGATGCCACGCGCAACGCGGCAGTCGACTTATCGTGGATGCCCTTCTCGTCGACGAGGATCATCGACCACTCGCTTGGATCACCCTCGGGGACAAGGTGGGCGCGGTCGGCGGTCTCCCCTTGCAAAGGGGCGAAATAGAAAACGCGCCCGGTGTCGTGCTTCATCACAAACTGTACGGACTTGTTGCAGAAGCCGCACTCGCCGTCATAGAAAATGATCGGAGCCCCAGCCGGTTTCTCGCCCACGGCGTTATGCTCCTCCCGCTTTGCGAACGAGGCGAAGATGCGCCGTTTCAGCCCTGGCGGGCAGGTTTTTGCCGGCGCGAAGATTCCAATGGCGGTGGCGCGCCACCTTGGGCTCCAGCGACATCTCGCTGGCTCCTTCCATCATCACCGGACCCACCGGATCAATGGTGGCCGCAGCTACCACAGCCGGCGCCTTCAGAGCCCTCGGTCTTGAACGAGGAGCCGCAGCCGCAGGTCGACGTAGCGTTCGGATTCTCGATTTTGAATCCGCCGCCGAGCGTGTCGTCCACGTAGTCCACCGAGCTTCCGTTCATGTAGTTCAGGCTCAGGGCGTCGATATAGATTTTGATGCCGGACTGCTCGAAGACGTTGTCGTCTGCTTCGGGCTCGTTATCGTCGAGGGCCATGCCGTACGAGAGTCCCGAGCACCCTCCGCCGGCAACCCAGACGCGAAGCGCGGCGTTCTGCTTGTTCTGGCTGGTGATGAGATCCTGCAGCTCGGAAGCTGCCTTGTCGGTGAGTGTAATCATTCGTTGGTCCCGAGGCGATCTGACTCAATTCTACGCTTGGCGGGGCATGGCCGTTTTGATGTGGCGCGCTCCACGATAAGTATTGTGGCGGTTTAGGCTAGTTCGGGCAGGGACTCGTCTCGTATTAATGCGAGGATTAAGCTGATCGACATCGCGTATGCTTTTTTCTTGCAGAAATAGCCTACAATGATTCCTCTTAAGCCATATTGGCAGGTACTCGAACGAGGTGTTAGATGCATTGGAAGGGAAAGGGTGTCGTTGCAGCCTGCATTGTGTTGCCGCTCGCGGCGTCTGCGCAGATCGGCAACGGCGGATTCGAAGAATCGCCGATCTTTAATCATTGGGCCACCTATGGAGATGCTCAGATTCTGGGCTCATCCATCGGTTCCGGTCCGACCGAGGGCGTGAGCCAGGCGCTTGTGGCCACGGCGACCGACGGTACGGTGAACGCCGACGTCGTTCCGGGCTCGGGTACCACAGAGGCCGACTTGGAAGCTGGGCTCGGATTGGCCTCGAGCTCGCTTTCGACTCTTGTAGGCGCTCCGATCGTTTTGGCCAGCGGCATTTCGCAGACTGTAACAGTTGCGGCAGGCGACAAAGTCGACTTCGATTGGGACTTCCTGACAAACCAGACCTTTAACGACGGAACTGCGGACTCCATCGCGCCGGACGCCCGCTGGAACGATTTTTCGTTCTTCAGCGTGTCTCCGACCGGGAATCCTGCTCAGGCGCAGATATTCATCCTCGCCGACACGTTCTTCGGCTATGCAGTGGACCCAGGCTCGCCGAGCGGCTTCGACACGGGCTTCACAATCACGCCGGTGACCGATCCCTTCATCTCGGAGACCGGGTACCGAGCCTTCGAAGCGAGCGCCTCCGCCGGCGGATCGTTCGTTCTGGGCTTCGGAGTCGGGCACGTCGTCCAGGCCGGCGCTGCAGACGACGGAGTGAACTCTGGACTTCTCGTGGACAACGTTCGGCTAGCGCCCGTGCCGGAGCCGGTTGGAGCTCTGACGCTCGGATTCGGCGTGCTGGCGACGACGCTGAGGCGGAGAATGACCCGATGAGCCCTTCCCTTGCCGATCTCGGTCCCTCGTTTTTCGAGCCCGTGGTTGGAACGAGGCTCGAGCTTGTCGACGAGCCCAGCGGGCTGGTTGCGAGCGCCCTCGAGCTGAAATCCGTGGATCCGCTGCCAAGTACCGTTCAGGGGCGCGAGCAGCCTTTCTCGATTCTGTTGGAAGGGGACTGCGACCCCAGGATTCCGCAGGGCACCTATTTGTTCCGGCACCCGGCGCTAGGAGATTTGCCGCTTTTCATCGTGCCGATTCGGGAGCGAAACGGCGTCCGCCAGTACGAGGCTATTTTCAATTAAGTGGGTAACCGATGGCACAACCATATGTAGGTGAAATCAGGCTCGTTGGGTTCAATTTCGAGCCCGTGGGTTGGTTATTTTGCGAAGGCCAGCTATTGCCGATCAGCGAGTTCGAAGTGCTCTTCAATCTCATCGGCACGACTTACGGCGGTGACGGGGAAAGCACGTTCGCTTTGCCGGACCTCCGGGGCCGAGTTCCCATTCACCAGGGCAGCGGCGTATTGATTGGTGAATTGGGAGGCGTCGAGGAAGTCGCGTTGACCGTCAACCAAATCCCGGCGCATAACCATCACATTCAAGTTGACGGATCGCCCGGCACTTCCTCGAACCCCGCTGGGAACGTACTAGCTTCCACCCCGCTTGCATTCGGCTACGCCTACGGCCAGCCGACGAACCTGACGCCAATGGCTGACGGAACGGTCGCCAATGCCGGCGGCTCGCAGCCGCACGAAAATATGCAGCCCTTTTTGGTGATGAACTACATCATCTCAGCCTTCGGAATCTTCCCGTCTCAAGGCTGAAGGAAATACCATGGCAGATCCATTCATCGGAGAAATCAGACCCGCCGGATTCAACTTCGCCCCGCGGGGCTGGGCGCTTTGCGAAGGCAGCCTGCTAAGCATCTCGCAGAACACGGCGCTCTTTTCGCTTCTCGGCACCACGTTCGGTGGCAACGGCACTTCCAACTTCGCGCTGCCGAACCTTGCAGATTCCATCGCAATCGGCTTTGGACAGGGATCTGGGCTCACCCCTCGAGACATGGGTGAGACGGGCGGCAGCGCTTACGTGGCCCTACTCGATTCGGAGTTGCCCGCACACCACCACTCCGCGTCTGGGAGCACCGACGCCGCGACTACAACGAGCCCCGTGGGGGGCGCACCCGCCGTTACCGTGCGGCCTTTCTACGGCGCTCCCGCCAACTCCCTCGGCTCGAACGCTTTCACCTCGACGGGAGGGGGAACAGTACACAACAATTTTATGCCGACACTGGGCGTCACGTTCATCATCGCCCTCTCAGGCGTTTTCCCTCCTAGGAGCTAGGTGCAACATGGCAGAACCCTTTCTCGGTGAGATCAGGCTATTTTCATTCAACTTCGCGCCCAAGGGCTGGGCCATGTGCAACGGCCAACTTCTGGCCATCAACCAGAATCAAGCCTTGTTTTCGCTTCTGGGCACCACCTTCGGCGGTGACGGGAGAGTGAATTTTGCACTTCCCAACGCCCAAGGCCGTTGTCTCGCTCATCCGGGCTTGGATTTTCTGCTCGGTGAGTCATTCGGCGCGCAATCGGTCACGCTTACCAGCGGAAACTTGCCAGCTCATACTCACGCTCTGATGGTGGCGACTGGAGCGAGTGGACACACGCCAGCGGGAAGTACGGTTGGCGTAGCCACCCTCAACCCACGCATGCAGACCCTGTACAGCTCGCCCGTAAGCGGCGAGGCCGCATCTCAGCTCATCGGCCAGACAGGCGGTGGCCAGGCGCACGAAAACAGCCAACCTTATCTCGTTTTGAACTACTGCATCGCCCTCCAGGGGATCTTCCCATCCAGGGATTAGGCTCAGCCATGAAACCTTCGAACAATCAAATCTGCAGGCGCGACGTTCTAGCCGGGGCAGCAACGGCGGTGGGCGCGAGCCTCCTAGGTGTCATGCCCTCGCTGGCTTCGGCGCAAAGAGCTTCCGGAATGACCGCCCAGGCGTACACGCTTCTCTATTGGTCCGGGACGGCTTTCGTCTTGGCCGACAGAATTAGGCCGGGTACGTTTCTGAACGACTTCGCTTCGGTTCGAATCGATGCGTTCGGCGTTTCACCGCGGGTGAGCAGCATCGACGTCCAGTTGCCCGGCGGGACGTTCGAGGCTTTCACGGCTCCGCCCAAAGGCCTGCGGTCCGCCTCGTTCAATGTGCCGATAGCGCATATGTCCGGACTGCCGCTGGTCGTCGGTGCCGGCTCCTCGAAGACCAGCCTGATGCTCAGCCTCGGCTCGTCCGCCGGATACAAGCTTGCGCCGGGCGTGTACATGCTCACCGATGCCGGTGTGTCCTGGGTCGGCTTATCGTATACGGGCTCGCCTGGAGCATCTGTCGTAGATTCTCACGGGATGGCGGTTTCGACGCCATACGTGCTCATTACGGTTCAGGGTTGATGTCCGAATCGGGCTCGCTCGCTAACCCGAAAGTGCGGGCTCGGCGGGCGGAAGAGGCAGATGAGGACTTCATTCGCAGCGTGTTCTATGCGGCGCGCGCGCCCGAGTTCGAAGTAGCGGGGATATCGGGCGAACAACTCGACGTGCTTCTCGCTCAGCAGTACTCGGCGATGCGAGCGTACTACCGCGAGACCCTGCCGGGCACCGTGTACGAGATTCTGGAGCTCGGCGGCGAGGCCATCGGCTATGAGGCCACGCGGATCGGCGAAGAGATTCACCTCATCGATATCGCTTTGCTGCCCGAATTTCGAAACCGAGGCATCGGCACCGAGCGGCTTATGCGCTTGCAGAGCATGGGTAAGGAGTCCGTGCAGCCTGTCATCCTCTCTGTCGAGATTTTCAACCCGGCCAAGCGGCTGTATGAACGCCTGGGGTTCACCGTGACCGAGGAAGCGGGAATCTACGTGCGAATGCGCTGGCTCAGTGGAACAGCAGCGCCTCAATAATTTCCACCAGCAACTCCCACAGCAGGTGCGTGAGCCGTCGGACGACAATGCTCGTGCGCGGGGACGAATGCGGGGCAGACGAGCGATTGCTCGTGTTTGGTCACCATCCCCGTTTGGGCCGGCTGAATTCGGGCCCAAGGGGCGGCGTGCCCCGGGACTACTGGCCCAGTATCGCCATGCGGCCCTGGAGCAGCATGTTTTGTCGCTCCTCGGCAGTCATGTTCAGCCATTCGGCTTGGAACGTAGCCCGCTCGTCGTTGCTCATCACGCGCAGCATGGTGTCGTAGACCTGCTGATCCGAGAGTTCCCACGGCGCCATCTGGGTTGCTGGGCCGAGGTTCGTGCGAACATCCGGTTCGGGTACGGGCTGGTCGATGATGATGGTCGGCTGGTCGCTGGTATCGTCCATCTCCGTCGAGTCGTCCGCCGCTTGGTCCTGCGCGTCTGATGCGGCCTCGTCTTGGCTCGCCGCCGGCTGCTCGATGCTGGACGAGCTTTGGGCTACCAACGTGTGAGGTATTTCAGACCGAAGCCGGGAAATCTTGCCGGCCTGGTTGCCGTCGTCGGTGGTGGCCACCAAGTTTCCGTTGGCCACGTTTTGAGGTGGAAACCTCGCTGACGAATAGCTCGTCATGCTGGTCTGCTGCTCGGGCACTGCCGCTACGGCTTGTGCGGGAGGGTTCATCGCGCGGTGCGCGGCTCCCAAGACGACTAGGAGCGCCGCCGCTGTTCCAAGGACGCGGTCCGCTATCGTCATGTTCTTTCTCCATGACTAGGGCGAGATTCCGGTGTCGGGAGTTCCTGGAATCTAGTGCGGGTCGCCACTTGGGGGCAACGTGAGTGTGTGGGACTTTCCGTCCTCTTCGAATCCGGAGACGGTGAACGACATGAATTTGCCGTCGAAATGGTATCGGAGCGGCTTGCCGTCGAACGGACTGGCCAAGTCGGAAGTATCGAGAGTTCTCGGGATTTGTGGCTTGCTGAGGGCGCGCACGAAAGCGACGAAAATCTGTTTCC
Organism: Fimbriimonadaceae bacterium; assembly: GCA_025934835.1. Lineage (GTDB taxonomy): Bacteria > Armatimonadota > Fimbriimonadia > Fimbriimonadales > Fimbriimonadaceae > Fimbriimonas. The sequence goes on from JAICWL010000031.1 coordinate 23,593, forward strand.
CGGCCGTCCACCTCGGAAGCCGTTCGGCGACTGGGTCATATTCCGGCTCGAGAGCTTGATACAGCCATGCCGCGGCCGGAAACGCCACCAGGCCCTCGTAAAGATCCTGCGTAGTCCGATCGATCGATTCGGCCATCTTCGACTGAGGCTGTTCGAGGGCTGCCCAGCGCTCGCGCTCGGCTTTGACTATTTGGACCTTCCCACGCCGAGAGTCCACGAAGCGAGCCAGCACTTTGGCGATGGCCGGGACGTCGCCCTCTTTGATTCCGAGCTGCTTCATTCCTTCGGGCGTCTCCGACTGCTCGACGAGGGACAGGATGATGAACAGCTCGTCTCGATGCTCGGCCCTGAGATTTGGCTTCGGGAGGCGTTCGTTAGCACGGTTCACTGCTGCCAAGTAGGCCGGCTCATCGCGATGCGCCAGGGCCCACCAAGCAAGGTGCTGGAGGCCGATTTGACAGATGCTGTCTCGCACGAGCGCCGAAATCGTGAGCCCCTCCTCTCCTGCTTGGGCTCCGAGGCGAAACATTCGATTCACCTCTGCGATCGCGCCGGCGGCGTCTCCCGTCGCCGCCTTATAGCTCCCCCGTAGCGCCAGGAGCTTAGCGCCCGCCTTCATCGTTGCGAACTCGGGCATGAGGACAGCGGCGCCCTGACGCCAATCGCGGTCGAACCAGCAATGTGGGAGGGCGACGCCTCGGTCCAAAAGAGCCAACGCTTGGCTCTGCTCGCTCAGCGCCCGGGCGGCATCTGTACGGACGTGGGCCGACGGCTCGAAGGTCAGCTTGCGGTCGAGGTCGCGCCAGGCGTCGACCGACATGCTTTGAAACTTGAGGCTTCGGTATATCGGAGCCGCGTTCTCGGAGGGGCTCGCCGGCCGAATCGTAGCAGCCAATTCCTGGGCGCTCGTCGGCAGCCCTTCGCTCTTTGCCAGCCGGATCTGCTCGGCGAATTCGGCATCGGCGCGCGCGTCCGCCCGATGCTTTGCCATGGCGACGGTCAGCACGATCAGAGCCAATACGAGGATGCAACCGAGAAGGAGTTTGCTCTTCAAACCGGGTCCGCCCTGCAAGATTCTAGCATGGGGGTTTGCGCAAGGCCGGGTTTCGGTGGCCCGACCTATAACCCGCCCACCGTGAGGTGTTCGTTGCTAGCTGCCGAGATCCTGATCGACTTGACATGCCCTCATCGCTCCAGCTCGCGAGCTCATCTGAATGCTACCGATCTGCGCCGCGTCCCTGTTCTGGAGCACGCCGGGCTACCCCGCCGGTCGGGGAATGGCGCGGGCACGGACCCTGAGCGGGCGCCCCAGAACCTCGCCTGGACGCGTGTGATGCGTGTCGTCGTAGGTCCTTCCGCGTGAGACGACGCCGAATCGCCAGTCGCCGATGAGCCCCTCGCTCCCACGCCGGGCAGCCATCGAGCCTAAAATCTGCTCCTGCGTCCGGGCCACGCCCCAAATCCGCACCTCGCCGAGCTGCCCGCAGAAAGAGTCCCAAGGGCTGGTGCCGATGTAGAGCGGCAGGTTGTTCGGAACCAAGTCCAGGTTCGTGGGATGCGAAGCGACCTGCACCCCGTTCAGAAACAGCGAAATGTCGCGATGGGCGCGAAGCACCCCCGCGACGTGCCACCAGTGGTTCGCCAGCACGCTCATTTTCATGGGGTACGCCACGATATCCCGCGCTTCGAACTGCAGCCGCACGTCGTCGCCCCGTCCGATGAGCAGCAGCGCATACCCTGTGCCTCCGTAGTTCTTGGAAACGATGAAGTGAAAGCTTCCGCCGTTATCGGCGGTCGCCGGCCGAATCCAGGCCTCCACGGTTACATCCTGGGCCGGATCGAGGATCGGGGAATCGGGAATCCGCACCCCGTCCCCAGGGTGACGCAAATCGAGCGCGAAAACGGGCGGCATCCAAAACACAAGCCTCAGACGCGTGGAGGACGCAAGCGGGTCGGCCGACCTTTGCCCCGTTACGCTGAGCGCCCAGGCACTTCCGAGCTTTCTCCGGGATTGAAGTCATGAGAATGGCTCTTGCCTGAAATAGCAGGGAGGTGTATTATGCATCAGCCACAAAACTTGGCTCGTTCGACTGCCGACGGTGGGCCAAGGGGAGCTGATGATGCGTGCTTTACCTTCTGCTTGGCGCCATTTAGCGAAGTGCGCGGTTCTGATCGCTTTCGCTGCATGCCGATTCGCAGTCGCCGGAGAGTTCGGAGACGCGCTCCATGCGACGAACGCCCAACCGAAGCTCATCGTGCTACTGCACGGAGCGACGGCTCCGCCCACAGCCGATGCGGATATCGGCATTCCTCAGCCGAGTACGGGAACCCTGGGCCACACCCGGTTCTACTTCGGTTACGACTTCGTCCGCAACCTGATGAACGTTCCGGATGCGATCGGCCTCAAGACGCTCTCCGGCGTTATGCTCAGCCGCACGAGCTGGGAGCAGCACAACGGTGCGAACAGCCACGGGAAGGTGACCATGGTCGCCGGGGCGGATGACAACTCCGACGACGATCACATCGTCGTGCCGGGAAATTTCACCGGCGACGGCACTCCGCCCATCGCCGTCTTCCTGGCTCACCGCGATGGCTCTCGCAAGCTGATCGATCAGACCGAATCGACGATCAACCAGATCTACAAAATCTACAAGGCGGAGTTCGGAACGACGGCCCATCCGCACGAGGGCCGGGTTCAACCGAACATCATATTCCTTACCCACAGCATGGGCGGCCTGGTCGTGCGGACGCTTCTGACCAATCCCACCGATCCGATCGACGCCGAGACGCTGTCTGCCTCCGTGCGAGAGAAGGCCGACGCCATCCGGGACAAAACGCTCTACGCGATCACGCTTGCCGGCCCGCACGAGGGTTCGCCGCTCGCAAACAGGTCGACCGACCTGTTTAACCAGGTCGCCAATTTGCCAACAGTGCTGTTCGCTCCTATCAACGCATTCGACCACGATTTCGCATCGGGAGTGCTCTCCTTCATGAAGGGGATGCTGAACGCGCCGAACATGGCCCATTTGCGAACCGATTTCTGGAGTCAGCTCAACGCCGGGGTGCTCTCTCCGGAGCGCATGGCTCGGACCGACGGGACGCTCATACCGATCTACACGCTGATCGGCCATTCGCCTGCCGGCAAGTTCTATACCGACCCGAAGAATGATTCGCAGTTCCCGATGGGGGGCATCACCTCAAGCGATCTGACGAACGAGGATCGTCGCCGAGAAGCCATTCGCTCTTTCGGCATGATGGCGCTCGAGTACCTGCTGTACAACTTCCGCCAGACGGGTGAGCCGACTCGATGGAAGGGTACTTCGAACGACCCCGAGCTCGACGACTCGGCAAGGTACCACCGAGAGCTCATCGGCGACCCGAAGCGCAACGACAACCCCGGTCTGCCCTTCGGGTTCCCGACTTACTACAACCGGTCCAATCGACAGGTCGGTGACTTCCACCTCACGCAGCACGACAGCGAGATCGACGGTGACGGCCTGGTGCCCGCGAGCTCGGGAATGGGCTATAAGCTCGGCCACGACACGGCATGGTACTTCGACCACACAAAGGTCTGGAACACCGCTTCCGGCGCGACGACCGGCTCCTGGTTCCGACTCTCCGCATTCGGGAGCCCGTGGGAGTTTACGAATCACGAGACGATCCATCGAACGGCAGCCGTGGGGCATTGGCTGTTCGAGAACATCATCGACCAAGCGGGTCCGCTCACTTCGCCGGAAGAGGTGAGCGTATGGGCGAACCCAAGGTTCCTAAACCTTGTCCGGCCCGGTCAGATCCTCGAGCCGGCGATCCTCGAGAAGCTGCGCACCATCGAGGGCCCAAGGCCTCGCCTAAAGAAGTCTGGGGGCGGATGACCGCCCTTGGCTCATTGCTTATCGCCCTCCCGGCGCTGTTGACGGGCCAAGGGAATCCGGATGTGCTGACAGCCGTCCGCGCGGGCAAGATGGGCCTGGCGGTCGATCTCGCGCGGGAGCAGGCGCGTGCCGCGCCCACCGATCCCGTGGCGTGGCACGTTCTCGGCGTGCTCGAAGCCTCCCAAGAGCGGGTGAAGGAAGCGGAAGACGCCTTCAGCCACGAAATCGAAGTGGGGGCGCACAGCCTTCCGGCTCGCACTGGGCTGGCGGAACTCGCCTACCGTGGCTCGGCCCTGCAGCACGACTTGCTGAGAACGGCGACGACGCTCGGCCTCGACGCCGGCCTCGCTTCCGCCCGAAACAATCGCGGCGCGATGCGGCTACTTCAAGGCAACGTCGACTCGGGCTTTCCGGACATCGATCAGGCGGCGGTCATCGAGCCGAACTGGGGTGTTCCTTGGGCCAATGGCGCGGTCGCGTGGCAGCTCCGCGGTCGGCCGGATAAAGCGATCGAGAGCGCCAGTGACGCTCTCGATCTGAACGAGAAGACATCGCATCTGTACGCGACACTGGCCCAGGCCGAGCTTTCCGCCTCGCAAACCGACCAGGCAGGAGACGACGTGGACCGGGCGCTCGAGGCCGATCCCGACGATCCGTATGCTTTGCTTGCGCGGGCGAAGCTCCTGAAGGCCCTGGCCCGATCGAGGGACGCCGAGCGATCTTTGTGGCAGGCTTTGGCAGAAACTCCGCTCGCGGCCGTGGATTCGTTGTTCCTGCCAACGGCAGGCGCGGGCAACGCGCTCGGGGGCAACGCCGCGGAATCGGACTTGGACCTCGTCCATCGCGGCGTCTCTCCCAACGCCGTGCACTCCGCGATCTTGCGAACCGATCGGCACCGCGTCGAGGATCGAGACGACGCCTACCAGCTACTGGACCAAGGGGAGGCTGTGCTCGGCGGCCATTACGGAGTGTTCTTCGTTTCCGGTTGGGACTCGCGGGGCGGACGCCCGGGCGCGGATTCGCCCGAGGTGGGCATCACGCCCGACCCTTTAGCTACTTACCGATTCCGCCAGGCCATCGGATCGTGGCAGGACCGGATTCCTCTGTCGGGCGGCGCGGCTTTGACCCTCCACGGCGCATACCGCTCCGCCGATATCGACACGGACTTCGGAACGCCGGGCACTTCACCCTTGGAACTTCGAGATCACCAGACTATCGCCGAGGCGCGCATCGATTCCGGGGCGGGGCGCGTGCAGACGACCGCTGGTTTATCGTGGTCCAGGGTGAGCCGCACGGGGCAGGAGCCACTCGCCATCGAGCCGACCGAGCAGATTTTGCCGGTTGGCAAGACCGTTCTGCTGACCGGATACGCCCTGCAGCGCCACGTGCTCAGCCGAAATGCGCGACTCGCGGTGGGAGGCGTTCTGGGGGGCGAAAGCGGCCGGCTCGTGCTTCAGCCGATCACAGTCGTGTCGCTCCAGCTCACAGGCTCCAAGGCGATCAGCTTTGGAATCCGGCCGAGGCTGAACGACGCCAGCAGCGACCTGTTCCCCCTCGACAGCATCGCGCAGCCGCCCCAGACCAATCCGATCAATCGAACGTTCGACGAACCCGACGAATTCAACCACACTCCAACGCTGCTTGGGGACCAAGGGCGGTATCTGAACTACGAGCTGAATTTTGGATCGGATCTCGCCGGCGACAGCCGATTGGAGACGGTACTGTTCCACCGCCGAATGTCGGACACGTACGTTCAGGCGGCGGACTCGCGGGTCTCGACCTCGCTCCTCCTCACCCCGGTGACGCAGGGGGAATCGACTGGAATCGGCGAGCGCTTGAGGATGCACCTGACCTCTCGGCTGAGCCTGCGACTTTGGGCCTGCGTCCAACGATCGAGCGGCACGATTTCGACACCTACCTACTCGGCCTCGGACTATCCGGCGCATGTGCCCACCGACCGCCAGTCGCTTCCGAGCTTCCCTGCTCTGCAAAGCATAGGCCGCCTCGACTGGACGGGTCCGGCCTTCGACATCGGTCTCGAAGTCGCCTACGTGGGCAAACGCACGAGGATGGTGACGACCTCATCCGGCGGAACACCGATCACGTTCGTTTCCGACGCACCGGCAGCCACGGGCATTCATCTATTTTTGCACCGGCGCATGGGCCGGGACTCGGACCTGACATTCGCGCTGTTCAACCTGGGCAAAGCGAACTTTTACCCCGGCTACCCGGCGAGCACAACGGGCTTGCTCGGCATGGCTTTCCGATTTTAAGATGAGAACCACGGCGCTCCCCCTATTGGCAAGATCCGCGCTGCGGCTTGTGCCGCTAATGCTGTGTTGCACCGTCTTTGCCCAGGGCAAGCCCACCGCGCCGGACCCTGGCGACACTCTGCCGCCTTACTACGGGCCTCGGAAGCGCGCGATCGTGACCTCGATGGACGTGAAGGTACAGGGCGTGACTACGACCGCGCCGACTCCATCGGGATCGACGACCGTGGTCACGCTGGATATACAGCAGCCGACCGAGTTCGGAACCGGTCTTGCGGACATGCTGACGACCGCGCTGGTGGACAGCAAGCGGTTTGTTGTGCTCGAGCGGCAAAACTTCGACGACATCACGAAGGAGCGGACGCTTACCGCCGCGGGCGGCTTCGACCCCGCGACGCTTGCCAAGACCTCGAGCCTGCTCGGCGCGCAGGTCATAGTGCGCGGGGCGGTCACAGAGCTTTCCGTCAGGCGATCGGGCAGCGGCCTCGGCGGCGTTCTCGGGGACACGGTCGGAGTGAGCACGGCTCGCTCCGAGGCGGTCCTCGCGATAGACCTCAAGATCGTGGATGTAGACACGGGACAAGTCCTGGACTCGGTTCGGGCCGAAGGGAAAGCCGTTTCGAAAGCGTCCGAGATCGACCTCAAGAAGGGCGATCTCAAGTTCGGGACCGCAGCATTCGACAACGGGCCGATCGGGCTCGCGGCGCGAAAAGCCATCACGGACGCCGTGAAGCAGATCGTCCAGCGCACCGACCGCGTGCCTTGGCAGGCCAGAGTCGCAGAAGTAATCGAGGGCTCGGATGGAACCACGATTTACCTGAACGTCGGGGAAGATTCCGGTCTGAAAGAAGGGGATTTGCTCGAGATCGAGCGACCTGGAATCGAGATCAAAGACCCGGACACGCAGCTCGTCATCGGCCTGGCGAAAGGGACCAGGCTGGGAGGCTGCCGCGTGACGAGTCTCCAGAAGAAGCTGACCATCGCCACCGTGACCGAAGGGTCGGGATTTCAGAAAGCAGACATTGTCCGTTTCGTATCTCGGGGCCACTCGAGTGGCTCCTCTCAATAGATGAGAGCATCCTATGTGTTGTTATCGCTTCGCTAGCAGGCTGGTCCTAGTCGTTTCGCTTGCCTTCGTCGCCGCAACGGCGCTCGCTTGGGAGCCGCTCACCCACGCGTTTCTTGCGAGGTTCGCCCTCGATGAAATCTTGGCCACACCCGGCCATCGCGTGCCCATTTACGCCACCGACTACCTGACCGGCAGGGTCCTCACCGATTCCATGGGGAGGAAGATCTTGATCGGCAGATACGAAGTGAACGAGCAGGCGCTGAATGCCATCCTCAACAACCCCGGCGCTTACTTCGCAGGCGTAGCGGGGCCGGACGCTTTCCCGGACATCCTCACCGGGCAGGAGATCATCCATCCCGCGGGGCACAAAACTCCGGGCCAGGGACGCCGGAGCGACGGCAAATACTTCGACGTCAACCAGGACGACCCTGCGGGGAGCCCTCAGGGTCCGGGCTCGAACAAGTGGCTTCAGCACCTGTACAACTGCGCGTTCAAGCTCGCACCCAATGGCCGGAACGACTTCAACACCGATGCCAACCGCGCATTCGCGATGGGATTCATCGATCACGCCGCTGGCGACATGTACGCCCATACCTTCATCAACAACTTTACTGGCGGCCCGTTCAACGTCCATTCCGGGAACGCCGAAAAGCATGTGCTACTCGAGCTGTACATCCAGACCAAAACGCCCCCGATTTCCGATGCCAACGTCTTCAAGATCAGCCTGGACCATGGAGTCTCGGACTTTATGTACGAGTGCATGATCCGTGGGGACAAGACCGGCTTTATTAAAAACCTACATCTGCTCGATGGCAGCAACATTAGCCTGAAGATGTCGCTTCCCGCGACCTTCTCGAGGGTTCGCGACAAGCTGCAAGCCGAACTCGACGCCTACGACCATATGAATTCGGTGCAGCGGGCCGCCTACGACGTGGCGCATCCCTTCGCGATCCCGTACATGCGAAATTGGGTCGTGGATATCGACGACGGGTTGAAGGCGCTGCCCTCGACCAGTCTGAAGCTTGCGCAGTCTCTTCTGTTCAAGCCGCGCGACATCGACCCGGTCACCGGCATCCAGACAACCGACGCGGACGACATCCTCAACGATTACACCAACCAGCATCTTCTCTCGATGTCCGGCCTACCCGACGCCGCGGGACAGATTCGCGCGGGACTGCAAGGCTTGAGCCAAGCATTGGAATCGTTCCGCGACGCCATCTTGACGCTCGTCGGGCTCCAAGAACTCATCGACTGGTTTCACGACATCGAATTCAAGACTGCCAACGCGATCATCAAAGCCGCCACTGGCCTGACGATTCAGGATTATCAGGAATTCCTGACCAGCCCGGGAACCTACTTCGATTCGGTGCTGAACAATCCTTCGATGAACCAGGACGGTGGCGAGCTGATTACGAGGGCGGCCATGGATCAGCAGCTTCACCTGGGGACCAACGGCACGTTCGACATATTCCGCTTCCCGGCCGCCTACAACTCGATGACCATGATCAAGCTGTCTCTATTGAGTCAGAACGGCTTGAAGCAGTTGTTGGCGGACCTGAACGGAGGCGACCCCGTCTCCACTCCCCTCGGCGACGACGCGGTCCTCGACTTTCTGGAGACGCTGGACGGATCGAACCAATGGAAGGCGAACGCCAACAAGATGGTGCTGGCGCGAAACTCAGCCTTTTATCAGCACGTCTTCATGCGCCAGCCAGGCGAAGAGGCGTACCCCAGCATCGACGCGTTCTCGACCTCGTCGTCTCAGGGCGATGGAGCGCCGACCTACACGGGCACGGTGCGGCTTGCCGGCGGGCCGGCTCCGGCATCGGGCTGTCAGGTCAGCCTTCAGGTCGCGGCCCTCTCCGGCGATACCGACGCGGAGCTGGATACGCCGGTGTTCGTTTCCGTGGCGCCGGGCCAGACGCAGGGCTCGTTTACCGATGTACTTCCGTCTGTGTCGAAGACGACCCGGTTCCGACTTACGGCGATCAGCGGCAATGCCGTCAGCACCTTGCTGACGGTGAACCCGCCCAGCCTGGGCTCACTTTTCCTCGCCGGCGAGAGCCAGCCCACGCCAAACAGCAAGACCCGTAGAACGATGGCGTATTCAACCCATCTGACTCTCGGAGTCACGCTCGACGCTCCCGCGCCGAAAGGAGGGGCGATCATCGAGATCTCCGCCGATAAGCCGGGCCTGGGGCGCCTGCCTGCGAGCGTGACGGTGCCGGAAGGGGCCACGACGACGACATTCTCGGTGGTACCGCCTGCCGCGCCGGTCAGCATGTTGGTGATTACGGTGAGTGGGCACTACGCCGGCTTTCAGGACAATCGGCGCTCGGTGTCATTGATCTTTCAGGGCAGCAACAACTTCCAGGTCGAGGGGCCCGTACTGCCGAAGATCAATGTGCTGAGAGTCCGCCCGCCGACTCCGATTCAGAAGGTAATCCACGCCAAGATTTTTCCTTGATGCGAAGTCCGGGCCGGGGGCTGTTCGGGATGAAACCGATGTGTGCTGCATGGGCACTTGGGAGTTGGTCGGGATGACTGGATTCCCGACTCCAAAGGGTTCTACACGCTCAAACCTTGTCAGAGAGTCAATCTGATTTCACAGAGGACGGTCTCTTGACGGAGAGAGAGATGGGGGAATCCTGGGGTAACGCACTTCGCGACCAGGAGAAGCTGCTGGACTCGCGCAGGGGGAGGATCCCCCTTGCGAGAAGAACCAGAAAAAAACTTCAAATCGTCTTCGCCGTTTGCGTGCCCGAGCAACATAACCCAGTCCTGTGAGCCCACCTGGGCTCCCGAGGACGACATGGGGCCCGAGCGAAGCACACGCAAGCCGAAGGAGAAGCGATACGCCACGAAGAATGGCGTCCGCGTCTACTTCGAGGGCTACGCACTCGCTCAACTCCCTGCGGGGCAAAGATGGGTGACTGCCAACCACGAGATTGCCGAAGTGGCCAAAGTTCTCGCGGTCCAGAAGGCGGAACGCCTCGAGCGAGAGGCCCGCGAGAAGGAAGCTCAGGATCGGGAAAGAGCGCTGTTCGATCTCTTGCACGCAGAGACCAAGAAGAAGGAGACACCCTTCGTTCGGGAGCTCCTTCAAGACTACAACGCCTACGCTGAGGAGTGCGGCAATCAGGATTCGACTCTCAGACGCTATGACGATTGGGCGAAACTCTTCTCCAATCTCAGCCTGGGCAAACAGATGCCAATTCTGGGCGATATGCGAGTGGCGGAACTTCTGCAAGGGGACTGCTGGAAGCGGCTCCAGGTCGCGCACAACCGAATGCTTGAGAGCTACGCCGCGAACACCGTCAGAGCTCGCTGGACGTACCTTTCCAGCGTCTTCAACTATGCCATTAAGTCAGACATCATTCGCCCAAACCCACTGGCTAAGGTGAAAATCGCTTCTCGCGAGCAGAAAGGAGATCTGGAGTTCGCGGAAGGCGATCTGGGCAGGATGCTCAAGGCGACCAGTGGCAACGCTTCCCTGCGCGCAGCGATCGCAGCAAGCATGGCTTACGGGCCGCGGTGCCAAGAAACGGTTGCCGTCAACGAAGACAGCTTCAAGTCTGGCAAGCTGGTGTTCAACGTAGATACGCAGGGCAATGAGTTCAGCGTGTGGAACGCGAAGCAGTTCGTGCAGGGTGAATAGTCGCATTTCGGTCTCCTTTGTTTCTGACCGCGCACATCGCGGCCTTCTAGAGACGCCAAGGCGGTGATGGAGGACAGCCGCATCGCTTGCGACCGAAACAAAGAGGAGGAGTGCTTGCACTTGCGGCTCAGTGCCGACACGAAGCCAAGACTCGGCGAAAGAAGGCAGCGTGTGCGTCCGATCGAAACGACTAAGGACGACACGCGATTACTGCCTGCACCGGTTGCTGGACTTTCACTGCCGAACTTATGGAGATGGACTACGCTGTCCC
>JAICWL010000030.1 GCA_025934835.1 Fimbriimonadaceae bacterium
CACGCTCGCCTCGCTCGCCTCGGGTCACGAGGTGATCTTGTCCCGCGGACAGATGGTCGAGATCGGTGGCTCGTTCCGGATGCCCGATATCGTGCGTCAAGCAGGCTGCAAGCTCGTCGAGGTGGGCTGCACGAACAAGACCCATCCTTCCGATTATGAAGGCGCTATCGGCGAGGAAACGGCCGCGCTGCTGCGCTGCCATCCCAGCAATTTCTCGATGGTCGGATTCGTGGAAGAGGTGCCGCTGCGCGATTTGCGCGAGATCGCGAACGGCCGCGGAATTCGTCTGATCGACGATCAGGGTTCCGGTTGCCTGGTCGATCTCACACGGTTCGGTCTCCCGCCCCAAGAAACCTTGCGAGACAGTGCTGCCCTGGCCGACGTCAGCATCGCAAGCGGCGATAAGCTTCTGGGCGGGCCCCAAGCCGGGCTGATCGTCGGACGCCGCGAAGCGATCGCGAGAATCTCCAAGCACCCTTTGGCGCGGGCAGTCCGAATCGACAAGCTGGCAATGGCCGCCGTGGAGGAAACTTTGCGGCTCTACATTTCGGGGCGAGAGCTAGAAATCCCGGTGCTCAAATACCTTTCTCGGAGCGTCGAAGAGATCGGATCGCTCGCAGCTCGCATCTCGGGCGAGATTCCGGGCGCGACGACGCGCAGCGGCGAGAGCGAAGTCGGCGGTGGCTCGGCTCCTGGCACGAAGTTGGCGACTGTGCTCGTCGGTATCCCCGCCGCCGATCCCGCGGCGCTTGCAAGAGCACTTCGGCTTGGTGATCCCGGCATCGTCGGGCGCATCGAGGACGGCTCGATATGGCTCGACCCCAGGACGCTTGAAGAGTCCGAGGTCCAAGCAGTCGTCTCGGCGGTGGCCGAGGTGACCGTAGTATGAGCCCGGCCGAAGCGAATCTCATTTTGCGGCCCCTGATCGAAGCCGCAAGCCCGGAGGATCGCCGGCGCGCGGCACGGGTCGGCGTTTATGCTGCTGCGGCTGCTGACGCGTTTGGCCTCGGCGCCGAGCGGGTGCTGCTCGCGCGAGTCCTCGCAGAGCTGGAAAGCCTGCCGCACGCCGCGCTGCCTCCTACCGCACTTGCCATGCGAGCCGCGGCTTCCGACGATGAAGACGTCGAACGGATCGTTGCGTTGGCGCTGGCATACGACCGGCAGTCGGTTTCAGGCGGACAGGATTCAGCCGAATCTTGGCTAAGCCGGCACGGCTCGACGGAGTTCGGAACAGAGCGAGCGGCTGCCTTGCGAACCTGCGCGGGGCTCATCCAACCCCAGAATTCCTAGCGTTTGGCTCGGGTGACGACATGGCTGCGACGCGTTTCCGAGAATAAAAGTTTGCAACCGCCAAAGAATTTGATACGATAGTAGCGCGGCACGCGATATTTCCGCAGGCCGCTAGTCTCATTACATCGAGTTGGCCATATGAATAAGAGAAGCTCGGCTTTTACTTTGATCGAGTTGCTCGTTGTCATTGCTATTATCGCCATCCTCGCCGCGATCCTGTTCCCTGTGTTCGCACAGGCCAAGGACTCGGCAAAGCAGACCCAATGCGTTAGCAACACCAAGCAGCTTGGTCTTGCGGGCATTATGTATGCCGGCGATTACGACGACACTCTTCCTCGCCACGACAACAACGGCTCTTGCAGCTACGGAGAATCTCCGTGCGACCAGCCGGACTGGGGTGACTTCCGCAATCCGTCGAACGGCGGCGCACGCGACGTGATGTACTTCGGCGTTATCCAGCCATACGTCAAGAACGACGCCATCGCCGTCTGCCCGGCCATTGGCGCGACCAACTGGAGCGCTGTTATCAGCAACCCAGGTACATACGGAATCGCCGCGCCCGCCGGCGGATACAAGTCGGCAGACGATTCGTTCTACACGCACACTCTGAGTCAGATGGCGCTGAACGACTACCTGGTCGACTTTGGCCTGCCGCCAGGATTGTGGGGCGAATACGACTCTAACAACCGACCGGGCGCAGTCAAGGGCAGGATCGGCTCTGTAGCCCGCCCAGCGAACGTCGTCCAATTCATCGCTGAATCGACTTGGGACTGGGGTCCTTCGATCTCGGCGGGCCTCGGAAACGGTCTAACGTGGCCTTCTCAATACGACCAGGACTGCGATCACTATTGGCAGGAAGGCTTCACCCGGTACCCGCACAAGGGTCAGGGAGGTAGCGTGTCCGGGTCTGCTCCTTACAATCAGGAAGCATACAACCCGTACCTTCGGGGCCGAGCGGTGTTCGCGTTCTGCGACGGACACGTGAAGTCGATGAAGTTCAGCCAGGCCGAGCAGTGCGTTGCGGCTCCCCAGCCGTTCGTCACGGGCTCCAATGGCGCATCGCATTCCTGGGCCAAGTGGTATCCGTACTGGGTCCCGGATTTCTGATGAAGTCGGGAAAATCCTATCTGGCCGTGCTGCTTGCGGTAGCGATCACGCTGACTGCGGTGTGCGTCGGGTGCTCGTCGAACGACGTCGATCCGAACGCGCCTCCGCCTAAAAAGCCGGGATCGATCCCGCCACCGAGCAATCTGCCTCAGGGCATGATCAAACGCACCGGTAAGTAGCCGTCACTCGATGCAACGGCTCCGACATTGTCGGAGCCGTTGTTTGTTTTTTGGGCCGAGCACCGCTAGGATCGCACTGCGAGATCGTGGCATAGTTATGTCGCAATGGTGCTGACTGCAATCGGACTCGCTCTCGTTTTTGGCCAACAAGTAGGCTACATCCCCGATCCTTACGACCCCATGCCCGTGCCGTGGAAGAATCCCGGGTTCCTGCAGCCCGAGCTTTGGATCCAATCGCCGAACTTCGGACACAGGCCGGTAGGCTCGGTTGTAGACACGATCGTCGTCCACTCTACGGTCATCCCGACTCTGCAGAAGACGACCGAAGCGTTCCAGCGCACGTCCAGCCAGGTGAGCTCGCACTTCACCATCGGCCGCGACGGCTCGATCATTCAAAACGTCTCGACGTTCGACCGAGCGTGGCACGCTGGCGTCAGCAAAGACGCGTCCGGGCGAACGAATTTGAACAACTACTCGATCGGCATCGAGCTCGTGAATCTGAATGACGGCAAGCAGCCGTACCCCGAGCAGCAGATACAGGCACTTTGCGGGATCATCGCCGAAATGAGGAGGCGCTTCCCGATCAAGCAGATCGTGAGCCACGAGTACATCGCTCAGCCTCCGGGAAGGAAGAACGACCCGAAAAACTTCCCCTGGGAGCGGCTGAAGTACTTCGGGCTGCCGATCTACAACGGCGAGAACAAAGGCTAGATTCGGCCGCCAGCTAGCCGGGGAAGAGGCTCTTGCCGCCGTCGACCCGGATCACCTGGCCGCTTACGAACCGAGAGGCGCCGGAGGCGAGGAAGGCGACCACGTCCGCCACTTCCTCCGGACGGCCGTAGCGGTCGAACGAGGGACCGAGTTCCATCCGGGCCGGATCGGTCTTTCGGGTCGCCAGGAATCGTCCCGTCATCGTCGCCCCTGGACTGACGGAGTTGACCCGCACGCCGTACGGCCTCGTCTCCAGCGCGAGGCAACGCGTGTAATGCACGATCGCCGCCTTCACGGTGCTGTAAATCGCCTCCGGCGAGCATCCAACGTGCGCTGCGGCGGAAGCGATGTTGATTACCGAGCCAGAGTTGCGCTCAGCCATGCCAGGGACGACCGCCTTGCACATCAGAATCGTGCCGATCAGGTTCCGCTCGATAAGCTCCCGGACATCCTCCATTTTGATATGCAGGGCGTCGTTTGGCTGCGGCTTGCCGCCCGCGGCCGCGATATCCCCTCCCGCGCAGTTAACGAGGACGTCGATCGGGCCAAGCTCCTGCTCGACCTGATGCGCGAGCGCCAGCGTCTGCCCCTCGTCGGCGATGTCGCACGCCACGGAGCACACGTGTCCTCCGTGGGGCCGAAGCTTGTCGGCCGCTTGCGCAAGCGACTCCGATTCTCCAAACTCCGCCGGCGCCTCCTCGCTTCGATCGTGGATCGCCACATGGGCGCCAAGCTCCGCGAGCCTGGTCGCCATCGCAAACCCCAGACCTCGGCCCGAGCCGGTAACCAGGGCCACCTTTCCTTCGAGAGTGCGTTCGTTCATGGCCGTAATGCGATTTTAAGCCGATCCTCAGGGTCGCGCACAAGCTTGTCGAATGCAGCCTGCCCAGATACGATTGAAACCACGTCAGTCCACTCTTCGAAATCGACCCGGCGCTGATCGACGAGATCGAACGCCGCTTGGAAGTCCGATTCGGTGTAGGCGAAGCTTGTCTGGAGCCGCACCTCGCGCCGAATGAGGTCATGGAAATCGAAGCTTGTCGGACCGTCGTCCAATCCCAGAAGCAGCGCGGTTCCTCCCCGGCAAAGCGCCCTTGCGGAGAGCTGACGCGTCGCTTGCTTACCGACCGCGTCGACGGCCACGTCGACGCCACCCGGGCAAGCCGTCGCTAAGATATCCATGACCTCCTGCTCTTGGCCTCCGCACACTTGCTGCGCCCCCAGCGCGCGAGCGACTTCGGCTCGGCGAGGGTTCGGCTCGGCGACGAGAACGACTTCGAAGCCCTGAAGCAGCGCGACGCTGAGGATGCAGGCTCCAAGCGTTCCGCCGCCAAGCAGCGCCGTCTTGGGAAATGGACGGGCTTCTCGAGGAGCTTTCGCAAGCAGATGAATGGCGTTCGCGAGCGGCTCGATCATCACGGCAGCCGCATCCGAAACGTGATCGGGCAAGGGAATGACGTTGCGCCGAGGAACGGACACCCATTCGGCGAATCCGCCCTGCGTTCGGTCGAGGCCCAGAAGCCGCCAGGTCGAGCACACATTTTGTCGCCCCGCTCGACATGCGCGGCACGTTCCGCATCCGATAAGCGGATTCACCGACACCCGCCTTCCGGCCAGCTCCGGATCCCCATCTTGAACGACGCCCAGCGTTTCGTGTCCGAGCACGAGGCCCGGCTGCCGCCTCGCGCTGTGTCCAAGGAACCCGTGTACATCCGAGCCGCAGATGCCGGTCAATGAAACCCGTACGAGCACCTCGCCAGGGCCGACCTCGGGCTCTGGCACCTCCTGAAGCTCCAGGGCGCCTACCTTCGTATACACGAGCGCCTTCATTGCGCGGTCCAACCTCCGTCGATGAATAGGCAGCTTCCTGTCACGAACGACGACGCGTCGGACGCCAGGAACAGCGCCGCCGGGCCGATCTCAGCCGGCTCGCCCCAACGGCCCAGAGGAATCTTCGCGACGAACGCGCGGTACTTTTCTGGGTCGTCTAGAATCGGTCGGTTCAGATCCGTGCCGAACGGTCCGGGGCACAGAGCGTTCACATTGACTCCCTTGCCCGCCCACTCCAGCGCGAGCACGCGCGTCAAATTCGCGACTCCCGCCTTCGCCGAAGCATACGGTGACCGACCTGCGATGCCGATGACGCTCAAAATGCTGCCGATGTTGATAATTCGGCCCCAACCCCGGTCCGCCATTCCCGGGCCGAACGCCCGCGCGCACAGAAACGGCGACGTGAGGTTCGCCGCGATCACTTCGTTCCAGTCCGATTCCGATAGCTCCTGAATCGAGCCGCGCGTGTTGACTCCCGCGTTGTTGACAAGAATATCGACCGGCCCGAAGGTCTCGCCGAGCGAATGGGCAAGTGCCTCGACCCCCGCGCCGGTGACCACGTCGGCGCCCAGACCCACAACTTTTCGGCCCGTCCCTAGGGAGATTTCACGGGCCGCCTCGGCGGCCCGATCAGCGGAACGGCTCGTGATGGCGACGCCGGCTCCGGCCTCGGCGAACGCCTCGGCCATCGCTCGTCCAAGCCCCTTCGTGGCGCCGGTCAGCAGCGCGCGCTTCCCGTCCAGCCTGAAACGGTCGAGCGCGCTCACATCCACCCCAAACTCTTCACATATGCCGAGCTTTTCCGAATCATGTCGAGTTCGTACTCGCAAATCGCACCCGGATCGTCTCCCCTTTCCCAGGGAGTGTGCCAGTCTTCGTCCTCGGGCAGATGGTGCACCCTCGCCGCATGCAGGCACTCTGCGAGCGACTCAGCCGTCTTGGGCGCGTAACCCTGCCACCATTCGGCGCAGAGCAGACGAACGTGCCGCGCCTCCAGTGCGCCCGGCTCCAACGACGCCGTAAGCTTGGAGTGGAACCTATCCAAAATCGAGGCGATCGCTGGGAACGGCACGGCGCCATCGCCGATTGCGCAGCGCACCAATCGGTACCCCTCGTCCGTAAACTGCGGCCGGTAGTCCTTCAAATGAACGTGGCGCACCAGCGGCGCTACGACGCGCGCAAATGGAATCGGCGCCTCCGCGACTGCGAAAGGGTTCCCGGTGTCGAGGCAGATGCCGACACTTTCACCCGCAGCACGACAAAAGTCGACAAGCTCCTCCGACCCGAAATCCTGATGGTTCTCGATAGCCAGGGTAACCCCTTGCCGGGCCGCGGTCGGCGCTGCGGACACCAGCGTAGATCTTGCATGCTCGACGACTTGCGGCCAATCGGGACGCGCGGCCCTGGCCCCACACAGCACCGGTGACAGCCCGACGCGTATGGTGCGCGCGCCCAGCGGCGCAGCCGCCCGAAAGGCTGTGTCGAGGTGGTCGATCGAGGAGCTCACGATAGGCTCGAGCCCCGCCGCGCTCAGTTCGGAACCCAAATGGGAGAGCTCATCGAGACCGAGCGAGTCGAGGTGTCCATTGTGCAGCTCGATACACTTCGAGCCGAGCTCCTTGGCCAAAGCGACGAACCCGCGCAACCCGAGCGGCTTTGGATTCGCGCCCTGGATCCCGATCGCGCAGGTCAAGCCATACGGGTTCAAGCCGACTTTCAGCATCGCTCTTCCACGACCGGGTTGGTCAGCGCCCCGATGCCGTCGATCTCGATGCTCACCACGTCGCCAGCCTTGAGGAACAGCGGAGGCTTGTGGGCCATGCCGACTCCTTGGGGCGTCCCGGTCAGGATAACGCTGCCCGCCGGAAGCGTCGTGCTCCCGCTGAGAAACTCGATCAGCGAAGCTACATCGAAGATCATGTCGTTCGTGTTCCAGTCCTGCACCGCCTGACCGTTGAGCACTGTGCGGATGCCAAGCTCGCCGGCGTTCGGCAGCTCGTCCGTCGTCACGATGGCGGGCCCGAGAGGACAGAACGTGTCGAAGGTTTTCCCCCGGCACCACTGCCCGCCCCCGTACTTGATCTGCCAGTCCCGCGCGCTCACGTCATTGGCGCACGTATATCCGAGCACATGCTCCAGAGCGTGCTCACGCGACACGTTTTTCGCGGCCTTGCCGATAACCACCGCCAGTTCGCATTCGTAGTCCACTTCCTCGCTTCGCAGGCATCGGGGAATCTCGATCGGGTCGCCCGGGTTTTGAATCGCCGCCGGCGACTTGAAGAATAGAATAGGCCGCTCGGGAATCTTCGCTCCGGACTCTTCAGCGTGGAACCGGTAATTGAGCCCTATGCAGAAAATCGCGGCAGGCTCGATCGGCGCGAGCAGCTTGACGACTCGAGCGGTCTCGCCGGTGCGCGAGAAGCCCTCAGCGACCGAGCCCGAAAGCGCCTCCGCCGATCCGTCGTCGATCTGAGCTCCGAACCGCGTTCCGCCGTCCGGGCCGATAAACCGAATGAGCCTCATCTTCGCACCTTGGAGCGGAATTTCGGCACGCCGCGTATGCCGAGGTTGAATCCAAATAGCGCTCCGGCGAGGGGGCCATCCGCCTGCTTCTTGTCGCCTCCGGCCGTGGTCGCGTAGATGTCGGTGTAATCTTGCCCGCCGAAGATCAGGCACGAGACCTTTGGAACCGGAAACTCCACCTTGCGCTCCTCCTCCCCCGAGGGGTTGTACCGGACGATGCCATGCCCACCCCATTTTGCGGACCACACGAACCCTTCGGCGTCGACCGCCATGCCGTCCGGCACGCTCCCATTGTCCGGAGTTCTCACGAACAGCCGGCGGTTCGAGAGTGCGCCGGTCGCCTGGTCGTAGTCCATGATCGTGATCTCTCGGCTCGCGGAGTCTGTGTGATACAGATGCTTCAGGTCCGGCGTGAAGCCCATGCCGTTCGAGCAACCTACGTTTTCCAGAATCACGCTCGTTGAGCCATCGCAATCGAGGCGGTACAGCCTGCCCAGACGCTCCGGCGTAGGCATCGTGCCACAGAACACGCGCCCGGTCGGGTCGGCGAGAATGTCGTTGTATCGGCTCCGCTCCTCGCCCGGCAGGCTTTCCACAACCATCTCCAGCTTGTTTCCACCCCGCCAAATGGCAACCGAGCCCTTGTCGAGAAACAAGAGCAGCGCGCCGTCCTCCTGAATCGTCATCCCGGCGATGACTCTGCCGCGATAAACCTCCGAGTGCCGATCGGTTGCCGGGTCGTACCGGAACAGCCGGCCCGCCGGAATGTCGGTCCAATACACGCACGATTCATCCGGATGCCAGATGACTCCCTCGCCGGTATTGCAGGCGTAATCGGCTATCGGTACGGGCTCAGGTCCAAGACGCATTGACCACCTCTGCGCGGCTCTGCTACCAGTCTCCCACGCTTCCATCCGAATAGTAGCTTCGACGAGGAAGCTCCTGCTCGAAAGGATGCTTCGCGATCTCCGCTTCATTCAGTTCGATGCCGAGCCCCGGGCGCGAGCTTGGGTACACGACGCGCCGCTCCAAATCAACTTCGAACCCCTGCGAGACGATGTCGGCCCGCCAAGGCACGTCCGAGTGGACCGTCTCGCATATAACGTAGCTGGGCGTGGCAAATCCCACTTCGAGCGAGGCGGCTGTGCTTACCGGTCCCTGCGGATTGTGCGGTGCCAGCGCTACCCGGTGCGCCTCCGCGAGCGCCGCGATCCGCCGGGTCTCGGTGATCCCCCCGCAATGGGTTACGTCGGGCTGGATCACGCTCGCCGCCCCGCGCGCCAGCAACTCCCGAAATGCGTGCAGACCCACAAGCCGCTCGCCGGTCGCGATCGGCGTGGAGACGGCGCTTTGGATCCTTGCCAGGCCATCCACCGACTCGGGCCAGCACGGCTCCTCGAACCAGTAGAGCCCGTACGGCTCCAGAGCTTTGGCAAATTGCAGTCCCATAGCCGGCGACGGCCGCGCATGGCAGTCGACCATGATGTCGATCGCATCGCCGACGGCCTCCCGCATGGCGGCGACGCAAAGCTCGGCGGCCCGGATCGGCTCGAGCCCCTCGATCGGCATGGTCTCGGGCACCGCCATCGATTTGAACGCGCTGAACCCCTCCCCGACCGCCTGTTGGGCCAGATCGGCGAATCGGGCCGCCTCGCTCACAGGCGTCATATAGAAATCCTCCATCCGCCCGCCACCGAGGTGCGAATACAGGCGCACGAAGTCGCGCACCCTTCCGCCCAAAAGCTCGTGCACCGGCACGCCGTGGATCTTGCCGAGAATGTCCCAAAGGGCGAGGTCGATCCCGCTGATGGCCGTCCCGCGCACGATGCCGTTTCCATGCCAAAAGTGCTGGCGATACATCGTCTGCCACAGGTGCTCGATGCGCCGAGGGTCTTCGCCCACAACGAGTTGCGCCAGGTCTTCGATCGCTCCCACGACTCCTCTCGTGTGCCATTCGAGCGTGGCTTCACCCCAGCCCCACAGGCCGTCTTGGTCTGTCAGGACCTTCACGAAGATCCAGTTGCGCATACGGGCATTGCACACCAGGGTCTCGATTCCAGTGATTTTCATGACGCTTCCTCGGGCACGCCCGCCCTGTGCCTTCTACCCGAAGGCCGACGCTACCTCGGCACCGTCTGAGCGTCCACCAGGCTGGAAAGAACGCGATCCGCCGTCAGGCCCTCGATCTCCGCCTCGGGACGCAGAAGCACGCGATGGCGCAATACCGGCGCCGCAAGTTCCTTCACGTCGTCCGGAATGACGAAATCCCTGCCCCGCATCGCGGCGATCGCCTTTCCGCAATTCAGCAGAGCGATCCCGGCTCGGGGCGAAGCGCCAACAAGCACGTCGTTCGACCGCCGGGTCGCTTGGACGATCTCGTAGATGTAGTTGAAAATCTTGTCCTCGACCTTGACGCTCCCCACCTCGGCTTGCATCTGGCGAAGCCCCTCGAGATCGACGACAGGCTGAATGCCCACCGCATCCAGGTTCTGCGACCTGAAGCCGGCGTTGTGCATTCGAAGCACCTGAACCTCCGCCTCCGGCCCGGGGTAGTCCACAACTACCTTGAGAAGAAAGCGATCCTGCTGCGCCTCGGGCAGCGGATAAGTGCCCTCGTAGTCGATCGGGTTCTGGGTTGCGAATACGAGAAACGGCGCCGGCAGAGCGTGCGGCTCCCCGTCGATCGTCACCCGCCTCTCTTCCATCGCTTCGAGCAGCGCGGCCTGAGTCTTCGGGGGCGTTCGGTTGATCTCGTCGGCGAGGAGCATCGCCACGAACACAGGTCCCTTGCGGAGCTGGAAGTCGTTCGTCTTGGCGTCGAAAACGCTCGTTCCGATAACGTCGCTCGGCATCAGGTCCGGCGTGAACTGCACGCGCCCGTATTCCAAGCTGAACGCTCGCGCGAGGCACCGCACGAGTAGCGTTTTGGCGGTGCCGGGAACCCCCTCGAGCAGCACATGGCCGTCTGCAAGCACAGCCACGAGCACCTGTTCGACGACTTTTTCCTGACCGGCGATAACCTTCCCGATCTCCGAACGAACCGCCTGCGCGGCAGACTCAACGCTCATGTTTCGCGGGAGCGTACCTTGGTTGCAGAAGCACAGCCGGAACACCCTGGCCCGAAGGACGTCGAAGTGCGACAAGGGAGAGGATACTTGGTGAACGAAAACAGGACGGTACGAGATCGCAGCGGCGTCGTGGGCAAGGTCCGCGATACGGTTAACGAATCCGGAGCCGTGGTGATCGAGATCCCCGACGGGCGTTCATTCGTGGTTCCGAAGGAGATACTTCAAGCCTCGCCGGAAGGCGATTGGATGGCGCCTTTCTCATTCCAAGCAAGGGACGAGTTGGTGGCCGCGGGGGCCGCTGAGGTGCCTGCCGCATTTCGCCCGAAGCGCACGGCGGCGACCGACGATCTCGAGCCGGAAGAGCCGATCGAGCCCCAGTGGAAGCTGACGAGCGAGCAGATCAGCATCGCGCGCGTCCCCGTCAATCGCCTCCTCGATCAGCCCGCGGAAAATCGTCAGGAGGGGGACACTCTCATCATTCCGGTCGTAGAGGAAGTGCTGGTGCTTCAAAAACGCATTTTGCTGCGCGAGGAGCTTCGAATTACGAAGATTCGTTGCGCGGTAAAACAGCCGCAGCCGGTGCCTCTCGAGCGCTTTACGAGCGGCAACGACAACGGCGCCACTGTGCTGTGACCTGTCCCGGGAACCTGAGCCCCGGGGGTATACTTGTTGGTTCCGAACGAGACTTATGCTCCCTAATCCCGACATCCTCAACGAGTACGAGCACGGAAAGTTCGTACTGTCGAATCTTGCCGCCAAACGCGCGAAGCAGCTCAAGGAGGGCGCGTCTCCCCTGGTTCAAATCGAATCGAACCACCCGTTGACCATCGCGCTCGCAGAGATCGCCGCCGGGAAGATCAAGCCGATTATGCCGACCGCCATCGAGGCGATTCCGCCGGTCGCAGAAGGCCCACTCCTTATCGACGAGACGATGCCCGCCGAACTCGGCATGCTTCTCCCGGCGCTCGACGAAACCGAGGTCGCTCTCGTATCTACTGCCGCTTTGGAGGACCACGAACCGGAGCTCGAATCGGACGTGGATGCCGAAGAACCGGTCACGCTGTCTAGCCTCGTGGGAGAGGAAGAAGAGGAAGCCGCCCGTCCGAGCGACGACGACACGCTTTCGCTCAGCGACATCGAGGAACAAGAATCCGCAAGCGAAGAGGAAGCCGAAGAATAATTGATGACCAAGCGGGATCCTTACGAGGTCCTGGGCGTGTCGCGTGGCGCGGGCCCGGAGGAGATCAAGACGGCTTACCGGCGTCTCGCGCGCCGTTATCATCCGGACGTCAATCCGGACGATCCGGGTGCCGAAGAAAAGTTTAAGGAGATCGGCCAGGCGTACGCCATCCTCGGCGATGCCGATCGCCGCGCGCAATACGACCGATTCGGCACGACCGACGAGCAGGCGATGCCGAACGCCGACTTTTTCGCCGGAGGCTTCGGAGACCTGTTCGATATGTTCTTTGGCGGAGCGGCGAACGCCCGCCGCTCGCCCGGGAGAGACGGCGAGGATGTCCGAGTCGACATCGAGCTCTCGCTCCAAGAACTGCTGACCGGAGTGGAAAGGGAAGTCGAAGTCGAAAGGACGACCCTCTGCACCGCATGCGGCGGCACCGGAGTCGAGGGAGGCAAGCAGCCGGAGACCTGCCCGACCTGCAAGGGCCAAGGCGCCGTTAGCGCCGTCCGCAATACGTTTCTCGGCCAAGTTCGCACGTCCACAACCTGCCCCGCGTGCCAGGGCGAGGGCAAGATCATCAAAGACCCCTGCAAGGAATGCAGCGGGCGCGGAGTCGTGCCGGAAGAGGCCAAGGTCATGGTGAAGGTGCCGGCAGGCGTCGAGCATGGCATGAAAATCCACATGCCGGGGCACGGCGGCGACGGTGTTCATGGGGGACGACCCGGCGACCTCTACGTCGTGCTGCACGTCGCGCCGGATAAGCGCTTCGAGCGCCGCGGCCAGGTTTTGTACACCTCGCTCTCGATCACATTCTCCCAAGCCGCGCTCGGCGACGAAGTGGAGATCGAAGGGCTCGAGGCCCCGATACCGATTCAGATAAACCCCGGTACGCAGCCAGGCCAGCAAATCATCGTGCGAGGGCAGGGGCTGCCGCCTCTGCATGGTGGGCGACGCGGCGACCTGGTCGTCCAGGTCTCCGTGCACGTTCCCGAAAAGCTCAGCGACGCGCAAGCCAAAGCTCTGCGGGATTTCGCCGAGCTTAGCGGCGAAAGCATTCCGAAAGGCGCGGCCAAAGGCGGCTTTCTCGGCGGCCTGTTCAAAGGCAGATGAGCTGGGTTCAGCTGCGGGCCACAGTCAGCCCGGCCCCGATAGACTGGTCGCCGTTCGTGGAAGCGTTCCTCCGTCACGGGGTCGAGAACACCCTCTTGGAAGCTGATGCCCTTGTCGGCTGCGTTGTCGATGTACCCGGCGCGTCCGAAGTGGTTAAGGAGCTTGCCGCAGATCTCGAGGCGCTCGGAGCGGAGATCTCCCAATCCAAGCTTCCGGAATCGAATTGGGAAGACGCCTGGAAGCAATTCTTCAAGCCTCGCCGCATTGGAAGCAAGTTCGTGATCCGGCCCACATGGGAGCCATTCGACTCCGAGCCGGACGACTGCGTTATCGTGCTGGACCCCGGGCAGGCGTTCGGAACCGGCGACCACCCGACGACGCGTCTATGCCTGGAGCTCATGGAGACCGTGGACCTGCGAAACAAATCTGTAGCCGACGTGGGATGCGGAAGTGGGGTTCTTTCGATCGCCGCGAAATTGCTCGGGGCGGCCCAGGTCGACGCCGTCGATATCGATCCGATCGCCGCGCAGGTGGCCAGGCAGAACGCTGCGCTGAACGGCGTGGAGATCGAGGCCATCGCAGGCGAAGGATTCGCCGCTCGTCTCTCGACCAGGACCTACGACCTGATTCTGAGCAACATCATAAGCGCCACTCTAATCAGGGTTGCGCCCGAAGCTTTCGCGCGCATCAAACCTGGCGGCCAATGGATCGTAAGCGGGATCATGGAGTCGAACTGGCCCGACGTCCGATCCGCCGCCGAAGGCCTGGGTTTTCAGGTGGCCGAAGCACGGAGCGAGGACGACTGGGTTGCAGCCCGTTTCGAGCGGCCGGGGGGAGTCGAGCGATGAGCTCTCTTCGTTCACTGCCGCGATTATTCGTGCCGGGAGCAACGGCCGAAAGCGAATTCGAGCTTCCGAAGCCGGAGGTTGAAAAGCTCCGCCATGTGCTGCGCCTGTCTTCAGGCGCGGAAATCGCGGTCCTGCCCGACGATGGCTCGATCATTCGATGCAGGCTTCAGGGGCATCGCGCGGTGCCGATCGAGGTCACCCGGCCCGAAACCGAGCCGAACCTAAAGCTCACGCTGGCCCAAGCGCTTCCAAAGGGAGAAAAGCTCGACGAGATCGTCCGCGCCTGCACCGAAATTGGCGTTTCACGATTCGTGCTATTCCCGTCCGAACGCTCTGTCGTGCGATGGGACAAGCTGAAGCTTCAAGAGCGGATGCGCAGGCTGCGAGCCATCTCCATGGAATCGGCCGAAGTCAGCTTTCGCACGAGGGTTCCCGAGCTTGAAACCGCCGAGAGCCTGAAGGCAGTCCTCGATGCGTTTCCCGACGCTACGGTGCTTTCCGAAATCGAAGGTGTCGAGAAGCGGCTCGGCCAGGACGTTGGCGCCCACACCATCGTGGTCGGACCCGAAGGCGGCTGGTCGCCGAAGGAGGTTGCGCTCATCGGCCGACGTGGAGTGACGCTGGGTCCGAGAGTCCTGAGGGTCGAGCATGCCGGTGCGGCTGCCGCCGCGCTGCTGCTCCTGAGCTGAGGCTCAGCCCTTGAGGAACCGCACGAATTCATTCGGATCGCGCGTTGTGCTGGTCCTTTGCAGAACCTTGCCCTCGGGCGACACGCTCACGTACGCCGGCAGGGTCACCTCGCCCGTAAGCTGGACTTGAAGCTGCTGATTTCGCTGATCCGAAGCCCTCTCCCGATCGGTGTAAAGCTCGACGAGCACGTACTTCGACAGCGCTCGCTTAACTTCGGGCAGAGGGAACATGTTCTTTTCCATCCAGCGGCAATTGGTGCAGGTAACGCCGGTGAAGTTGATCAGGATCGGCCGATTCGTCTGGCGAGCAACCTGAAGCGCATGATCGTAATCCTCCAGCCACCCACCGACCTTGCTTGGAGGCATGAACGCCTCGAGTTCGCCCAACGATCTGCCCGGCGCCGCACTCGCGAAATACACCGCGACGCCTAAGGTGCACACGGCCAGTGCGAGGCGACCCAGGCCGACCTTCTTGGGGCGCTCCGCGTGCGGCAAAGGGAGAATTCCGGCCAGGAACAGCGCGGCCGCCAGAGCGATAAGAGCCCAGATGGCCAGGAAAACCGGCCGTGGCAGGATGCCCGTCCCCCAAACGAGGTCGGCGTTGCTCACGAACTTTACGGCCGCCGCAAGTTCCACGAACCCCATGAACCCTTCCAAGGTCACCATCCAAGTGCCCGATTTGGGCAGTTTCGCCAGGTAGCCCGGAAACAGCGCAAGAAGGAAAAACGGAAGCGCGAATGCCGAGCTGAACACGAGCATTCCGAGGACCGGATACAGGAAATCTCCCTTTGCCGCATCGACGAGAACCGCGCCGACGAACGGCACGGCGCAAGTGAACGAAGTCAGCGTGAACGTGAGGCCCATGAGCGCCGGAGCGAGCAGGCCCTTCTTGCCGCTGGCGCTAAACCGATTCGTAAGGCTCGAAGGGAGCGTTAGCTGCACCACCCCGAATAGATTCAGCGCAAGGTAGATGAATATCGCCCCGAGCACCAGGTTTGTCCAGGGATTCGTCGCGAACTTCTGCACGCCGCTAGCCCCGAAGATCACCGCCATGGCAATGCCAAGCAGCGTGTATGCCGAAATGATCCCGAGGCAATAGGCGCCGGCATGGAGCACGCCCGAGCCCTCTTGGCGCTGCTTGGAGAAGAAGCTGACGGTGATCGGGACCATCGGAAAAACGCACGGCGTGAGCAATGCCAGCAGCCCGGCAAGGAGCGATAGGAGCAGAAATGATCCGAGACCCTCGTGCCGCGCTTGGCTCACCGCATTGCCGAATGGAGGCGGAGGAGCGGCGATGCCTGCGGAACTGTCCGGTTTGGCGCCGGAGAGGCTCAGTTCCTCCGTCTTGGGCGGCATGCACGACATCGCATTGCAGACCTGATATCGAACCCGCACGGCCCCTGAGGTGAGAGATGGGCCGAGATGCACCGGCACCTTGAAGTCCACGTCGTTTTCGAACATCTCCACCTGGATGCCGAAATTCTTATCCAGCTCTCTCTTCGGAGTCGGCTGGGTCGGCGCCGACGTGGCCTTGAGCGGCGCCACGACTTCGATGGTGGTCTTAATGGGCCCGCCGGTGCCTTGAGTCAAGGAGTACACATGCCAGCCGCTATCGATCTGCCCACGCAGATCGAGCACTGCGTCGGTGTTCGGCTTGGCGCCCGGGGGCACGGTCAGTGTCCAATGCACTCTCGCTTGCGCGAAGCAAACGGAGGCTATCAGCAAGAGACAGGCGATGATCGCCAGCCGGGTCGTACGAATTCTCATGCGAAAGTGGTGGGAAACCTCATTTTATCCTACAGCTTCGAGTCGGCCCCGGTTCCTCATCTGCCCGACGGCCGTAACGTGGAAGCCGCTTAGAAGTTCCAACAAGATGGCCGCGGCCCGCATAAGGGCCGCGGCCATGATGTGTTCGATCGAGCGGGCTCAGTTCTTGATGACGAGCTCGCCTTGGTCGCTCTTGTAACGAATCTCGAACTTGCCGTCGCCTACTTCACCCAGCATCCGTCTCTGCGCCTGGGTGAGATCGCTCAGCATCAGGTATCCCTGTTCCTTCTGCTTCGCCTTCTGCTCCGGGGTCAGGCTCTCGAGCAGCGCGGACAGGTTCTGTCGGCCGAAAGTCACAACCGGGGCCGTGAAGGACTTCCACTGACCATTTCTTCCCGCCATGCCATCCTTCTTGGCCAGTTCCTTTTGCTCCTTCGCCCATGCCTCCATTTGCTTGGCAAACGCCTGTTGCTGCTTCGCATCGAACTTGATGTCCGGCATGGAAAAGAACTTAACGTCCGGCATATTGAAGGACTTCATGTCGGGGATGGTGAACTCGCGAGGTGCGACCTTGCCCCCCGAATCGGACCAGTTGAAGCTCTTGAGGCTGGATCGCAGCTGGCTCATCGCCCGCTCCATTTCGGCCATCGCGGCTTCGATCTCTTTGCGCGCCTCGGTGCTCAGCTTTTCGGTATCCGGACCTATCTGCTTCATGGAGCGCAGCTGCTCCAGCGCTTTCCGCAACTCGACCATGGCTTGCCGATGATTCGCGTTCATCTCCTCGCCCTGGACAATCAACGGTCTCACTCCGGCGCCCTCGGCTCCTGGGGCGATCGTGAACGCCCTGGCCGCTCCGCCGTCTCGGGAAACTCGGAAGCGCAAATCCGGCCTGATGCGAAGCGTCGACACACTTCCTTGGCCACTGACGCCGGGCAAGAGGCTGCCGGACTGCCACGGGCCTCTCTCGAAGACGTACACGTTGTCTCGCTTTACGAACCGCCCGTCCAGTGCGGACCCGATCGCTTCTACGACCGAGTCCATCGGCTGGTCGAGGAGATTGAGCGTCAATTCCTCGTTGGCAACATCGGCGTCAGACACCACGAAGCTCACGCCCTTGCTTTCGAGCCACTTCAGCACGTCTTTCACGGGCGTGTTGTGGAAGCTCATGGTGACGTGCGGTTCTTGGAACGACTCCGCGATCGTCACGGAGAGATCCACCGGAGCCAGCGCAGCCGGTACAGGATCGGCCACCGTCGATTCGGTGGGAAGCTGCTGCTGCGGAGCGGATACCCCGATCTCGGGTGCAGCGAGTTGCATGTCGAAGGTGGGCTCTTGGGCGGACCCAAGCGCGCCGGTGATGCTAGCGATGAGCAGCAAAGATGCGTTCACGGCCATGACGGGTTCATTCCTCCTTGCGGGCGGTCGTAAACACCATACGGACTCGGATTAAGCAAAAGTGCCCGCGTCTCGCCATTCATGCAACAGACGCTTTCTCGCGTCGAACACCCCCGCATCAACAGCGGTCAATCATCCCGATGATCGCAATCCGTGAAAAGCAGAAGGAAATCAACGCTACCGACGTCGAGCACATGGGAGCACTGCTGACCGGCGGGCTGCTGGTTGTCGCTGGTTGGAAGCGGGGCGGCTTCGGTGGGTCCTTATTCCGGTTGGCAGGCTACGCGCTTATATTTCGCGGACAGAAAGGCTACCGCCGTCTGTATGACGCACTTGGCCTGCGCGTTGCCGACCGGCCGTCTGGAACGGGTGTCTATAACATCGACGTCCGGGCCGAAATCGTCGTCGGCAAGCCTCGGCAGGAGCTTTACCGGATATGGCGGAACTTCGAGAATCTGCCCGTCTTCATGGATCACCTGCTTTCGGTTCATGAACTCGACGACACGCGTTCGATCTGGGTGGCACGGGCCCCTGCGGGCACCGTTATCAAGTGGGAAGCCAGGATCGTCAACGACGTCGAAAACGAGCTGATCGCTTGGGAAACGATGGAAGGCTCCGGAGTCGACCACGTGGGTTCGGTGTCGTTCGAGCCGGAAGGGGACGACAGCACGAGGATCAGGATCAAGATGCGCTACGACCCGCCTGCGGAGATGCTGGGCTATTGGGTCGCGAAGCTCTTCCGCAACGACCCGCAAACGCAAATCGAGAAAGACCTGCGGCGATTCAAAGCGATCATGGAGCTTGGAAGCAGGCAGGAAGCTGCCAAGTCCAAGCCCCAGGCATCGGTGATTTAGCCCGGATGCCGCTTCGATAGCCAGATGTTCCGCAGCCGAACAGCCTCCGCGCTGGCGTTCGGAGTTTCTGCGATCGTGTGAATCTTGCGGGTTGCCTCGATCGGGTCGATCTTGACGGTCTCTTCGGCGCCGTTTCGCAGCACTTTGATCGTGATCGGCGTGCCGACTTGCAGCTTGGCCAGGATCTGCGCGTATCCTCTCCCGCCCCCGGAGCCGCCCGTCTGATCGAAGCGAACGTTCTCTACCTGCTTGATCACTTCTCCGGTCTTGACCTGATCGTTGCCTTCGGTAACGATGAGCCCGCCCTCTTGCCGCGAGGGCCGGGCTGTGAATCCGAGTGTCGTGTACTTCTGGTCTTCATCCTGGAGTTGCAAACCGACCAGCGCCAGAGCCTGCTCGAGCGGCAGGTCTCCAGGCTTCATAACGATTTCGTCGTACATCGGCCCGAATTCAGGCCCGCCGATACGCACGAGTTGGGTGCGAATGCCGTCCTCCGGAAATCCGGGCTGGTTGTTCCGGCACTCGGCCCACAGAGCCTTGATCACGTCGTCGAGCGAGCGCTTGCCATGGGTTTTGCTCAGCAAGTTCAAGTCGAAAATCGTTCCGAGCAGGAACCCGCTGTTGTAGTAGCTCACGTCGAGCCCGTTGCTGTTTCCTCGACCCCCTGCCGCCTGATCGACCTTGTAGCTCGAGTCATAAGGGCTGACCCGGAGATGCCCCGGCGCAGCCCGAAACTGAGTGAGATTCCGCGCGATGTCGACGTACAGATTTTCCGGCGTCCACATCCCGTATCGCGCCGGAAGACTGTGCGCATAGTAGTCCGTAACCCCTTCCAGCCACCACAGGGCGCCGGTCTCTGGCAGCTTTGTGTAGTCGAAAGGACCCAACACGAACGCGCGGATCCGCTTCACATTCCATAGGTGGAAGAATTCGTGCGCGAGCACGCCTTCGGCTCCTCGGCCGACACCGGAGGAAAGCGAGATTTCCGTGCTGCTCAGGTGCTCCAAGCCGCCGCCGCCGTCTTGGCCCGGAAATATGGTGAAGTGCCAGACATACCGGTCGTAGGGCGCGCCGCCGAAAAACGTCGTCTCGATCGTCGAGATCGTGCTGCACAGCTTCTTGAGCTTTTGGCGATCTACTTCCGTCTTCGCCGCTCCCCGCATCGCAATAAAATGAGTCTTGCCGGCGACCGTGTACGTGTCCTCCAGGAAGTCTCCCATCGTGACCGGATTGTCGGCCAACACGTCGTACGTCGGAGCTTGGAATTGGTCGAGCGATCCGCGCAGCGGATTCATTCCCACGGCGATGCGCCAGCCGGTCGGCTCGTGTATCTGTAAGTTGCACCGCTCCTTCTTGCGCCCAACGACATAAACGTAGGTGGACGGACCGCTGTAATGCATCGAGCCGTCGGAGAACGCTGAGGGCACGTCGTAAGAAACCGTCAGCGTGTCCCCTGGCTTGGTCTGAAACCGCCACGTGAGGTCGTCCGGCTTCGAGAACGGCACGTCAGCCCCGCTGCGGTCCTTCGCTGCCAGGTCCTTGATCTCCTTCCAAGTATCGCGGAGAACGTACGCGCCTGGCGCCCAGTGCGGGATCTGGACATCCGTCTGAGAGCCGGTCGTTGGGATCTGCACGGTTACCAGCAGCTCCGACGCGTCAGGCTTTGGAGTAACGTCGTATCGGATTTCGGACCATGCCGCGGGCATGGCAGCGGCGATAACCAGGCACGCGAGTGCTCGCGACGAATTCAATCCGGACATGGCGTTATCATAACGCCTTCCGGCGCCGATTATGCGCCGGTAGCGGAGAACTCTTCGACCTCGTCCTCCGTTCGCACCACGGCATGCTGCGCCATGGTGTTCAAGACGCCCTGCGACTTGCGTCTGCGCAACCTGAGCATAAGCGCCTCGCGGGCAGCGAAAAGGTGCCTCAGGGCCACATCGTTTTCACGGCAAGCCAGCGTGCCGGCCTGATATCGAAGCATTCGCTCGATCGCAACGTCGATCACATCCTCGACGCGGCAGCCGTTGATTCCCACCTCGCCAGGCAGACCGTGTTGAAATACCACGCGCAAGAACGGGCGCTCGAGAATCTCACCCGCGCCTACGCCGCCCCGCACCTTGTTCTGATCGTCGCTCATGGATCCTTATCTGTCTCGTATGCCAATTCGACGAGCTCGCCTACATGGGAACGTGGGCGCGCTCAGTGATTAGTACGAACGGTCTCGGCCCCCCGTCGCGATTCCAGCCGGTCAAATATCGCTGAGGTTCGAAATCGTCGATGAAATGGCCGACGGACCTATCGGCCATTTCGCGTTTGTGTAGCTACATCCTACTCCAAACTGACCCGCTGAGCGATGTCGGAATTGACGGGCGGTATCGGAGCTGCGATCGGGTTCCCGTTTCGGTCCAGCACGAGCGAAGGCTCGATGGATCCTGGCGCGTCATAGGCAAGCCGCCCTCCGACGATGCGAACGGGCCGCTCCAGGCGAGTGTTCTCGTCGATGAGGATCCCTTCAAGAAGCGCGCCTGTGGCTGGATCGGTCGCCGTGGGCCGGACATACAGGCCACCGCTGACGGGTAGGGTGTCGCGCAGATCCAAGGGAGTCGCGGTCGTCATCGTAACCGGCTCGGCCGGCGGCACGACCGCCACGGGCTCACCGACGGTCGTCTCCGTCGTCCGCACAACCCTGGTAACCGTATCGATCCCTGTGGATTCGTTCGGCTCGATGATCGTCTTGACGTCTACGCCCGGCGTCGCCGCGACAGGCTCGACACCAACGGCCCCGATGACCTGCCCAGTTACCGGATCAACGAAGTCCCCTCTCTGAGTAACGGTGACGGTCTCGTCATCGGAGGCCGGGTAACCGATGCTCGTCGAGATCGGCCCGGGCCCGGTTTCCGGCGCCGTACCGACGACCTGCGCCTCCTCGAGTCTCGACCCTGTGGGGCTGTCCACGATTACTTCTTTGTTTTGAATGACCTCTCGATCCATCTCGATCTTGGGAGATGCGATCGTCTCGATGTTCAGGGCGCCGTATTTGGAAAGGTACGACTCCACTGTGGGTGCGTCGACGTCGCCAGACGGTACCGATACCGCTACGATGCTGCCGCCCCGCGAAAACGCGTCCGCGTAGCGAGTCGCAACTTCGTGGCCCATCCCCTGATCTTCGAGGTAGCCGTAGACGCCGCCTGCGATCGCGCCGGCCGCTGTCGTGGCGCCGGCGCTGACCAAAGCCGTGGCCAAAGCGCCACCGCCGATAACGAGCCCGACACCTGGAATCGTAATGGCCGCAAGCGCCGCGAGGATTCCGATGCCGATCCCCGCCAGGGCGCCCTTCGTCGCGCCCATCGCCGCGTCGGAGCCGGTTGTCGTGCTCAATCCCTCTTTGCCCTGAACCTCGGCGTCGGCGGCCTCGACGGTGTCGTTCGTGCCCAATGTGCCGGCCCGACGCTGCGAGGCGATGAGGCTCACGTCGTTCGGGTGAACGCCATGGTCCAGCAGGGCCCCCAGAGCCTTTTCGGCCTCATCGGGATTTGCATAGGAAGCATAAATCGTTGCCATTCATTCTCTCCTTGGTTATGCGTGAGCGATCAATTCTCACAATGCTTCGACTTGCGCTCAAAGACCCTGTTCCGCTCGCTTGGGCCCGGTTCGATTTGGGACCCTCGGCAACCCCCGACAGGAACGGGAAGTCAAAGCCATACTGGGAGAGAGAAAATGAAGTACACACAACTAGAAGCAAAGGTATTGATAGCGACCGCGATGCTGACCGGCCTGCTCGCTACCGGCGCGGCTCAAGACACTATGAAGACAGGCAGTACGCACAGCAGCTACGGGCTTACCCGAATGAGCGCAGCGACTTCCTCGAGCCGTTCAATCGCTTATGGACCAGGCATCGTCGTGCGTGCGCAGGGAAACCAGATGACCTCCCCAGAAACGCCCTCGGTGATGGTTAACGGCCAGCCGGTGATCTTCGATTCTAATCCGTTTGTAACGCGTGGAACGCTTATGATCCCGCTTCGAGGCGTGTTCGAGAAGCTCGGATCGAAAGTCGTATACGATCCGGCCACAAAGCAGGTTTTCGCCGATGGCAATGGCTCATCAGTAGTCGCCAAGCTCGGCAGCGCGGTCGCCATCGTCAACGGCCAATCGAAGTTCATGGA
Organism: Fimbriimonadaceae bacterium; assembly: GCA_025934835.1. Taxonomy (GTDB): domain Bacteria; phylum Armatimonadota; class Fimbriimonadia; order Fimbriimonadales; family Fimbriimonadaceae; genus Fimbriimonas. The sequence continues at coordinate 22,718 of JAICWL010000030.1, forward strand.
CAAGCCTATTTGGGTGATCCATGACCGGGCGATGGTGCCGATGAGGTTCTTCGTCGAGGCTCTCGGTGCGCAGACGATCTGGCTGCCGAACTCCAGTACCGCATACGTGCAGACTCAGGCTCAGCCGAACGGCTAGCCACTCGCGGTCGCGCCAAGCGGGCCCTCGGACCCGACGATGTCCCCCTTTCGTCGGGTCCAATGCCATGCCAGAACCACGATCTCCGCGAGGAGCGATAGGGTGAGCGCCAAGGCGGCGGTGAGCGGGCCGGACCACGCAAGCGCCACGCCGAGAACCAACACGGCGCCGAGTGCCACCACGCCCGCAACAACCGCTACCAAACGCGATACCGTCTGATGATATGCCGTAAGCACGCCGCGGATGTAACCGTGGATAGAGTCGAGAAAAGGCAACGCACAACTGGCGGTGAACAAAACGTGCGCTGTCTCGACTATCGGCGGAGAAGCACCGAGAATGCGCGAGAAAATGGCTCGGTCTTGCCCGGCAACAACGAGTAGCAGCATGATGCCCGAGAGCCCCGCGCCTGCGATACCGCTGAACCTGGCGAGCACGCGCCGAGAAGCCTGCCCCTCGAGCAGCGCGATTACAGTTTCGGGGAGCCCATATGTGGCTGCCCGATGCAAGTAAATAATAGTGTTCGCCACCTCATATGAGGCGAGAGAAAGCAGCGGATGTGGCATCCTCGCCAAAGCTGCGCTGATGATCGGCAAAGTCGCCAGATTGAGCAGAGTCGTGCCCGTGAGTGGAAGATGAAAGGAAAGCAGCCGGGATTGGGTGAGCGGCCCGTCCGATGAGGGTGCGTCCAGGGCCGGCGATGGGTCCGCGAGCACCGCTCGCGCTATGAAGTGGATGAACGCGGCTTCCGCGCCGACGGAGACGACGAGCGCGGTTGCTGCGATCGAGACCCCGGACATCGACGAGAGCCCGTACAGCCCCAACGCGGTCCCCGCCATGGCCGCAATCCGCACGACGGTGCCGAAGCCAATCGGCCGGGTCTGGCCACATCGAATGAGGACGCCCTGCCAGTGCCGTCGCCAGCCGATCATGCCGCTCCAAGGGATCATGATGATGACGCCCGCCCGCGCGGTCTCCGCAACCTCGGCTCGAACGCCCAGGAGCGTCTGAGTGAACACTTCGTAAAGCGGCGTAAGGGCGACCAGAGAGTGCGCCGCCGTCACGAAGAAGATCATCCGGAGCGCGAACCGGGTCATCTCTTTCACCCTGGCACGGCTCTTCGCGAGCGTCGTCGACGTGCTGAGCAGATCGATCACCGGGCTCTCGATCCACATGGCCAAACTCATCATGATGAGGAAGGCCGCCGAATTGACCTCGGGCCGTGGCAGCCTCGAAATCACGCCTATGCTCATCGGGCCGTCGGTGGCCATCAGCACCCAGGAGAACGCGAGCGGAAGGTACAGGCGAAGCACGGTCGCCGGCGTCAGCGCAGGAACGACGTTCTCGGTCGGCTGAGCGGCTTCGCGCAAGCCGAGAGCGTACCGCGAGCCTACGCCTTGAGCCTGATCCCGAAGTGCTCGATATCGATCTTGCCTTCACGATAAAGCATTCCGATCAGCTTCTTGAAAGAAGATTTGCTTAAGCCGAACGCGCGGCGAATATCCGCCGGATCCGAAGAATCGGAAAAGGGAAGGAAGCCACCGTTTTGCTCGAGCATCCGCAGGATGTCCGTCCCCTCCTCTTCTAGGCTCGGCAGCCCTTGAGGTGTCGTCGACAGAGCGCCCCGGCCGTCGGGCCGCACGCGCTTCACGAAAGCCGTCAGCGAGTCCCCGACTCGGAGCTCCTCGTACATCTCCGATCGAGGAATCAGCGCGTTGTACAGACCGTCCGCCACGACCATCGCGCCCGCCGGAATCTTCCGATAAACGAGCGCGTGCACCGAAGCGCGTGGCCCAAGACTGCTCATGTCGTCGTTCAGGAACTTTGTAATCTTCGTGCTGCCGACGATTCGAGAAGTCCGCTCGTCCAGCAGGACCCGGACGACATACGCCGATCCCTCTCGGATCGGCTGGAACTGCTGCGCGAACGGCACGAGCAAGTCCTTTTCCAAGCCCCAATCCATAAACGCGCCCACCGGCCCCACGGATATCGCTCGCATCGCCGCGAACTGGCCCACCTCCGCGCGCGGACGCTGGGTGGTCGCAATGAGACGGTCCTCGGAGTCGGCATACACGAAGACATCCACCTCGTCCCCCTCGCGCAGCTTGGGGTCGACGTACCGGACAGGCAGCAGCACGTCCGTCTCGCCGTCGGTGAGGTACGCGCCGTGCTTCGCGAACCGTATCGCGCGTAGCCGGTTCGTCTTGCCGATGAGCATAAGCTGATTTTGACGTGCTCGAGAACGCGCCTCTGCCTACCGAACGGCAGATTCCCCCGCCGCGTATCCAGTCGAAAACGCCGCTTGCAGGTTGTAGCCGCCGATCGGCCCAGCGATGTCCAATACTTCGCCCGCCAGAAACAGCCCATCCACGAGCTTGGATCGCATGCTTTGCGGGTCCACCTCTTCGAGTGCGACGCCGCCCGCGACCACCTCACCCTTGTCCAGCGGCACGTCCGCTACATTTCCGAGGATCCATCCCTTCAGCGTCGCCACCAGCTCTTTCCGCTCGCCGCGCCCCAGCTCAGCGAAAATGCGCCCGGAGGGCACGCCACAATCCGCCAAGATCATCGGAACGATTCGGTCCGGAAGCTCATCCCTCGAGAACCTCTCGACCCCCTTCTTCGGCGCGGAGCGAGCAAGCTCGAGCAGCCTTTCTTCTAGTTGCTCGGGGCGATAATCCGGCCAAAGGTCGATGGCCAGGGCGCACCCCGCCGACAGCCGCTCGGCCACTTCTCGGCTGATACCGAGCGCCGCCGGGCCCGAAACCCCCTTGTGGGTGAATAACAGATCCCCTCGCCATTTGGCGATCCTCGTCCCGCCGCTGAGGGCGAACAGCTCTATATCGGCCAGCGCGACACCTGCGAGTTCGTTCATAGCCGCGACCGACCACTGCATATAAACCGGCGCGAGGGCCGGTGCGATCGGCCGAATGCTATGCCCCAGCTCTCGAGCCCGGCTAAACCCGTCGCCCGTGGTGCCGCTCGCCGGGTACGAGCTTCCCCCGGCCGCGATTACGACCCTGGACGACGAGAACCGGGAGGAAGTCGGTCGCGCGCCGCTCGCCTCCTCTCCCGCGGCATGCACGGCGCGAAGCAGCTTCGAGGCGCTCGCTCCGGTCTTGAGCGGACCCCGTACAGCCGGTTCGCGATAAGCCGAGCCGAGTTCCACGCCCGTTACGCATGCGCCATCAGTGACGACGCGCGCAACCGGCGCCTCGAGGAACACATCGACAGCCGCTTCATCGAGGTATGAGCGCAAAATCGCGAGCACGTCTTTGGCGGTTCGGTCCACCGGAAAGACCCGACCGTCGGGCCGAGTCATAACTTCCAGCCCCCGCGATGTGAGCATCTCCAAAATGTCGCCGTTCTGGAATCGATACATCGACGGCTTCAGGAATCTCGCCTCGTTCGGCCGAAAAGCCCGCAGAACCTCGTCGACCCTGCCCGAGTGCGTGATATTGCACTTGCCGCCGCCTGAAATCATAATTTTGGTGCCCAGACGCACCGTTTTTTCTAGGAGCGCGACGCGGGCGCCAAGGCTCGCTGCGCGCCACGCGGCAATGATGCCGGCCGCCCCTCCCCCGATTACGATCAGGTCGTAGCGCGGCAAGCTCTATCCCCGGCCGGAATGCGTCACCGCGCCTTCGCACGCCGGGCCGACCAAGCGCGCGTACTTCTCGAGCGCGCCACCCTTGTAGGGCTCTGGCCTCCGCCACGCCCGTCGCCGAGCAGCCATCTCCGATTCGTCCAGCGCGACGCTCAGCTCGCCTTTCTCCGCGTCGACGGTCACGATGTCGCCGTCCTTCACGAGAGCGATCGGGCCCCCGTCGTAGGCCTCAGGGCCGACGTGGCCCACCATGAGGCCCCGCGTCGCGCCGCTGAATCGTCCGTCGGTGAGCAGAGCAACGGAATATCCGAGGCCTTGGCCCACGATCGCCGACGTCACCCCGAGCATCTCGCGCATTCCAGGTCCGCCTTTGGGTCCCTCATACCGGATCACAACGACGTCGCCCGCCGATACGTGCCTGAATTGAACGGCGGCCATTGCTGCCTCTTCTCCGTCGAAAACCTTCGCCGGCCCGGTGATCGCCAGCTTGGAGACTCCGGTCGTCTTCACCACGCCACCTTCCGGCGCGAGGTTGCCACGAACGATCGCCAGACCGCCGGTCGGATACAAGGCGTTCTCCTTCGGCCTGACGACATCTTGGCCCTCCGGCACCCGAACATCGGCGAGGTTCTCCGCAAGCGTCTTGCCGTTGACTGTCAGGCAATCGCCGTGGAGGCATCCGGCATCGAGCATCGCGCGAAGCACCACCGGCACGCCCCCCACGTTGTGCAGGTCCAGCATGACGTACTTGCCGCCTGGCCGAAGGCTAGCCAACGTTGGCGTCCGCTTGCTAACTCGCTCGATGTCGTCGAAGCCGATATCGATTCCGAGTTCGTGGGCGATCGCAGGTATGTGCAGGGCCACGTTCGTGCTGCCGCCAGTGGCCGCGCCAATCGCGATCGCGTTTTCGAGCGCCTCGCGGGTGATGATCTTATCCGGCGTCAACCCGTCTCTCATGGCCGCCATCATCGCCTCGGCGGCTCTGGCGAACCACGCTGCGCGGTCTTCCGATGTGGCAGGCGGGGACGAGGAGCCCGGAAGAGCCATGCCCAACGCCTCGGCGACGCACGCCATCGTATTGGCCGTGTATTGGCCCCCGCAGGCGCCCGCCCCTGGGCACACCGCGCATTCGACTGCGTGCAGCTCTTCGTCCGAAATCGTGCCCGCCGCATGCGCGCCCGCGGCTTCGAAAGCGTCTTGAATGGTCACGTCGCGCCCTTGGAATCGGCCCGGCATGATGGTGCCCCCATAAAGGAACACACTCGGCACGTTCAGCCTCGCCATGGCCATCAGCGTCCCGGGAAGGCTCTTGTCGCACCCCGCGACGCCCACCAGGCCGTCGTAGCAGTGAGCCCGAACCATCAGCTCGATGGAGTCGGCGATAACCTCGCGCGAAACGAGCGAGGCCTTCATTCCCGCGTGTCCCATGGCGATGCCGTCGCTCACCGAGATCGTGGTAAATCTGCGGGGTGTCCCTCCGCGCTCGGCGATGTGCTTGGCGATGGCCTCTGCCTGAGAGTCCAAATTGATGTTGCACGGGGTCGCCTCGCCCCACACGCTCGACACCGCGATCCAAGGCTGCTCGTAGATCTCCTTGTCTCCGAGCCCCATGGCGCGCATCATGGCCCGGTTCGCGGTCTTGTCCGCGCCTTCGGAGATCGTTCGAGACTTGTGCTTGGGATCGAATGGTTTCATGGGGAAGGGCTAATTTCTACCTGATGACGGCCCGCGGATCAGCCGCCCAAAAACATGCGGATGGCCGGATTGCTCGTTTCGTCGCTCCAGCCGTATTCCACGCTGGCCAAAAAGCGCTCGAAGTCCGCCTTGCTTTCCGGAGGCACCTGGATTCCGACCAGCGCGCGCCCCACGTCCGATCCGTGGTTGCGGTAGTGAAACAGGCTGATGTTCCAGCGCGTGCCCAGCCGATCGAGGAACGTCGACAGCGCCCCCGCACGCTCCGGAAAATCGAAGTGGAGCAGTCGCTCGTGCTCGGCGTCCGGCGAGCGCCCGCCCACCATATGCCGGACGTGAGTCTTGGCTACTTCGTCGGCCGTGAGGTCGAACGTTCGGTACCCCTTGGCGCGCAAAACCGCCACGAGCTCGTCGAGCTCGCGCGCGCTGCGAATCTGAACACCTGCGAACACCGTCGCCGCCCGAGAGTCCCCCATCCGATAATTGAACTCCGTTAGATTGCGCGCTCCCATGTCCGCGCACAGCTCCCGAAAGCTTCCCGGCCGCTCCGGAATCTCGATCGCCAATATCCCTTCGTGGCCCTCGCCCACTTCGGCGCGTTCGGCGATGTACCGTAGCCGCTCGAAATTCAGATTCGCGCCCGAAAGAACAGCCACGAGGCTCAGGTTCTCCGCGTTCTCCTTCGCCGCCCAGGATTTGAGACCGGCGTAGGACAGTGCTCCGGCCGGTTCCACGACAGCCCGGCAATCTTCGAACACTTCCTTCACAGCTCCGCAAATCTCGTCGTTGCTCACGGTGACGATCTCGTCCACCCACTCGCGCGCGATCCGGAAAGTTTCTTCGCCAACGATCCGAACGGCGCAGCCGTCCGCCAGCATCCCGATCCGGTCCAACTGGACTCGGTGACCCGCCTGCAAAGATCGATTCATCGCATCGCAATCCTCAGCCTCGACCCCGATCACCTTGGTTCCGGGCCGAAGCTCCTTGACTGCCAGCGCGATGCCGCTGATCAGCCCGCCGCCCCCAACCGGCACGAAAACCGCATCCAAAGCGCCCTTGCGCTGCTCGACGATCTCGAGCCCGATCGTGCCCTGTCCGGCGATCACGTCGGGATGGTCGTACGGATGAACGAAGGTCAGTCCCCGTTGCGCTCCCAATGTTCTCGCGTGCTCGAACGCTTCGTCGTAGCCGTCGCCGAACACGATCAGCTCGGCCCCAAGCGCCAAAATCGCCTCGATCTTGATTTGCGGAGTGGTGCACGGTACGACGATGACGGCGTGCGCCTTGAGCATTTTTGCCGCTAGGCCCACCCCTTGCGCATGGTTGCCCGCAGACGCGGTGATCACCCCTCGCGAAAGCGCCTCCGACGACAGGCGCGACATCATGTTGTACGCGCCCCGCAGCTTGAACGAGAACACCGGCTGCTCGTCCTCGCGCTTGAGCCACACGTCGTTGCCGGTCAGCTTCGAGAGTAGCGGAGCGTGTTCCAGCGGGGTCTTGTGCGCCACGTTGTAAACGCTGGATGACCGGATCCTTCGCAGGTAGTCCTCGGCCCGAAGCGTCGTCGAGTTCATTGCATCACCGCCCGATATGGGCCCCGACCGATCAGCTCTACGGCCATACCAAACAGCCGAGTGATGTTCTCGGAAGTCATGATCTCCTGCCGCGCTCCGTCCGCCACGACCTGCCCCTCGCGCAAAAGGATCACGCGCGTGATCTCCGGCACGATCTCCTCGACGTGGTGCGTGATAAGCACGAGCGACGTCCCCCGCCGCGCAAGCTGGCTCATCGTGTCGACCAGCCCCGTCCGCGCCGCCAAGTCGAGGCTCGTAGTCGGCTCGTCGAAAAGCAGCGAGCCAGGCTCGTTCACGAGCGCTCTGGCGATCATGACCCGCCTGGCCTCTCCCGATGAGAGCGTCCGGAACTTGCGTCCGCAAAGCCGTCCCGCGCCCGCGGCATCGAGGGCTGCGAGCGCAGCGGAGCACGACGCCGACCAATCGCCCCCAAAATAACCTTCCAGGCCCGCTGAAACAACCTGCTCCGCAGTAGCGTCGGGGTCCATAGCCGATTCCCAATCCGAGCTTACGATCCCCAGCGTGCGGCGAAGCTCGGCTACATGCCACCGCTCCGAGCCCATGATCCTCATCGTTCCGCTGCCGGCCGCCGGATACAGCTCACGAGTCAGGAGCTTCATGAAGCTGGATTTGCCGGAGCCGTTCGGACCCAGAATCGCAACGCTCTCCCCCTGTTCGATCGTAAGGCTGAGATCGCGCAGTGCCGGATGCCCGTCACGGAGCACGGTCACGTTCGCTAGCTCCACAAGGGGCGGCTGCCCGAGGCCCGGGTCCCGGAGCCGGCGGCATTCGGACGAGCCGATCATCCCTTCACCCTCACAAGCGCCACGATCGCCAAAAGCAAAGCCACGATAGCGACGGCGATGCAGATGCTGGCGAGCCGTACCGCCGAAGCCATTTCGCGCGCGCGGGCGGCGTCCTCGCGCTCGAGCTTTTCGGCTCGGCTCCGAAGCGCCTCCAGGTCGGATTGGAGTGCGGAGATCTGGCCGCCGAGCTCAAACTGCCGCCGCTGCGGCTCGATAATCAGCGTTCGGATGGTCTTCGACTCCTGTTCGGCGATTTGGTGGGCGTCGGTAGCAGGCACGCCTGCCTTCACCAGTTCACCCTCGAAGCGCTCCAGAAGCGGTCTCATGATGCCGTCGGGATCGCCCGGGACCCCGTGCAGAAAGAGCGACCCTGCGTTGACCATCAGCTCGCGAACTTGAGACTCGACGGTGCGCACCTTCGCGCGGTCTTTGGACCAATTCGCCTTTGACCAAATCTTCTTGCCGGTCGAGATGGCGAGCTCCGCCGCAGCCTCGATAAGCCACCCCGGAATCATAGCTATTTGGCTTTCAGGAACGGCATCATCGGTCGGAGCTTCTTGCCCACTTCTTCGACCGGATGAGTACGCTCCGCTGCTCTGATCCTCTCCATGTTCGGTCTGCCTGCCTCGTTCTCGGCGATCCACTCTTTGGCGAACTTGCCGCTCTGAATGTCCGCGAGCAACTCCTTCATCGCTTGTCGGCTCTGCTCGTTGATCACTTTCGGCCCCGCGACATAATCGCCCCACTCCGCCGTGTCGCTGATGCTGTAGCGCATGTAGTTCAAGCCGCCTTCGTACAGTAGGTCGACGATCAGCTTTGTCTCGTGCAGACATTCGAAGTAAGCCGCCTCGGGCTGATACCCAGCTTCGACGAGTGTCTCGAAGCCTGCTTTGATCAGCGCCGAGAGCCCTCCGCAGAGCACGGCCTGCTCGCCGAAGAGGTCGGTCTCCGTTTCCTCCTTGAAAGTCGTTTCGAGCAGCCCGGCCCTGGCGCAACCAATGCCCCAGGCATACGACAGCGCTCGCTGCTTCGCTTTGCCCGTGAAATCTTGCTGGACCGCGACGAGAGCGGGCATTCCGGCGCCGGTGAGGTACTCGGCGCGCAGTCGGTGCCCGGGCCCCTTCGGCGCCACCATGGCCACGTCCACATTGGCTGGCGGCCGAATCAGCCCGAAGTGAATGTTGAATCCGTGTGCGAACAGAAGAAGCTGGCCGTCCCGCAGGTGGGGCGCCACACCCTCACTATAGATGTCGCGCATCGGCACGTCCGGCGTGCAGAACATCAGCATATCGGCCCATTGCGTAGCCTCGCTCACCGTGAGGACGGTCAGGCCCTCCTCCTCCGCCTTGGCTTTGGACTTGCTGCCCGCATGGAGCGCTACCCGCACGTCGACGCCCGAATCGCGCAGATTCAGCGCATGAGCGTGCCCCTGGCTGCCGTAGCCGATTACCGCGACCTTCGAGGCTTTGACCAGCCCAGGATCGATGTCCTTATCGTAATAGATTGTTGCCATAATTTTTGAGCGCGGCGGCTCGCCGCGGCATTACTCTTCTTGCTAAGCCTCGACTCGCATCGCCACCAGGCCCGTGCGTACGACTTCCTTGACGCCGTACGGCTCGAGCATGTCGATGAGTCTATCCACCCGGTGCGGCTCGTCGGTGAACTCGATCGCCATGGAGTCGTGCGCCAGGTGAACCACTTTGGCGCCCAGCACCTGCACGATTTCAAGCACTTCCGAGCGCTGACCCGGCGCTGCCTGAACCTGCACCAGCGCTAGTTCGCGCCGAACCGACTCGTGCGGCTGAACGTCGTCGACCTCCACCACGTCGATCAGCTTCTCCAGTTGCCGCACGCACTGCACCAGAGTGCTCTCGTCTCCATTGACCACGAGCGTCAGCCTCGAAAAGCCCTCCTGCTCGCAGTCGCCCGCGTTGAGAGAGGCCAGCGAAAAACCTCGGCGTCGAAAGAGCGAAACGAGACGGTTCAGAGTGCCGGCCTCGTTCTGAACGAGCGCCGTGATCGCGTGCTGCGCGGTGCGCGGAGCGCGGTCCCGATCTTCGCTGTCGAGCAATCTGGCGACGCTCATGCTTTCACCTCTTCCTTCTGTCCCTGCTGCCGCAGGTCCGGATCCATGATCACGTTGTCGTTCGAGGCGCCCGCAGCGACCATCGGATACACGTTCTCCTCCATCTCGACGACGAACTCGCAGAGCGTGGGCCCCTTGTGGGCTCTCGCACTCTTGATGGTCTCCGCCAGGTCCTCTCGCCGCGAGCAGCGGAAGAATTCGAGGCCGTAGGCTGCCGCCAGCTTGGCGTAATCCGGATTGCCCATGGCCACATGGCTGTACCGGTTGTCGTAGAACAGCTCCTGCCACTGCCGGACCATGCCGAGGAACCCGTTGTTGATCAGTGCGATATTCACGTCCAAGTCGTTCTCGACCGCGGTCTGAAGTTCTTGCAGCGTCATCTGGAAGCCGCCGTCCCCCACAATCGCCCAAACTTCTTGGTCCGGGTTCGCGAACTTGGCGCCGATAGCGGCAGGGAAGCCGTACCCCATCGTGCCCAATCCGCCACTTGAAAGGAACTGGTGAGGCCGCCGGCAGTGGTAGAGCTGCGCCGCCCACATCTGGTGCTGGCCCACGTCGGTGCTCACAATTGCCGAGCTGTCTGTTGACGCGTCTAGTTCCTGGATCACGTGCCGCGCGAGGAATCGGGAACCGTCCGGTACGACGATCGGATATTGGCGCTGCCACTCTCGAATGCGTTCCCACCACTCGGCGTTGTGCTTCGGCTTCACCGCCTCGACGAACTCTCCGAGCGAGTGCTTGAGGTCGCCGCACACCGTCTGCACGGTCTCCACGGACTTTTGAAACTCCGTCGGGTCGATGTCGAAGTGAACGATCGCCGCGCCGGGCGCGAAACCGCTGGTCTTTCCCGTAAGGCGGTCGTCGAATCGGTTGCCGATTCCGATCACCAGGTCCGCGTTTTGCACCGCGATCGTCCCCGCAGCCTCGCCATGCATCCCCATCATGCCGAGCGAGCGGCTGTCATCGCGGGGGAAGCTGCCCAGGCCAAGCAGCGAGTTGATCACCGGTAGGTCCGCCTTCTCGGCAAGCGCGCGAAGCTCGCTCGAGGTGTTCGACCAGATGACGCCGGCTCCGGCGATCACTACCGGACGCTTCGATTCCGCGAGCAGCTTGGAAGCGCGCTCGATCTCGGAAGGTCGGGGCGATCCCGGAACGTGGTAGCCGCGCCGCTCGATCGTCTCTGGAAACGGCTTGCTCGTCTTGGCGATAAATACGTCCTTCGGAATGTCCACCAGCACCGGGCCCTTGCGGCCGGTGTTGGCCAGATAGAACGCCTCGGCCAGCACGTACGGCAGGTCTTCCACGTCGGTCACGAGGTAGTTGTGCTTCGTGATCGGAATCGTGATGCCCTGAATGTCCGTCTCCTGAAACGCATCCTTGCCGATCGCCCAGCCGTTCACCTGGCCGGTGATCGCCACCATCGGCACGCTGTCCATGATGGCCGTCGCGATGCCGGTGACCAGGTTGGTCGCACCGGGACCGCTGGTGGCAAGGCACACTCCGACCTTGCCCGTCGATCTCGCGTACCCATCCGCCATATGGGCAGCGCATTGTTCGTGTCGGACGAGGACGTGCCGGATTTGCGGCCATTGCAACATCTCGTCGTATAGGGGAAGCACGACGCCGCCGGGGTAGCCGAAGATCGTATCGACCCCCTCGCGCGCCAGCGCTTCCATCACAATTCGGGCTCCAGATCGCTCCATCTTTTTGCTTGCTCCACAGCCCGGCGGCGGGCTTGGTTCCGACGGCGGCGTCGGAGATTGACATCCTGTCGTGGTCGAGCCTCATTGGCGTTTTCAGAGCTTCCATCGCTCCAAAAGCACCGAAGGCCCTCCCGGTTTTCCGGGAAGGCCTTCTTCGTTGAGTGTCGCTCGCTTCCCGGCTCTATTGTGGCAGGCTAATAAGCCCAATAAGGCCAAGAAGCAGGACGGCGGGCTGCGCGGAAGCAAAATTGCTTCGCGTTGCGACGCTGTTCCAAACGACTTGCGCGGTCACGATCCTTAAAACGATACACCAATCTGTCGGCTGATTTCAGCTTTTCCTTCCACCCTGCCGGGAAATTGCTGCATAAAACCTCGAAGAACGCCAAATCCAAAACCTCCTTGGCTGCTTCCTAAACCACCTACTGGGACATTAACGGCTTGCATGGCGACCCAACCGTAATAACATCCCCTCTCCCTGAGGGAGAGGGGTAGGGGTGAGGGTTTCCGGAGCCCTTCGCCCCGAGGGAGAGGGGCAGGGGTGAGGGTTTCCGGAGCCCTTCGCCC
>JAICWL010000005.1 GCA_025934835.1 Fimbriimonadaceae bacterium
CGAGGTTGTGACAATCCGGGAAACTATCGGACATGTAGACACGTCTCTACACATATCCAACCGGCCGTGCGGCCAGTCGGACGCACTTTGACAATCTAGCACCGGCCCCCCCTGACCGGCAGAGTCCGAGACCGAAAAGAGGTTCGCAACGCCGCTGTACGGCGGGCCAAGGGCGAGCGCCGATCGAGCGAAATGTGTTTTTTGCGAAACGAATTGACGTTTTAGATTCGATGTCGCGATAAATTGGGCCGAGAAACACCCCCAAAGCGCCCAGTTTCTGCATGAAAACGGCCCTAAAACGTCAATAAACGCCCTCAAAGCGACCCGTCTGGCGCCCAAAAGCAAATCGCTGCCCCCCTATTCATCCGTTAGGCAATTCCGGGATAATAGGTCCCAATCGTTCTGCAACGACGCGGGCGGGCAATTCTGGAAACGCCTCGGGCTTGACCCGGGCGTTTTCGTTTTCGCCACGGCGGAACGCCCAGCGGCGATCCTGCCATGGCCGTATGGACCATACCGGAGGATCTATGTCACCCAAGGACGCCGTCGGTTTCGTTAAAGAGAACGACGCCCAATTCGTCGATATCCGCTTCACGGACCTTATGGGTACGTGGCAGCACTTCTCCATTCCGGCCGGGCACTTCACCGAAGACAAATTCGAAGAAGGGCTGGCGTTCGACGGCTCCAGCATCCGAGGGTTCCAGACCATCAATGAGTCGGACATGCTGCTTGTGCCCGACCCCGCTTCGGTCTTCCTCGACCCGTTCACCGAGGCGCAGACCGCCGTGGTCATCTGCAACATCGAGGACCCGCTCACGCGCCAGCCGTATCCCAAGGACCCCCGCTACACGGCGGTGAAGGCCGAGCAGTATTTGCGCTCGACCGGCATCGGCGACACCGCGTTCTTCGGGCCCGAGGCCGAGTTCTTCGTTTTCGACGGCCTGGCCTTCGAGAACAAGCCTCAGGGCGCGTTCTACAGGCTCGATTCGGTCGAGGCGGACTGGGCGTCCGGCAGAGACGAAGGGCTGGGCTTCTCGATGCGCGTCAAGGGCGGCTACTTCCCCGTGGCGCCGAACGACAAGCTGCAAGACTTGCGCTCGGAGATGGTACTTCGCATGCAGGAGGTCGGCATCGACGTCGAGATGCACCACCACGAGGTGGCGGCCGCAGGCCAGTGCGAAATCGACATGCGATTCGACACGCTCGTCAGCATGGCGGACAAGCTGATGAAGTACAAATTCGTTGTCAAGAACACGGCGTACGTGAACGGGCAGATCGCGACGTTCATGCCCAAGCCTCTGTTCGGCGACAACGGCAGCGGCATGCATGTGCACCAGTCGATTTGGAGGAACGGCGAGCCGACGTTTTACGACGAGACCGGCTATGCGGGGCTTAGCGAATCGGCGCGGTGGTATATCGGCGGGCTGCTGAAGCATGCCCCGTCACTGCTCGCGTTCTGCGCTCCCACGACGAACTCGTACCGTCGGCTGGTTCCGGGCTACGAGGCGCCGATCAACCTGATGTATTCGGCTAGAAACCGGTCGGCGTGCGTGCGCATTCCGATGGTGAGCAAGTCGCCGAAAGCAAAGCGACTCGAGTTCCGGGCGCCCGACCCCACGGCGAACCCGTACTTGGCGTTCTCGGCGCTGCTGATGGCCGGCCTGGATGGCATCCAGAACCGGATCGAGCCGCCGAAGCCGCTGGACAAGGACCTGTATGAGCTGCCGGCGGTCGAGCGGGCAGGCATCCAGCAGACCCCGGGCTCGCTCCGGGCGACGTTGGCGGCGCTGGCGAACGATCACGACTACCTTCTCAAGGGAGACGTGTTTACCAGCGAACTGATCGAAAGCTACATCGAGTACAAGCTCGTAAGCGAGTGCGATGCTGTCGACCTACGTCCCCATCCGTATGAGTTTTATTTGTACGCGGATGCGTAAGGGAGAAGTCTTGGTATTAGTGTTTGCGGCAGCGTTGGCGTAGACAAGGAAGCCCTCGAGCCTAGCTCGAGGGCTTCCGTTAGATTTGAACCTGCTGCGCGATTAGAAGCGAACGCCGACGTAAAGACCGAAGCCGCTCAACTCGCTCTTGCTCGAGAGGAAGTACTTCCCCTGAATGAACACGGGGGTAGTCGTGTTATTCGCCAGGTCGTAGGCCACGCCTACCTGGCCGCTGATCCCCACGGCGTTGTCTCCGCCAAGGTGGCGGAACTCGGGCCCGAGGCCCACCGACCAAACGAGCTGGTCGCTGCGGACGTTATAGTTCAGCGCCAAAGGCACCGAGCTTACGTCGTGGCTGCCATACCAATCGCCCGAGATGCTTAGATATGCCGGATTGCCGGGTGTGACGGAGCTCACGCTTTGCGTAGCGATCTTGTAATCGGCTCCAAATCCCAGCCAAGTCGAAGCGACGTCCCTCGAATCGGAATTCGTCGGGAAGAAGATGCCTAATCGGGCCGAGAAGCCCGTCGGTCCATTGGTTTGGGCCATGGCGGCCGCGCCCACGCCGATCGAAATCGCCACTGCGATTGCCTTCGAAATTTGGTTTGTCCTCATAAAAAATCCCAACCTCCTGTCCATGCTACTCAGGGATACGAAGTCTTGTATAGCTGTCAGGTTCCTGTAACGGACTTTTTGCTCTTGTTGAAGCTTCGAGCAAAGTGCGATCTTTACCGGACGGCGACGGCGTCGGGCAAACCGTGATCAGCCATCGATGAGCTGGATGACGACCTGGCGCTCACGGGGGCGGGTATCGAATTCCAGCAGCACGATCTGCTGCCACTCGCCCAAGGTAAGCCGGCCGCCGGAAACCGGCACCGATAGGCTGGGACCAACGAGGGAGGCTCGGATGTGACTGTGGCCGTTGTCGTCGTGCCACTTCTCCTCGTGCTCGTAGACCGCATCGACCGGAGCCACGCGCTCTAGCGCGACCGGCATGTCGCGTTGGAGGCCCGGCTCGTATTCGATGGTGGAAAGCGCTGCGGTCGATCCCACGACGAAGGCCGTCATCAGCGCCTCGCTCACGCCCTCCGACCGGAGGACCTGCTCTATCTTGGGGGTCAGGTCCACCATGTCGTCCTGCCCGTTCGTCGCCACGCGGATTCTGGAGGTTCGAATCATACAGCTAGTTCCGGTTCGCCAGCACGCTCTTCGAATACTCATCGACGCCGGCCATCCAGCCCACGGCAGGCACATTCGCGCGGCGGCACAGCTCCTCCCACACAAAGCCGAACGGCAAAGTCTTGGCTTCTTCCATCAGGGCGAGCTTCTCGCCGAGCTTTCCTTCGCGCTCCAGGCGGCGGAGCTCGTCCGAAGGGTCCAGCAACGCGTAGAGCATGGCTTTGCGCGTGGCCCGGATGCCGATGACGTACGCGGCGATTCGGTTGATGCTCGCATCGAAGAAGTCGAGAGCCACGGTTGCACGGTCGATGGCTTTGCCGCGGGCCAGCTCGAGAAAGACGCTTCGGAGCACGTCGTCGAAGAGCACGACGTGGTCGCTGTCCCAACGCATCGGGCGGCTCGCATGGAGCAGCAGCCCTTCGCGAAACTGCATCAAGCCGGAGAGCTTGTCGGCCACGCTTTCGGTCGGGTGGAAGTGCCCCATATCCAAGCAGAGCAGCACTCCGTTTGCCTGGGTGTAGGATGCGCAGAACTCGTAGGAGCCGACGACGTAATCCTCACTGCCCAAGCCGAACAGCTTGCTCTCGATCGAATCGATGCACCCCGGGAGGCTTTCGGCTAGGATCTCGTCGTAGGAGCTTCTGAGCCTTGCGCGCGGGCTCCATCGATCCGCCGGCGAGTCTTTCGCGCCATCCGGAATCCAGTGGTTGTTCACGCACGGGCTGCCGAGCTCTTTGGCTATGCCGGCTGCTATTCGCCTGCTCGCGATGCCATGCCGAATCCAGAATCGGCGCACATTCTCGTCGGCGCTGGAGAGCGTGGCCCCGCTGCTCGCCATGGGGTGCGCGAAATAGGTCGGGTTGAAGTCGAGCCCCAAGCCGCATTCTTTTGCCCAGTCGATCCAGCGGGAAAACTGTTCCAGGTCGACCTCGTCTCGGGGCTTTGGCTTTCCCATCGGCTCAGCGTAGATCGCGTGGAGGTTCAGGCGGTGCGCTCCGGGAACCAGCCTCAGCACCTGCTGCATGTCGCTGCGGAGCTCGTCTCCGTTTCGCGCTCGGCCCGGGAAGCTTCCAGTCGCCATGATCCCGGAGTCTCCGCCTGCGCCGAGGCTGGGCTCAAACCCGGCGACGTCGTCGGCCTGCCAGCAATGAATCGATATCGGGTACTTGGCAGCGCGCGCGATGGCGCGATCCGTGTCGACGCCGAGCTCGGCGTATCGGTCTTTGGCGATGGAGTAGTCGGACATGCTCGGTTAGTTCGGACCGGCAACCTCTGCTGGCCGCTTGTCACCAGCGTACCGCTGCAGCTCCGCGGGGCCGAGGATAACCACGTTGGCGTCGGCCAGGCGCACGAACTCTTCGAAGTCCAAATGCTCGATCTCTCCGTTCGCGTCGAACTCCTCGAACAGGGCGCGGAGCACCTGCGTCTGCGAGGGCCTGGTGGGATAGACGTCGACCCAGAGCCCCGGCTTGCGGTGCTCGGCTGCGTAGGCAACCGCCGCTACGAAGACGTCGGCTCCCGGGCCGCCATCCGCGGATGCGCAGTCCCAGAATCCATGCGAAGGCTCCAAATGGGCTTCGCGGAGCTTGGCCATGACTTCGTCCACGGCTCCTTCGGTGCGGCTGACGAGCCCAACATTCTTGTCCACGCACATCGCGCTCACGGTGACTTCGCGCCCGCCTCCGGAAACGAATACTTGCTTGTGCCCGATCACCTTGCGCATGGCGAGAGGGAATTCGTCAAAGGGTACTGTGAGTGTCATGGGCTTGTTTTCAGGCAATTTAGCATGAAACGGTCCCAGCGTCCGGAAATCGCTTGCCGCCGAAGGACGTTTATAGAAAGGGAACATTGATTTTCGCGCGAAAGCAGCATCGAGTTCAAGCTACGGCTTCCCATCAAGCGAACCTGCGAGTGCAGTGGCCGCTATATTTGCGCTGCTTCCCTTGGCTGAAGAAGCGGCTCATGCTGCCCGCCACCATGTGCGTGCTCTCACTGGCGGCGCAGCTTTGGACTTTCGCGGGGCTGTGGGTTCTCCTCTTGATGCCGTACCTCACGCGTTTCCACTGGATCAAGCGGCACTTCCAGCGTGGAGACGTGAACGCCGCCAAGGTGATCGCGACCGACCCGTATCTCGTGGCGGCCTTCGCGGACCTTTCGACCAGCGGCGAGTATTTCTTCCCGGTGATCAGGATTTTGGAGCAGCCGCTGGACCGGCTCGGGGCGAGCGGGTTCGAGACGGGATACAACATGCCGACGGTGTCGCTGTATTACGGCAGCGCGGCGGGCTATAAATGGGACAGCTTCAATCCGATCGTGGCACAATGCGCCACCACGGACGAGGCTGAGATCCGGCGGCTTCTCGAAATGATTCCCGAGTGGCAGTGGGCGCTTCTGAACGAGGGGCTGTTCCAGCTTCCTCAGCCCTACCGACCGGGGCTCTACCAGATCAGCGTGGGACCTCTCGGCGAGGCCTGAGCAGGTATACTGACCGTTCGTTTTCCAATACACACGGGCTCGGCTGCGCGGCCAGGTCCCTCGAAATCGAGGGTGTTGCGCAAAATCCAACCGACCCGGAGGAACAACCTGGAGGTTACGATATGCCCCAGCTCAGCATGAAGGAGCTGTTGGAATCCGGTGTCCATTTTGGGCACCAAACAAGACGCTGGAATCCGAAGATGAAGCGCTATATCTATGGCGCTCGGAACGGCATCTACATCATCGATCTGCATCAGACGATCAAGCTGTTCGAGGACGCTCTCGAATATATCAAGAAGCTTGTCGAGGATGGCGGCACGGTGCTTTTCGTCGGCACTAAGAAGCAGGCTCAGGCCGCTGTGAAAGAGGCTGCCGAGAGATCGGGCCAGTACTTCATCAGCGAACGGTGGCTGGGTGGCACTCTCACAAACTGGAAGACCATCCAGGGCCGCGTCCAGCGACTGAAGGAGCTGGACCGTATGGACCAAGAGGGGTACTTCGAGCGACTGCCCAAGAAGGAAGCGATCAAGCGGCGCGAAGAGCGCAACGAGCTGAATCGGTTCCTCGGCGGCATTCAGAACATGAGCCAGCCACCAACATGCATGTTCGTGGTCGATTTAAACAAGGAATCGATCGCCGTGAAGGAAGCCAAAAAGCTCAACATCCCGATCGTCGCAATCGTGGACACGAACTGCGACCCGGACATGGCGGATGTCGTAATCCCCGGCAACGACGACGCGATCCGCGCGATCCGACTCGTCACCCAGAAGATAAGCGACGCCATTTTGGAGGCTCGGCCATTGAGCGAGGCCCTCACCGAGGGGGTCGTCACACCGACAGGCGAAGAGCAGCCGGTCGATGAAGCCGAAAGCGCGCTCGATTATGCCGCGCCGATCGACGCCGAGCTGCTCAAGGCATTCGGCGCCGACGAAGAAGAGGAGAAATAACGAATGGCAGGTTATACGGCAGCGGACGTCAAGAAGCTTCGAGACGAGACGGACGCCCCAATCATGGATTGCAAGTCGGCGCTCGAAGAAGCTGACGGCGACTTGGAAAAGGCGAAGAACGTGTTGCGTGAGAAGGGCAAGGTCGCGGCGGCAAAGCGAAGCGGCCGGTCGACCGGCGCTGGCGTGGTCGCCTTCGCCTCGAAGGATAATGGCAAGACCGTCGGCGGCGTCGTGCTCGAATCGGAGACCGACTTCGTGGCCCGCACCGAGGACTTCATCGAACTCGCCCAGCACATCGCCGAGGCAGTTCGTGACAGTGAGTCGTTCGATCCTGCGGATGTTCAGGGTCCGATCAACGAAGCTGTGGGGAAGATGCGCGAGAACATTCGCATCTCTCGAAACGTGCAGCTGAGAAGCCCGAATCCGATCACGACGTACGTGCACCACGACCGGTCCAAGGGCGCCGCGGTTGCCACCGATCCTTATGCTGGGGACGCTGCGCGGCAGCTCGCGATCCAGGCTGTGGCGTTTCCGCCGGAGGTCGTGAGCAAGGAGCAACTGCCTCAGGAGAAGATCGCTCAGGAGATCGAGGTCGAGACCCAGCGCGCTATGAACGAGGGGAAACCTGAGAATATCGCGCGCAACATCGCTACCGGCCGCGTGAACAAGGAGTACGTCAAGCGCGCTGTGCTGCTGGAGCAGCCGTACTACAAGGATCCGAACAAGAGCGTCTCGCAGTTTCTGGGCGAAGAGGCGAAAGACGCCAAAGTGGTCGAGTTCGCTTACCTGGCCGTGGGCCAGGGCGAGTAGCGTGTGACGTCCCGGAGCCCGGCTCGAGGCGAGTTGGCTCCGCCGAGCGACCACGTCGTTCGTGAAGCTCTGGCAGCGCACCGGCTGCCGAGCGAGGGAAGGATCAGCCTGCCGAGGGGGCTCGGAGTCGCCAACCATGTTCGCTTGGTTGGCAACTTTTGCATTCGCTTCCTGCGAGATTGGGAGTATGAATGCGACGTCCGGACGGAGGTAGCGGCTGCGCCGTACGTTTGCGCGTCGGGCGCACTGAGTCCCAAGCTGATCGCGTCGGATTTCAGCGGCCGATGCTGGCCCGGGCCGTATACGATCTTGGAGCGCGTACCGGGCGAACCCGTAGGGATGGATTCGAGTCCAGGCCCCTGGATCGAGCTAGCCGGGGAAGCTCGGAAATGGCATGAGCGGATCGCTGGCATCGATGAAACCGCCGAAGCATTCGACCTTTACGAGAAGGCAGACCCCGAAGCGATGCTCGAGCGCGCAACCGGCGTGTTTTCGGCTGCCGAAGAGGCTTGGGTGCGGAGTCTCGCCGTGCGATTGATGGGAGCTCCATCCGGCGAGCATAGGTTTGTGCACCAGGACCTTCACGACCAAAACGTAATGTCCGAGCGGGGCCGGCTCACCGGCATCATCGACTGGGGAGATGCCGGATGGGGTGACTCCGCCGTGGACTTCGCATACTTCCCGGCTTCATTGCTCCCAATGGCACTTGCGGAGTACGGTGACACGAGCGAAGGAATGATCGGCCGGTGTCTGCTGGAGAACCTCGCCCACTCGCTTTACGGCTTGGCCGAAAGGGAGGGCTGGACTGGTCGGTCTTGCAGATGGCGGTTCGGGACCCTCGTCGAGCTTTGTATGGGCGAGGTCGGTGGGAACTGGCGATCTTGGCTGGGTGATACCCCGCCGAGCACGCTCACCAGATTCTTGGCTTAGTGGCCGCAAAGCAGCCGGTGACGAGCGGCGCGGGCGCCCCACAACCAGCCATGGAACGGTAGGTACACTCTTGGCCGACGCTCGCACTCCTCGCGGGCGTTTATTGCAATCAAGGGGCGAGAACGCATTGAGCAGGCGGCGCTACAAAAGAGTCCTCATCAAATTAAGCGGCGAGGCGCTCTCTGGTCGCCAGAGCTCGGGGCTCGATGCCGCAACTCTCAAGTACATCGCATCCGAGATCGGGCAGGTGTGCGCGACGAATGTCGAAGTTGCAGTCGTCGTCGGGGGTGGCAACTTCTTCCGGGGAGACACGTTCTCATCTCAAGGCGAAATCGATCGGACTGTAGCCGATCAGATGGGGATGTTGGGGACGCTCATGAACGCTCTCGCTTTGCAATCCGCGCTGGAGAGCCACGGCGTAACCGTGCGCGTGCAAAGCGCGATCCACGTCACGCAGGTCGCTGAGCCGTTCATACGGCGGAGGGCCATGCGGCACTTGGAAAAGGGCCGCGTCGTGGTGTTTGCCGCAGGCACCGGTAATCCGTATTTCACTACCGACACGGCTGCAGTACTTCGGGCGCTCGAAATAGAGGCCGAGGTGCTTGTGAAGGCGACCAAGGTCGACGGGGTGTACGACAAAGACCCGAAGAAGCACACAGACGCGGTGAGGTACGAAAAAGTTAGCTTTCAGGTCGCGATCGAGGAGCAACTCGGAGTGATGGATCAGACAGCCTTCACGATGTGCCGGGAGCATGAGTTGCCGATCATCGTGCTAGATTTCAACCAGCCTGGCGCACTGCTGGACGCTGTGGCCGGCGGGCGAACTGGAACGCTGGTAGGAGGCGATTAAATGTCAGTCGAACAAATTTACAAGGATGCCGAGCACCGTATGAAGGCGGCGCTCGACGCGATGGCCCATGACTTCTCTTCCTATCGCACCGGGCGGGCTTCTCCCGCCGTGCTGGACCGCGTGCACGTGGATTATTACGGCGTGGAGACGCCGGTGAACCAGGTGGCGAATGTCAGCGTTCCTGAGCCGCGCCAGCTACTCATCCAGCCGTACGACAAGAGCCTGACCGGTTCCATAGAGAAGGCGATCATGAAGAGCGACCTGGGCATCAACCCGGTGAACGACGGTACCGGCATCCGCCTAACTTTCCCATCGATGACGGAAGAGCGACGTAAAGATCTCGCCAAGCAGGTCCACGCCAGGACCGAGCAGGGACGCATCTCGATTCGCAACGTGCGGCGGGACGCCATCGAGCATTTGAAGGCTTTGGAGAAGAAGAAGGAGATTTCAGAAGATGATTTGAAGGCCCAGGAGGGGCGTATTCAAAAACTGACGGATAGCAACGTCCATCAGGCCGACGAACTCGGCAAGCAGAAGGAAGCCGAGCTAATGCAGGTTTGACGGGCCGCGTCCGACCCGTGCGGGAACTCAAATCGGCTTCGCCGGGTTGCTCCGAAAACCACACCCGTAAGATGCCAGTCGAACAACCACAGGCCGCGAATAAGACGGCCGCTGCTGCCTTGGCGTTGGGAATCGACCTCACGCGCCTTCCTAAGCACGTTGCCATCATCATGGATGGCAACGGTCGCTGGGCGAAGGGGAAGGGCATCGGCAGGCTGCTCGGCCACCGGGAAGGGTACAAGACGTTGCGGGGAGCTTTACTCGCTGCGAGCGAGTTGGGGATCGGATACCTGACCGTCTACGCTTTCTCGGCTGAGAATTGGCGTCGGCCCACCGACGAAGTTAGCGGGCTCATGAAGCTGATCGAGCAGGCCGCCCGGGACGAGCTTCGATCGATGCACCAAAACGGCGTACGCGTGCGGACCGCCGGCAGGCTCGACGGAGTTCCCGAAGGTCTTCGGAGCGCTCTCGAGCATGGGGTCGAGACAACCAGCCGCAATCAGGGGATCACATTTACGCTCGCAGTGAATTATGGCGGTCGCGCGGAGATCGTGGATGCCGTGCGGGAGATCGTGGCCGAGGGCGCAGCCCCCGAAACGATCACCGAGGAGACCATCTCGGCTCACATGTACAACCCCGAACATCCGGAGCCCGACTTAATGATCCGTACGGCTGGGGAGATGCGCTGGAGCAATTTCCTGATCTGGCAGGCGGCCTATTGCGAGCTATTCGTGACCGAGGTGCCCTGGCCCGAATTCAAGCCGGCGCACCTCCTCGAAGCGGTCGCGGCGTATCAGCGCAGAACTCGCAAATTCGGCGCCGTTCTCGAATAGCAGGCGCTATCTGGGCGGCTATGATCTGGTTGACCCATGGACCCGAACGCCTCAACCCGCCACCTACGACGCCTCGCCCGCGAGCCTGCCGAGCGAATCGAAGCGCAGCTCAGACGCGCCCGGGTTCAGGTGGAGTTCGCGCGGGAGCTTGCCGCCGGGAGCGAGCTGGAGGGCGCGTTCAAGCGAGCCGAGGCGGTTTACGGGCGAACTCCGGAAGGGGACCTTTCGGCTTGGGTCGCGGAGATCGAATCCGAGCTCGCACCAGTAGGAAAGCTCGCCAAGGAGCACACCGTCCACTGCGTCGGGCATGGCCACATCGATATGAACTGGATGTGGAGCTGGCCCGAGACCGCTGCCACGACGCATGACACGTTCGCCTCGGTGCTGGGACTCATGGACCGCTATCCTGAGCTCACATACTCGCAGAGCCAAGCGAGTGTGTATGCGCTCGTCGAGGAGCTGTACCCGGAGATGTTCGAGCAGATCCGAGCGCGCGTCCGCGAAGGGCGGTGGGAAGTCGCTGCCGTGCATTGGGTCGAGGGGGACAAGAACCTCGCTTCAGGGGAATCGCTCGCGCGGCATCTGCTTTACACGAGGCGGTATTTCAAAGACAAGTTCGGGTTGGAAGCCGAGGACGTAGAACTCGATTGGGAGCCAGACACCTTCGGCCATGCGAATACCATCCCGGGTATCGATGCCCTGGGAGGCGTGAAGTACTACTACTCGTGCCGCACCGGCGGCGGATTCGATCATTCTCGGGTTGGCGATGCCAGACCCGCGCTCTTCTGGTGGAAGGGACCCAACGGCGCCAGGCTGTTGGTGAATCGCGAGACCACTTGGTACAACAGCTACGTCAATATCGGCGAGAATTTCGCGCTGCCGCTCGTGCGCTTTTGTCGCGAGACCGGGCTGAGAGACTGGCTGAACGTGTACGGCGTTGGGAACCACGGCGGCGGTCCCACAAGGGATGAGATCGAGTGGTTCTTGGCTGCACGCGAATACCCGGTGTTCCCAAAAGTAGTTTTCAGCACCGCGACCCGGTATTTCCGAAAGATCGCCGCAGAGATCGACGCCCGCGGAATCGTGCTTCCCGAGATCGATCATGAGCTGAACTTCGAGTTCACGGGCTGCTACACGTCGCAAAGCGCAATCAAGCGGGCGAACCGTTTTGGTGAGAATTACTGCGTGGAGGCCGAACAGCTGAGTGTAATCGCGCGCGCACTGGATCCCAACTTTCCAGACCAGCGTGAGAAGCTGCGAAAGGCGTGGATCAACGTTCTATTCAATCAGTTTCACGACATCCTGCCTGGCTCGGGCGTGGCAGCCACGCGAGAGCACGCGATGGGACTGTTTCAGGAAACCGCAGCGATCACGGGCGCCGCGAAGCGGATGGCTGCCCAGAGGATCGTTGCCGAAGTCGACACGCTATCGATCCTGCCGGACAACCCGGAGGCTAGAGATGAGGCGAATCGCCTTGGGGAGGACGCGCCGTTCGAAGCGGGCGCGGGGCTCGGCGCAGGCATGTCCGGGTTTTCCGAAGCGAGCGGCGCGGGCCGGAGGTTCTATCCGGTCGTGGTGTTCAACCCGTGCGCATGGCGGCGTTCGGAGCTTGTCGAAGCTCACCTTTACGACGACGTGCTCGATCCGGTGAGGCTGGTGGCCGTGGGCCCTGATGGCAAGGCGCAACCCACGCTCATGACCTATCACAGCCCTTACCGAAAGGCGGACTGGGGGCACGATAAGACCTCCATTTTGTTTCCGGCCATCGATGTGCCGCCTCTCGGCTACAAGACTTATGTGATCTGCGAGGGCGCTCCGGATTCGGGCTCTGCTCCGCAGGTCCGAGTGCATTCGGACACCGAGATCGAGACACCCTTTCTGAAAGCTGCGCTCAATCGTTACTCTCCGGAAGCCAAGGTTGGAATCGGCATCTTGGGAGAATGGGATTACGTCACGGAGCAGCCGCGGGGAATGACTGCTTGGGTTCTGGGCGGTGAGACGAGCTCGGTGCCGCTTCGGACGACGAGCTTCGGCCTACGCGGAGTGGCAAGGGACGAAGGTCGCAACACCGCAGTCGGCAACCAGTTCGCCGTGCAGACCGTGCAGGATTTGTCCATTCCCGACTCGGAGAGCAAGGTCAAGCTCACGACGACTTTTCACGGTCTCGCGCCAAGGATCGACTTTGAAGCAGAGATCGATTGGAGAGAAATCGGAACGCAGCAGCGGGGAATTCCTGGGCTCGTCGTGAGTTTCGAATCCGGCTTGGGAAACGCCGAGGCGATCTACGAAACGCCTTTCGGGTCGGTGCAGCGGGAGGGAGCGCCGGGTGACGTGCCTACCCTTCGGTTTGCGCATTTGCGGGGTCCTGGCGGAAAAGGGATGACGGTGACGCAGGACTCGAAGTATGGCTTCTCGCACCAGGGCGGCAAGCTTCGGATGCGAGTGGTCCGGTCGAGCTTCGATCCGGACCACGCCCCGGAAGTCGGGAAGCAAACAGTGCGATTCTCGGTTGTACTGCACGAGAAGGATCCCTCGCCGGCTGAACTCGCGCGGCTGGGAGCGGAGCGAAATCATCCTCTGATGGTGCTCCCGGCGTCCGTGCAGCGCGGCTCCCGACCGGCGAGCGCGTCGTTCTTGAGCGTGGAGCCCGACAGCGTAGTTCTCACTTCCCTGAAGCCTCGCGAGGATGGGGCGGGCCTCATCGTGCGGCTGGTGGAGATGAATGGCGACGACGTCACTGCTCGAGTAACCCTCGCTCCCGAGCTCTTGGGCGGGATTTCCAGTGCTCGGAGAGTAGACCTCCTCGAACAACCCATCGAAGGCGAGGCGCTCCTAGAGAATGGCGTCGTGACCTTCGGCCTGTCGGCGAACGACATCGCCACTGTTCTGCTGAGCTAACCAGAGTGGCGCGTGGGCAGGCGGCGAATCCGGATGTTTCTGAGCGCCTCCTGGGAGTCTCTCAGCCGTGGTTTGTGTGCCACGAGTAGGTCGCTGCGCGTGATGATGCCGAGCACTTTGGACGGCTCGTCGCGTGAGACCACCGGCAACCTTCCTACGGATTCATGCACCATATGATCGGCCGCATCACGCAGAGATTGGTGCGTAAAGACGACTGCGGGCGGGCGATGGATGATCGATCGGACGGTTGCCGATGGAGGCAGGTCCGGATCGAAGAGATCGCGACGGGTGAGAACGCCGATGAGGCGATCGCGATCGTCGATTACCGGATAGCCCTGGTGGTGCGATTCGCTGGACCGTTCGGCGAGCCATGCGAGCACATGCTCTAGGGTGTCCGACGCCAGCAGACAAACCACAGGTTTGAGCGCAACTGCTCCGACTTCGATCTGGGCGAGGTAGTCGGCCTGGTATTCGCTCGGAACTCTGATCCCGCGCCGGACGATTTTCTCGGTCATGATCGTGTTCCGCATCAGCAGGCAGGACACGAGAAAAGCCGCTGTGCAACCTCCGAGGAGCGGCAGTAGACCGAGCGGCTGAAGAGTGGTTTCGAACGCGAACACGACGCTCGCAAGTAGCGCCCTGCTGGCCCCGGCGAATATGGCGGCCATGCCGACCAACCCGGCGATTCGGGGATCGATTCCCAGTGAGGGCAGCATAGCCGCAGCCACGCCGCCGAGAACTCCGCCGAGCCCGCCTCCGATCGTGAACAGCGGAGCGAGGGTGCCGCCTGAAGTTCCGCTTCCGAGAGATAGCGACCACGAAGCCAGCTTGGCTAGGGCCAGCCAAAGCAACCCTACTCCAAGCAGCTTGCCTGTGAGAAAGGAATCAATATTGTCGTATCCGACGCCGAGCGTGCGAGGAGCGAAATAGCCGACGATGCCAACGAACAACCCGCCGATAGCGGGCCACCACATCCAGTGCACGGGCAGCTTTTCGAATCCATCTTCTACGAGATATACGAGCTTGGTGACAACGACCGCGACGATGCCTATAAGAGCACCGATGACCACGTAGCAGGCGAGTGCGCCGAGGCCCGGGGGCACAGCGTGCGGCATGGGGAAGACCGGACCCGAGGAGATGATGACGTGGCGCACGGCGTCGGCCACGGCGCATGCTAGGGCAACGGGGATGATCGTGCGGGGCCGAAGCTCGAACAGAAGCAGCTCTACGGCGAGGATAACGGCCGAAACCGGTGAGCCGAAGATGGCGGTCATACCCGCGGCTGCACCAGCTGCCAGGAGTGCCTTACGCTCGGAAGCGGTGGTGCGGAGCAATTGGCCCACAAGCGAGCCGAGTGCTCCGCCGGTGGCGATGATCGGTCCCTCGGCTCCGAAGGGCCCGCCTGTGCCGATGGCGATGGCGGACGAGATCGGCTTCAGAAACGTGATCCTGGGCGGGATCCGGCTCTGGTTCGTGAGGATCTGCTCCATTGCTTCGGGAATGCCGTGCCCGCGGATGGCCTGGGAGCCGTAGCGGGCCATAAGGCCTACCAGCAAGCCACCGACCGTCGGAACGAGAAGTACCCAGAGACCTATCTTGTTGTCGGCCGGCGATACGAACTGAGATGACAGTTGCCCAAAAAATGCTAAATTAGTTACGAAGCCGATTAGCGCGACCAAAGCCTTGGCAACAAGCGCCGCGCCGACGGCAACCAGCATCGAAAGAGCGCTTATGAGAACCACGCGTCGGTCGACGAGGCTCGGCTCCTGCGGCACCCGGTTCGCTTCAAGCGTTGGTTCTAGGTCGGGCGCGATAGGCAAGCCTTCGGTCGTGCTCGCCCTAGCCGGATCTGGTCGATATTCGTTATCCTGGGTTTTGGGCATTATTTACGTCTTGGCGACGCGGCCCAAGACTCCTCTATTGTATCTTTTAGCGACACAACACTTCAATGCCCCGACTCTCTAAAAGCGATTATACGGCTCTCTCTGCGTTCCGCAAGGAACTCAGACTATTCCTTCGATTTAGCGAGCAAGGCGCTCGAAGCGTGGGTATTACCCCTCAGCAACACCAGGTGCTGCTCGTCATCAAAGGCCAGGCCAAGAAGGACTGGGCTTCAATCGTCGAGCTTGCCACCGCAATGCAACTCCGGCACAATACGCTTGTCGAACTCGTCGACCGATGCGTCAAGGCCGACTTAGTTCGACGAGAACCTTCGCCGGAAGACCGGCGCATGGTCCGCGTATTTCTCACCGACCATGGCGAGGAACTTCTGAGCAAGCTTTCCGTTAAGAATCTTACCGAACTTCAGAAGTTGCGTGAGAAGTTTTCTGAACTTATCAGCCCTTCAGACCAGTAAGGGCAATGCCCTGAATGAACACGCGCTGCGTGAAGAAGAACAGCACGATGATCGGTGCTATCACAATCGTGGACGCTGCCATGAGCAGGTTCCATTGTGTACCGCCATGCTGGCTTTGGTAGAACTGCAGCCCTAGCGAGAGGGTGAATGTTTTCTGATCGAGCAGGTAGATGAGCGGTCCCAAGAAGTCGTTCCAGGTTGCCAGAAAACTGAACAGAGCCACCACCGCGAGCGCCGGCTTGCTCAACGGGAGGATGACGTCTTTGAAGATGCGCCACTCCGAGCAGCCGTCCAACTTCGCGGCTTCGCTGAGCTCGAAGGGAATAGTGCGGAAGAACTGGCGGAGCAGAAAGATGCTGAACGCGCCGCCGAACCAGGCAGGCACCCATAGCGGTCGATAGGTCCCGATCCAGCCGAGGTCTCGGAACAGGCCGAAAATGGGAACCATGACCACGGGGAAGGGAACCATCATCGTGGCGAGGGTCGCTGCGAAGGCGATATCGCGCCCGGGCCATCGGAGCCTTGCGAACGAGTAGGCGACCAGCGAATTGGATGCGACCGTGCCCGCCACCACGAGGATGCATACGATCAGCGTGTTGCGGGCATAGACGAGGAAGGGAATATAGCCGAGCGTCGCGCTGCCGTATGTGATCGCGTCCCAATAGTTGCCCCAGAAGATGTGCGACGGGATCCACACCGGCGGCTGCTTCATCGTTTCCTCGATGGGCTTCAGGGAAGTGGAGATCATCCACGCGAGCGGTGTGAGGAAGATCAGGGACGTGACCAGCAGAACCAGATGGATGAGGGCCTTGGAAGCCACTCCCTGTTTGCCTTTGGAAGTTTTCTGGCGCGCTCGCGTCGGCCGGTTGGCTCCTGCATCCGTCAGGGGATCAACGTCTCGGATTTCCGCTTTGGCCACTAGCTGCCTCCGTAGTGGACGCTCTTTTCGGACGCCCTGAGCGAGACCATCGTAAGCACGAAGATTATCAGGAACATGATCCAGCCCATGGCGCAGGCGTAGCCCATCTTGTGAAACCTGAAAGCGTTGTCGAACAGGTACATCGCGTAGAAGTAGGTCGAGCGGGCAGGGACGCCACCCGGAAACATAACGTAGGGCACGGTGAAGATCTGCAGGGTGCCGATGATGCCCATGATGACGTTGAACAGGATCACGGGCGAGATCATGGGTAGCGTCACATGCCGCGTTTTGTCCCATGAGCGAGCGCCGTCGAGCTCGGCAGCTTCGAGCATTTCCTGTGGGACGTCTTGTAGGCCTGCTAGGTATATCACTACGGCGTTGCCGAGTCCCCAAAGGCTCATGACAACGAGCGCCGGCTTGGACCATGCCGGGTCGCTCAGCCAGGGAGGGGAGCCAAGACCGAGATGCTTGAGGCCGACGTTGACCAGTCCGTACTCGCCGTTGAACATCCAGAGCCAGAGCACAGCCAGGGAGACGAGGGGAACGAGGGACGGGATATAGATGGCTGTTCGGTAGAACGCGAGGCCCCTTACCTTCGCATTTAGCATCAGCGCCAGCGCAAGCGAAACGACCACTCCAAGGGGCAGGGCGAAAAGCGCGTAGACGCCGGTGTTCTTGAGCGTGATCCAGAAGACGTCGTCACGCCAGAGCTCGCGGTAGTTCGAAAGGCCGACCCACACTGGCGCTTTGAGCACAGAGTAGTCGCAGAAGCTGTAGTAGATCGACGCGAGCAGCGGATAGGCCAGGAACACCAAGAAACCGAGAAACCACGGCGACGCAAACAACAGCCCTGCCCGCGACTCCGACTTTCGTGGCGAGCTCACTTGATCACCCCTCGAGCACGCAGCCTGAGCAGGTATTCGTCGAGCTCCGGCTGCATACGGTCTTGCACTTCTTTCAGCGCTTCGGCCGGCGTCGACTTCAGCAGGTTGACCTCATCGAAGGCGTTGTTCAGAGCGTCCTGGTATTCGGGCCAGATGCCGAGCTTTGGCGGCTCGACCGTGTTCTTACCCTTCGGAAGATCGGTGAACAGACGGATGAACGGGTTCGGGTGCTTTGCGTAGAATTCCGGGCTGACCTTTTTGAGCGGCGAGTTCTTGCGCTGGCCCATGCAAAGCAGCTCCATGCCCTTTTGCGACTCGACGAACTTGATGAACTCGAACGCTTCGTTCGGATGCTTTGCACCGCGCGGAATGACGAGGATGTCCTCGTCCGCGTAGGTCATGTCCTTCAGGTCGGGCCTATCCGCCGGGTAGGGGAAGGGCACGGCGCCCCATTTGAGCCCTGGCGCGTACTTGCTGATGAAGTTGTACATCCAGACGCCCTGTTGCTCCATCGCGACTTTGCCATCGAGAAATGCGTTCTGGGGCGACGAGAAGTTACCGAAGCCGCTTCTGAACGTTTGCAGCGCCTGACTGCCGTAGATCTTGGCGAAATGCTGGATCCAGGTGAACGCTCGAATGTTTTCCGGAGAAAGGGCGGTGATTTTGTCTTTGCCATCCCAGAGCCTTCCTCCGAAGTTGTAGCCCCATGCCCAATTCCACCAGCCGGGCTCGGCCGGCATGAAGCCTGCCCTCAGGAGGCTGTGATTAGGCCCGAACTTGGTGATCCTATCGGACATGGAGTCCAGCTCTTCGATCGTTTTCGGCGGCTTGTTCGGATCGAGACCGGACTCCTGCATCAATGTCTTGTTGTAGTGAAGGGCGGTGGATGCCGGTGCGCTGGGCAACGCGTACACGTGGCCCCTGTAGAAGCTCATATCCCAGAACGGCCGAATGTAGTCGTCGGGCTTGATGCCTGCCTTCTTGCAGTAGTCGTCCAAGATGAGCACGGCATTGTCGTCGGCATATTGAGCGACATCGGGACCGAACAGACCTGCGACGTCGGGCGGGACACCCCCAGCGACGGCCATCAGAGTCTTGTCTTGGATGTTGCTGATCGTGAGAAGGTCGACGTGGATGTTCGGGTGCTCTCGATTGAATTCGTCTACAACGGCGCGCATGGCGTCGCCTTCGAATTCGGTCCACTTTTCCCAGTAGGTGACGTGGACGGCGCCCTTCTCCGGCGCCGGCGTCGTGAGGAACTCGCTGTAGATGGCCGAGCCCGCGACAACCGCGGCCATGAGCGCAAGCTTGAGCGAACCGAGTTCCATAGGCGTTGCAATCATAATAGACGCAACGGCGCGCCACTGGCGCGGGCTGTGACCTCGCAGATCTAGACTTCTGCCGGAGCGATGACCACGCGCCGATTCGGCTCTTCGCCTTCGCTGTACGTGGTAATGCCGCCGAGGTCCGAAAGGGCCTTATGAACGATGCGTCGCTCGAAGGCGGGCAGGGCATCGAGAACTGCCTCTTCCTGACGCTTCCTCACCTGATCGGCGATGTTCTGCGCGAGCTGCGTAAGCTGATCCTCTCGGCGCTTCCTGAAGTCGTTGCCATCGAGGGTGACTCGGACGCCGTTGCCGAACCGCCGTCCAGCCATGATATTGATCAAGTATTGGAGGGCGTTCAGAACTTCGCCGTGCTTGCCGACGAGGTGCGCGACATCCTTCCCGTCGAGTTGCACGCTGACGTACCTGCCGCTGATGGACGTCGAGTGGGCGGTGATTTGCAGCCCCGCGGTAGACGTTACTTCTCGTACGAGCTCGGTAAGCCGGTCTGCGTCCTGCTGGGTTGCCTCGACAGCGTCTTGATCGGGCTCTGCGGCTGGCTCCGTCTTTACCGCCGCCTTGGTCGCCTTAGCGGCAGCTTTGGCTACCGGTGCAGGCGGGGGCTCATTCATGGCCTCGTCGATGGCTTTCATCGCCTTCGATGGGCCCTTGGCGGCGCGCGCCTTCTTTGGTGCTGGTTCTGGCGCTTCCGGGGCGGCCTCCACAAGCTCGGCCCGAACGCGAACTGTGCTCTTGCCGAAGAGCCCTTTCGTCTCTTCTAGGACGGACACTTTGACGGAATCCGGGGTCACGCCGAGCTTGTCGGCGGCCGCCTTGGTGGCGTCCTGGAGGGTTTTGGCTGTAACTTCGACTGACTGCATTCTTCTTTGCACTTTACTCGGTTGGTTGCGATTCTAGGTTATTTGCGCTTCTTGGGCTTATGCTTTGCCGGAGCGCCGGTAGAGGTGGAGCCGTTCGACGAGATCTTCGGCTTTCCGTTCGTCGCAGAGCCTGCAGTTTCCCGACGCTGCTGCTCGGATTCGGCGGCCTTCTGCATTTGAGTCATGAAGCTCATCCACTTGCCCTGCGGCGCCTGAGCGTGTACGCCACCTGCTTTTGTATTCACCTTGACGAGCGGAGGTAAGGGCATCCGATAGGCGCGCAGCAACTGCGCGGTGGCCAGGATGTTCGTGAAGATCCAGTAGAGCACGAAGCCGCCGGCGACAGG
The DNA here is from genome assembly GCA_025934835.1 of Fimbriimonadaceae bacterium. Classification (GTDB taxonomy): domain Bacteria; phylum Armatimonadota; class Fimbriimonadia; order Fimbriimonadales; family Fimbriimonadaceae; genus Fimbriimonas. Next base: position 20,133 of record JAICWL010000005.1, read on the forward strand.
GAATACGCCGGTAAACATCGAAACCGTGGCGAAGACGGCGAATCCCAGTCCGATTAGGCGCTGCTGCTTCTTTTGGGAAAAATCGGTGACCGGAGTGAGCAGCGTGGTCGTTATCATCGTGACGCCGTAAATCACGATCAGCACCGCGTCGAGCTGGCCCAGGTTCGAGGCGAAGAACCCACCAGAAGCACGACTGGTCGCCGGGTTCACCCAGAGGAATGTGCCCTTGGTGAACTGGAACTGATACAGCAGCATGCACTGGTAGACCGTAAAAAACAGCGGCATCTGGATGAACGCCGGCGCGCATCCCTGGAACGGGTTGATGCCGTACTCCTGATACAGCTCCATTGTGCGGCGCTGCTGCTCGGTGGGATTGTCCTTGAACTGTGCCTTGATGTCCGCCATCAGCGGCGCGAGCTGCGAAACCTGCCTGGCCGCCATAAGCTGCTTTTGAGCGAGCGGGAATACAGCGGCTCGTACCAGAAAGGCAAGTAGGAAGGCTGCGAACGCATAGCTGAACGATGGGATCGCGCCCGTGGCCTTCACGAGAAAGTCCATGAGCTGGTATCCGCCCGGGATGAAGCCCCAGATGAGGTCCGTCTTGTTCTTTGCGCTAAGCGTATCGATGACGTGGTCGTACAGACTGTGCGGCGTCCAGCTGTTCCAGCCAAAGCGCGGATCGTGCGTAGCGTCGGCGACCTGGATGGTTTGGTCCCAGATGGGCCGTGTCGAGTCGTTCTTCAGGATCGGTAGGATCGTGCCGTACGCAGCCCTGATCCGACTGGTGTCATTCCAACGGATGCCTGCCTTTAGCTGCACGTCCGCGACGATGACGGCAGCCTCGACCTTTTTCGCGTCCCGATCGGCTTTGCTGAGAGATTTATCCTCGTCGAGCTTTCGCTCGTATGCCGTCCGCGTTGCGATGATGCTCTGGTCTTTGAGCGTCAGGTCCTGCTGGAGGAGCTGGGCGTGGAGCTGATCGACCGTACGCAAGTCGGGCGGCTGCGTATTGTTCGGCATCAGCAGGCGCATGCCCAGAAAGATGGTCAGGAACAGCAGGGCCGTCTGCAGGAAGTTCTGTTTCGTTGAAGGAGCGGGCTTAGACATGGGTTCGGGCGAGGGGCGCCGGGATCGGCGGCTCGATATGAAATCGTTCGAATTTAGGGGACTGGGTCATATCCTCCGGAATGAAACGGGTTGCAGCGAAGGATTCTGAGCGCTCCCATCCAACTGCCCCTGAGCAGTCCGTATTTCTGCACTGCTTCCAAGGTGTACTGCGAACAGCTTGGCGTGTAGCGACACGTGGGGGGCATCCAAGCGAAACCGCGCTGGTAGCACCGGATCATAAATACTCCGAATCTTTTGCCCATCGCTGCTTTGCTTGACCAAAAAGGCTCGTTAGCTCCGCTTGCAGGACCGCGAAAGGGGCTCTCGCACCTTGTTCACTGATGATTACGACGATATCCAGATTAGGCTCCGTCATTTGGGGCTGAAGTCGCACCGCTTCCCTATATCTTCGCTTCGCGCGATTTCGTTGTGGCTTGGTTCCGATCTTCTTCGATGTAGCGAAACCGACCCTGCCCTCGCCTGGTAGGGACACGATCCTTCCGAGCGCGCCACCCACTCGTTTGCCGCTGCTGAAGACGGCTTCGAATCTCTTCTTGCCAAGCCCGCCTACCAGGACAGCCTTGACCGCCCTCGGACCCGGCGACGCTTCAAGACGTTGCGGCCGTTGGTGGTTCGCATCCGGACGCGGAATCCGTGCGTCGTCTGCTGATGTCTCTTATTTGGCTGATACGTGCGCTTCATGGCGGGTCAAATCTCTCGGTCGTTAAGGCTCAAGAGTGTACCCCGAGCTTATGGCATGGCAGCTTCGCCCAAGCCGGACAGGTTGAGCCAACGTTGGACGCCTCGTGGCCCTGTGCTCAGATAACATCTCTCGGGTCCGCGAATCGGCCCGATAGCGCTGTTGCCGCCGCGGTGAGGGGCGACACCAAGTGGGTTCGCGACCCGGGACCTTGTCGGCCCTCATACGGGCGGTTCGACGTGGACGCCGACCGCTGTGTGGGCCGAAGAATGTCGCCGTTCATGCCGAGGCACATCGAGCAGCCCGAGTTATGCCATTCGAAACCGGCTCCCACAAAGATCTCGCGCAGACCTTCGCGCTCCGCGGCCCTCTTGACGGCCTCGCTCCCAGGCACGACCATGGCTCGCACCCCGCTCGCAACCTTTCGGCCCCGCACCACTCCCGCTGCGGCTCGAAGGTCCTCGATTCGAGAATTTGTGCACGAGCCGATGAACACGGTGTCGACTTCCAGGTCCCGAATCGAAGTGCCTGGCTCGAGTCCCATGTACATTTGCGCGCGCCTCTCGCTGGCGTCGCGTGGCTCTGGCACGGAGCCGGTGATATCGACGGTCATGGCAGGCGTCGTGCCCCAAGTGACCTGTGGTTGAAGGCTGGATACGTCCAGTTGTTCCAGCCGGTCGAACGCGGACGGGTCGTCGGTCTTTAGGGACTGCGAGCGCTCACGGAGCTGCTCCATCGCGTGGCCCTTCGGAGCGTACGGCCGGTCTTCGGCCTCAAAGTAGCTGAACGTCACATCGTCTGGGGCTATCATGCCTGCGCGCGCGCCCATCTCAATCGACATGTTGCAGATCGTCAGCCGTCCGCTCATATCCATGCCGCGGACCGTGTTGCCGAAATACTCGGCCACAAAGCCGGCGCCACCGCCGGCGCCAAGCTTGCGGATCACGGCGAGGATGACGTCCTTTGCAGCCACTCCTTCTGAGATAACACCGGAGATCTCGATGCCGAGCGATTTCGGCTTTCCGCTCGTGCGCAGGGTCTGCGTGGCTAGCACGTGCTCGACTTCGCTGGTACCAATGCCGAACGCCAGGGCGCCCAGCGCTCCGTGAGTCGATGTGTGGCTATCCCCGCAAACGATGGTCGTGCCTGGGAGCGTGATGCCGAGCTGAGGGCCGATGACGTGCACGATGCCCTGCATCGCTTCGCCGTAGCCGTACAGCGGAATATTGAATTCCTGGCAGTTCCGAGCCAGCGCGGCGAGCTGCTTGCCGCTTAGTGTCGATTCGTCGATAGGACGCCCGTCGGTGGGAACGTTGTGATCGACGGTCGCGAATGTGAGGTCGGGTCTTCGCACCGCGCGGTGATGCTCGCGCAGCCCATCGAATGCCTGCGGCGAGGTGACCTCGTGAATGAGGTGCCGGTCGATGTACAGAAGTGAGCCACCCCCGGGAAGATCCTCCACGATGTGGGCGTTCCAGACCTTGTCGAATAGGGTAGCAGGCATCTTCGAAAGATTCTACGCTCGGACGCCGGTGCTCGCGCGACGTTCGCTCACATAACGGTCAGGGAGTTTCGTCCTCGCTCGCGAACCGTAACGAGGCATGCGCGGATGCGTTCCACGAGCTGCGGGAACGTTTCGTCTCTTCCCGGAAAGAGAACTCCGGAGCTAAGCGACAGGGAATAGGAGCGACCCTCTCGCATGAGCCCGTCGTCGGCAAGCGAGTCCTGCAAGCGGCAGCACGTGTCTCTCGCAGCAGCCTCATCAGCCCCCCACAGCACGCCGACAAACTCGCCGCCATCCCATCTGCCGAGCCAGTCGGAGGTGTCCATGTGCTTCCTCAGGCTATTGGCGACATGCCGGAGTGCTGCCTCAGCATCGGCTTCGCCTCCGTGGCTGGCAACGAATCCGAGCTGGTCGAGGTGGAATACGAGCACCGCATAGGAGTCGTTCGAACGCTTCCCGCGCTCGAAATCCAGGCGGAGCCGTTCCATGACGAACGCCTGATTGTAGAGGCCGGTAATACCGTCTCGCGTCGTTAGGCTGTCGTGCTTGCGTTGGAGAAACTCGAGGCGGCTGACCGCCTTCGTGGCGTGCTCCATGGCCTTCTCAGCTGGCGTTGTTCCTCCGATCGGCAACGTGCCGACGAGCCCCTGCTCGAAATAATCTGCAATGAGCTTGGCGGCGCGTCGGTATCCCAAGCCGCTGCTCGCGAGCCGGGGCGCGGCAAATGCGGCTCCAGCGACTGCTGAGACGCAGAGCGCGGCGAATTCGATGGAAGGCTTACCTTTCAAGCCGAACAGGAACACGCATGCGACTGCGAGCGTGGGAATCTGACTCAGCGCGCAAAGCCAGAACGTGTGTATGAAAGATCCTTCTTCTCGGCCCGTGCTCAATAGTCACCCAGGGCTCGTGCGACCCAGCCCGCAATGCGAGCAACCAAATCCTTGTTGCTACTATTGTGAATAATGGTCGATTGTGGTGCAAAGGTTCGCTCAAATTAGCAAGTTCTGGGCCCGGTACCTGAAAATGGCGACAAATTTAGCGTGTCCGACGGACCCGCTCGGGAAGCCGGAATAATGCCGCGGCGTCGGAAAGTGCGTCATTCGGAGTCGGTGGCCGGGTGACTATTGCGCCGTCCATGGTCACCGCGAGGAACGGCCCGAACACCTTAGCCGCAAAGTCGCTGCCCGGTTCGACGCGGCCCTCCCAGGGTGATACCAGCAGACCCAATGTCGGGTCTTGGCTCGCCGCGGTCCAACTATCGACATGGAGCTTTCCCGCACGAACCAAGTCGACCACGTAGCCGTAGCTTATGCGGTATGGAGCTCTCGGAGGCCAGCTCGGGAGACAGGGATCGAGCGGGAAACTGTCCGAGTCCGCGCCTCTAAAGGGGTCCTTCGGGGAAACAAAAATGCTCGGAGCGTCGAGCAACGAAAGGAGCGCCGGCAGATCCGGCGCCGGCCCGTCGTTCGATTCCTGATAGATCGCCCAAGCCGCGTAGATTTGGCGGAGATTATCGACATCCGCGGTTTCCATCCGCTTTGCTGCAACCCGGCGAAATATCAGGCCCGTAATACTGCCGCAGGCGACGAGAACCGCCATCACAAGCAGGGCTTGTCCAAGCGTGAAGCCACGGATGCGCAGGTTCATGCGAGTCTATTATGCTGGGCCGGCTTGACCATGTATTAAAATTTTGATTGCCACCATGAGCGAAGACTTGGATCCGACATACAGCGAGGAGGATGTAGAACAGATTCTCCGTCTTGCCGTTTCGAGAGGAAGCGCTGCCGGCAGGGTGAGCCGAGACCAGCTCATGCAGTCGGCGACGGAGCTCGGTGTGTCTCCGGAGGCTTTGGCCTCGGCGGAGCGAGCGTGGCACGAGCAAAAGTTGGTCAATGCAGAGCGGAACGAATTCGAGGGAGAGCTCAGGCGGAATTTTTGGAGCCACGTGACGACGTACATCGTCATCAACGCGTTCCTGTTTTGCATCAATTTGGCGACCTCGCCGGGTGAGTGGTGGTTCATATTTCCTCTGCTCGGGTGGGGCATCGGTATGGTCTTCCACGCCGTGAACACGTTCGTGCGGAGCAGCGCGGGGCACCAAGACGAGTTCGAGTCGTGGCAGCGCAGAAAACACCGCAAGCTGGCACGCCAGGCAAACTTTGGCGGCATCAAGGCGGGGCTCTTCGTTGGAACCAACCCGCACGAGGGCGACCAGGTCTCTGAGTTGATCGAGCAGAGCGTTCGAACGCAGCTTGCCCAAGACAGCCTCGCCCGACAATCGCGAACTTTGCGGGACCTACAGGATGTTGGCGGCCTGAGCGCCGACGAAGCTCGGGAGGCGCTCCAATATTGGTCGCAGTCGAATCCCGGCCGGATCCAAGGCTAGGCGTATCGACGCTCGGGCGGGACAATGACTTCCCACCAGGCCAGGTCGCGTATCCCATAATCCCTGGCATATGTGCGGAATTGCGGGGTACGTCGGAAAGAAGAATGCGGTCGAGGTCGTTTTCGACCAGCTCAAGAGGCTGGAATACCGCGGATACGACAGCGCGGGAATTGCGTTTCCGCAAAACGGCGGCATCGGGGTTCTGAAGCGAGCCGGCAAGCTAGTCAACCTAGAGAGCGTGTTGGGCCAAGCGCCCAGCGACGCCCGATACGCCATAGCGCATTCCCGATGGGCTACCCATGGAGCGCCCACCGACGAAAACGCGCACCCGCACTTCGATGAACACGAAGACGTGGCAGTGATCCACAACGGGATCATCGAGAACTACTTGGAGCTGAAGGAGGATCTCGAGAAGCGGGGGCATGTGTTTCGTTCTCAGACCGATACCGAGGTCGCCGCGCACGTCATCGGGCACGAGTATGCCGACGGCGGACCGCTGGAAGAGGCCGTCAGGCGGGCGGTCAAACAGTTTCGCGGAGCTTATGCGCTCGTGGTGATTTCGAGGCGTGAGCCCGGCAAGATCGTTGCGGTGCGCAACGCCAGTCCGCTCGTGATTGGGCTCGGGAAGGGCGAAAACATGCTCGCAAGCGACATTCCTGCGCTCTTGCCTTACACGCGCGAAGTGCTGGTAATGGAAGAGAACAGCATTGCGACGCTGACGGACGACACCGTCGCAGTGACGGATGGAGATGGCCGCGAACTGCCTTTTCATCCGCAGCACATCGACTGGGACTTGGCTTCCGCCGAGCGAGGCGGCTACGAGCATTTCCTACTTAAGGAGATTCATGAGCAGCCGCACGTCATACGGCAATGCCAAGCCGGCCGGTTCAACGAGGATGGGTCCGTCCATCTCGAAGGAGTGTTTTCCGAGCACGTGTGGATGGAGATTGACAGGGTGAACATCATCGCTTGCGGCACGGCGTTTCATGCCGGGCTGATGGGAAAGACGCTGTTCGAGCAGATGCTGCGATTGCCGACCGACGTTTACTACTCCAGCGAATTTCGGTATGGCGACCCGGTTCTCTCACCCAAGTCGCTGGCGATATTCATCAGCCAATCCGGGGAGACGGCGGATACCTTGGCGGCGCTGAGGCTGTGCAAATCCAAGAGAATCCGGACCCTGGGAATCGTGAACGTGCTGGGCTCGAGCATCGCTCGCGAATGCGACCGTACCCTGTATACGCAGGCGGGGCCGGAGATCTCGGTGGCGAGCACCAAGGCGTACACGGCTCAGGTGATCGTGTTGACACTGCTGGCGATGTACATCGCCCAAATCCAGGAGATGCCCGGCGTGCGGCTGCAGGATTGGGCGAAAGCCCTTTCCAATCTCTCTGGGCTCGCAGACGAAGCCCTGAAGACGGAATGTGAAGTGCTCGAGATCGCCGAGAAGGTGCAGGACATGAAGCTGGCGTTCTTTTTAGGCCGGGGGGCGGACGCCAACCTTGCCTTGGAGGGAGCGCTCAAGCTGAAGGAGATCGCCTACGTCCCGACTCAGGAATCTCCTGCTGGGGAAATGAAGCATGGCCCGCTAGCTCTCGTGGAACCGGGAGTCGTGGCGTTTTTTGGCGCCACCGATCCATCGGTCAGCGACAAGATCGTTTCGAATATCCGTGAGGTCCAGGCAAGGGGCGGCACTGTGGTTGCCTTCACGACGGAGGATGAGACGATCGTTCCGCGGGCTTCGGATTATGTTCTGCGCGTGCCCACGAGCGGCGAAGAGTTCCTCAGCTCGCTCCTGACGATCATCCCCATGCAGCTCATGGCATACCACGTTGCGAGACTGAGGGGATGCGAGATCGATCAGCCCAGGAATCTGGCCAAATCCGTCACCGTTGAGTGAATTCGTCGTGGCGAAACTCCGAGTGAAGCTCGCGGCGAATAATGCGCTCGATTGGCACGACCGCCAGCAAGGCGGCGAGCATCAGGATTGGGAGGGCGTAGTGCGCGATCTTGTTCGTTCGTGTTCGGATGGTCTGCTCGTAGAAAGCGCCCATGCTCGGGTTCATAAGATCCCAGAGGTGCTGCGCAGCGCTCAAAAGCCCGAGCGCAATAAGGCAGACGCCGATCCAACGCCAGGGTATCGACCGCCCGTTCGCCACGGACTGGTATGCGCCGGTGCCGTAAACGAAGCCTCCCAAGATGAGGCAAACCATCGGGAGGAGGATGAGTTCGAATGTTTCAGGAGCACCCATAAGCGGAAGTGTCGCGCGGATTGATCCGCGTCTCAGCGATCTCAAATGATACTGGACGCGCACTCGGATGCGCTGACCTCTGGCGGGCAACTTTCATGCCGAACGGGCCTATGAGCGCGACTGACCCGAGAGCCGCGCGCCGCGGATCGTGAAGTCGACTGCTCCGACGCTCGTAACGTCCAGCACATATTCTCCCTTCGGCACGCTAAGGGTTTTCGAGCCTGTCGCCTGTTGCGCGCTGAACCCGTCCGTGGCGATCCCCGTTGCGGGGTTCATCACGGAGACCTTCACAAACGGACTGGCATTCTCCTCGCGGCAATTCCAAGTGATCGTTTGCGTGGGTTCGACGATTTCAAACGTCTGACTGCGAAAGCTGTTTACGCCCTTGACGGTAACGATTGGACCGGCGCCCGGCGCTTGTCCTGCCGGCGGCTGAGCCGACGGACTGGAGCAGCAGAGCAGTGCCGCGAAAATCGGGAGGCAAAGCGCCAGCCTCCCCGGCCCACAGCATTGGCGGAATCGAACGTTCACCTGAATGAATTATGAATCCGGGTTCTGGCGGACTTGCTCTAAATCGTGCTCGACCATGCGCTGAACCAACGTTTGAAACGGAATATTAACATCCCACGCCAGCTTGTTCCGCGCTTTGGCAGGATTGCCCACGACTTCGTTGCGCCCCGACGGCCTGAAAAACCGGGGGTCGATGCGAACGAGAACCTGGCCGGTTCGCGTATCCACGCCGGTTTCATCCAAACCGACGCCTTCCCAGCGCAAGTCGAATCCTGCAACCGCCGCGGCTTCCTCGGCGAAGCCGCGAACCGTGTTCGCGACCCCCGAGGCGATGACGAAGTCTGAGGGTTGGTCGAGTTGAGCCATGCGCCACATCGCCTCGACCACATCCTCTGCGTGACTCCAGTCTCGCACTGTGTCAAGGTTTCCGAGCGCGACGGGATCGCCTCCGCGAGCGGCGCACCGGGCGATGCCGAGCGTGATTTTGCGTGTGACGAAGCTCTCGCCTCTCAACTCGCTCTCGTGGTTGAATAGAATCGCGTTGCTCGCCCAGAGCCCGTACGACATTCGGTAGGTGGCGACTGCGAGATGCGCGACCAACTTCGACATGGCGTACGGATCGGACGCACCGAGGGGCGAGGCTTCGTCCCTCGCGCCGGTTGTCGAGGAATCGAAGATCGCGCCAGAGCTTGCGTTCACGAGCTTGGCGTAGCTTCCGGTGCGCCGCATCGCCTCCAAGAGGTGAATGGCTCCAAGACCGTTGTTGCGAATCGTTTCAACGGGCCGATCGAATGACACGCCTACGTCCGAATGGGCGGCGAGGTGAAAGATAAAATCTGGCTGCTCTGACTTGAGAAGAGATTCGAACGAGGCGGAGTCGTCGAACTCCAATCCGACGAGACTCACCGATTCCCGGATGCCCAGCCTCCCAAGCCTCCAGTCGGCATTCGCGCCCGGACGATGCTGGCCGATCACTCGGACGCCAGCGCCCGCAAGGAGCCTCGCCAGGTATGCGCCATCCTGTCCAAAGATGCCGGTGATCAGAGCCGTTCGGACTTTGGCCATGCTTTGGCGATGCTACCGCCGATCGCACGTCGGCTAAAATGAGGGCCCGCTGGTGCCGCGCGACATGCCCGAACGAGCCGATACGCTGCCTTCGCCGACAAACGTGTGCGGCTTCGAGATCACGCCCGTCGACCTTCCGACCTTGGTGCAGGAGACGTTGGCGGCTGCGAGAGACGGTCGAGGCGGCTGGATGCTGGCGCTGAACTTGGACCTCGTGGCACGCAGCCGGCGCGAGCCCGAATACGGGGAGCTTCTTCGCAAAGCGACGCTCACATTCGCGGACGGCTTTCCGATCGTTTGGGCCTGCAAGAAGAAGAATCGGGCCAACGCGGGCATGCCGAGAGTGGCCGGTGTCGACTATACGCGCGAGCTGCTAATGAACCTCAGCCCCCAAGAGACGGCGATCATCGGCGGCCAGAATCCGCGCGCGGCGCTTTCCAAGCTCGGCCTCAACCCGGACGGGGAGTACTTCATATTCGATGGAAAAGTCGAAGTCACTGACGCATGGGCCGCCGAGATGGCGACCAGCCTAGAGGGAAGGAAAGTGGTGTTTCTCGCTCTCGGAGTGCCGAAGCAGGAGAAGCTGATTTGCTTGCTCAGGCCATTGCTTCCGAGCGCGATCTTCATCGGGGTCGGCGGCACTTTCGATTTTCTCGCGGGGATCATTTCCCGCGCGCCGGTGTGGATGCAGGACCGCGGGCTGGAGTGGCTATATCGGCTTAGCACCGAGCCAAAGCGGCTGTGGCGGCGATACCTGGTGGAGTATCCGCCTGGCGCGATGAGCCTGCTACGCGACGTAAGGGCGCGGAACTAGCGAGATAGCGTGCTCCACAGCCGTCATTAGGCTCCCTGACTCGTATCGGACAGAGCGCACTCCGGCTCGCCTTGCGGCTTCGGCGTCGGAGTCGGTGTCACCGATAAGCACTGCGCGAGAGGGAACGACTGACCAGTGCTCGAGCGCTTCGAGTATCATGCCCGGCTCGGGCTTCCTGCGCCCGCATGAGATCCTGTAGCGGCCCTGGCCCTCGGTTGGATGGTTCGGACAGTAAAGAACCTCGTCGATGTGCGCCCCGTGCTCCGCCAGCCTCCGACCGATATATGCTGCGAAGGCGAGGTACTCGTGCTCCGTGTAGTAGCCCTTGGCGATGCCCGCCTGGTTGGTCACGACTACCACCAGGTAGCCGTGCTCGTTCAGCCAGCGCACGGCCCTAGGGGCATCCTCGGTGAACGCGAACTGCTCGGGGGTGTGCACGTGGCCGTAGTTGACGTTGATCACACCGTCGCGATCCAGCAGCACCATGGGCTTGTCGCGCCACGCTGGCAACTCGGTCTCAGCGTTGGCGAGAGTCTCGGGCAGGCCGATGTCGATAAAGAATCCGTTCGCCTTCACGGCAAGCAGCGCCTTCTGCGCCGCCAAGTGGGGAAGTAAGTCGCGCTCGAGAGAGCAAGGGCCATCCGGCAGGGCCGCCAACATAGATTTGTGGAGGGCATAGATTCCGCCGTTGATGAAGCCGGGTCCGGCGCCCGACTTTTCGCCAAACGCGGTGACGACGCCGGCCTCTTCTCTCACCTCTCCGAAGCGCGAAACGTCGTCCACGTGCCGCAGCGCGATGGCAGCTTTCGAGGATGGTCGAGCGAGCTCACCCAGCAGCGTAAGATTCGCATCCAGGATGGTGTCTCCGTTCAGAACGAGGAACCGTTCACCCAGGTGCTTGGAACCAAATTTCACCGCGCCGCCCGTGCCCAGCGGTTCGGGTTCAGCCGCATATTGCAGCCTGACTCCATGGCGTTCGTGGCCCAACGTTTGCTCGACTTTGTCCGCGAGGTGGCCAGTAGCGATCGCAGCGCGCTGGATACCGTGCCTCGAAAGGTTCCAGAGAACGTAATCGAGGAACGGCACGCCGCCTACCGGCAATATCGGCTTCGGCGTTTCCCGCGTAAGATCGCCCAGGCGCGTCCCGAGGCCGCCCGCCAAGATCAGGGCTTCGTCTAGCACAGCGCGGATTCAGCCAGCTCGCAGAGCGTGTGGGCGATCAAGATGTGCATTTCCTGAATGCGCGGCGTCTCGGGGGTGGGGACACACAGGCATACGTCGCAAAGCGACTTCAGGACTCCGCCTGTTCCCCCAGTGAGGCCGACGACTTTGATGCCGAGACTCTTTGCCGTGCGGGCAGCCTCCAGCACGTTCGGACTTCCTCCGCTCGTGGTGATCGCGATCAAGACGTCACCCTTCTTGCCGAATGCTTCCACTTGGCGGGCGAAGACCCTGTCGAACGAGTAGTCGTTACCGATGGCGGTGACAACTGTGGAGTTCGTGTTCAGGGCGATTGCCGGGAGCGCCTTTCGCTCTTTGAGAAAGCGTCCTACGAACTCGCCCGCGATGTGCTGGGCGTCAGCGGCAGAGCCTCCGTTTCCGGCAAGTAGGAGCGTGCCTCCGCCGCGAAGGGACTGGACGATCATGTCGGAAGCCTCTTGGATGAGCGGGGCAAGCTCGCGGGTTCGGTCGAGAACGGCCTGATGCGAGTCCATGATCTCTGCGATGCGGGAGGATGTTTGTATCGTGCTGTTCATAACGTTCAATCCAGGCGCCAGGCTCGAACGCCGTCTTGCGTGAAACTGAAGCTTACAACCTGCGAGCCGTGCTCCCGAAGGGCCTGCTGGACATTGTGCCGCCGAACGGGATCGCAGATAAAGAACATGAATCCGCCGCCCCCTACTCCCGTAATCTTTCCTCCGATCGCTCCGCTAGCCCGGGCGGCATTGTAAAGCTGGTCGATTTGCGGATTGGATATGCCTTCCGCCATTCGCTTCTTATTCTCCCAGCCCATGTGCAGCAGCTCTCCGAACTCGTCGAACTTGCGGAGGAGCAGCGCCTTCTTCATCTCGATGGCGAGCGCCTTTAGGTTGTCCATAGCCTCGATCGCATCGACGTTCTGAGAGCGGAAGTTGTCTTGCTGCTTCTTGACGATGTTCGAATATATGCGCTGGCCGCCGACGTAGGCGAAGCACATGCGGTACTCGAGCTCGAAGATCGTCTCGTCCGGGATGCGCAGGGCGTTCACCAAGGTTGCGCCCTTCGTAAACTCGATGAAATTGAAGCCGCCGAATGCAGCGGCGTATTGGTCTTGCTTTCCTCCGACGACCTTACACTCTTCGCGCTCGATGTGATACGAGAGCTCGGCGATCCGATAAGGATCGAGAGGCAGCCGCAAATGCTCCGCTACAGCGCTAATGAGTGCGACGGTGATGGCGGAGGACGACCCGAGCCCCGATCCGGGCGGGGCGTCGTTATGGAGCAGGATTTTGAATCCTTCGGTGACCTTGAGATCGCGGCGAAAGTAGTCGATGACGCCCTTGGCCAGATCGAGTGTTCCGTCGTAGACGAACGGGTCCTCGATGCCATAAATGATGGTGGCGTCGTAGTCGAGGCTCGTGACTTCGAAGCTGGCGCCTCCCGGCATCAGCGTGGCATAGGCGTAACGATTGATCGTGGAGCTCAACACGGCTCCGCCGCGCTCGTCACAGTAAGGGGCGACGTCGGTTCCTCCCCCACCAAAGCTGACGCGGAGCGGTGCGCGCGATCGAATACGCATAACTACAGAATTATCGGCCCTGGTTTCGCCGAATCCGAGCCTAGCTTACATGACCGCTGGTCGCCGTAGCCGCAAGATATGGATTCTATCTATGGCTTCGTAGGATGGAACTTGTGCTCAGAATCAACCGCCTGATCGCCAGGGGGACGAATGCGTATGGATCCACGCATCGATTGCAGGCCTTGGACGATATTGGAGGCTTCGCGGGGCAGCCAGGCGGCAATGCGAAACGTGAAGCTCTACGAAGAGGAGTTGGCCGATCTGTTCGGTTGGGCGATTCGCCCGGGAGTCGATGAGGCGCTCGGAAGGCAATTTCACAGGCTGGCTAAGCTTGGGGCGGCGAGAGCCCTTGGCAAATTCGGTAAGTCGAACGACCGACTAGCGATCTTGATGGGAATCGACCACATGGTCAAGGTCGCCCCGTGGATGATCGCCGGAGGCGGAACGAAAGCCATCGTCCTGTTCGACGCATGGCCCAGCTCACACGATTTAATCCTCGACAACGCCGCCCGGTACGGGCTCGGTACGGTCTTCGTCACATCGTCCCAGGCGGCTGCCCGCCTCAGCGAGCGGAACCAGAGCTGTCGGTGGCTGTGGTTGCCAGAGGCGCTGCCGCGCGATGAGTATTCTCCTGCGCCGCTTTCTGGGAAGACGATCGACGTGATGCAGTTCGGACGGAAGCATGACGCTTACCATGACGCGATCGTGGACAAGTGCGCCCGTGAAGGGCTCGGCTACTTTTACGAAAAGCGCAAGGGGGAAGTCGTCTTCCAGTCTCCGCAGGAGTTTCTACAGCGGCTTGGCGAATCCGCTGTTAGCGTCTGTTTTCCGCAGAGCTGGACGCATCCGGAGCGGGCGGGGGATATCGAAACGATGACTCTGCGCTATTTGCAATCTATGGCGTCGAAGTGCGTGCTGGTAGGGCACGCGCCGCAGGAGATGATCGAGGTGTTCGGCTACAACCCCGTCGTCGAAGCGGATATGAGCGACCCTTTCGGACAGCTCCGAGAGATTCTCGGATCTCTCGAGAGGTATGAGCCGCTCGTCGAGAGCAATTACGCGGCGGTCATGAGGGGCCACACGTGGCGGACGAGAGCGGTAGATTTGCGTGACATTTTGAACGGTAGCAAATCGCAATACGAGCCAGTCGGAACGAGTGAAATTGCTAGAAAAGTCAGAGTGCTGTGAGGAACTCGTGGTCTTACCGGGTTTGGCCCCAACGCCGAATCAAGTTTGGCCCGCACGAAGCCGAAGATCAAAGTATCTCTCTCGGGCAGAACCGGCGTGGTTGCACGTGTAACGCAAGGGTATTGCAGGATATAGCCAATTTTATTGCGAGGACGAATCGTTCTGATTGGATAATGGAGTCGTAGTGCTCTGAGCTATACTAGGCCAGCCTCAGTTGGCGAGGTTTTTGTAATCGGGTGATTTGCTCGGTTCAATGCGTGAGAGGAGAAAGTGAGTCAAAGGGTTTTGTTCGAGCCATCGATTGAAATAGTAGGGCTCCCGACCGTACAGGTCCGGCCCTGCACCTACGCGAGCGCCAAACGCTGCTTCGACTTTCTTTTCGCGCTCGTTCTGCTGTTTCTCTTGTTTCCGCTGTTCCTTGCCATCACCCTCGCGATCGCTCTGACGAGCAAGGGTCCGATTCTGTATCGCAGCGAGCGGATCGGCGTCGGCGGCGGGCCATTCCAGTTCCTTAAGTTTCGCTCGATGTACGTGGACGCCGACCGGCGTCTCACGGAGCTTCTAGAGCAGAACGAGAAGGATGGCCCAATTTTCAAGATGAAGCGCGATCCTCGGGTTACTCCGGTTGGCAGGTTCCTGCGTCGGTACAGTCTGGACGAGCTACCTCAGCTCATTAACGTGCTGCGCGGCGATATGAGCATTGTCGGTCCCCGGCCTCCTATTCGCCGCGAGGTGGAGCAGTACGACGAGTATGCGCTTCAGAGGCTGACCGTGAAGCCGGGCATCACTTGCTACTGGCAGATCATGGGCCGCAGCGAGCTGACGTTCGAGCAGTGGATGGACTTGGACCACCGGTACCTTCAGGACATGAGCTTCTGGACCGATCTCATGATCCTATGCCGCACGCCGTCGGCGATCGTGCGCGGCGAAGGCGCCTACTAGGATCCGGCCCCGCCAAGCCCTGCCTCGATGGTGTCGCATATGTTCTTGCCGAAGAGCTCGGGCGTGTGAAGCTTGGCCATCTCCTTGCCGTTGCCTCCAAGGCTTGCCGCGAGCTTGGGGTTCATCGCGAGTCTGGTAGCGGCATCCGCGACAAGCTGAGCACTCGAAATGTCTACGGTGAGCCCGGACTTGTGGCGCTGGACGAGCCATGCTACCAGGCCCTGGTCCATCGCAATCACCGGCAGCCCAGCAGTTCCCGCTTGGATGAGCACGCCGCTCATGCCAAACCAGCCTCTATATCCCACCCACACGGCGTCGGCTGCTTGGAAGACTAAGGCTTCCTGCCTGTCGTCCAAGAATCCTTCGAGCTCGTATAGCCTTCCGGCTTGGCGAAGATCGGCCGCGGCAGGCGATAACAGGGCCCGCTTGGCGAATGCGTCTTGCTTCCCGGCGAACAGCACAGCGACCCTCGGGTCGCAGCTAGTGTGGGCGAGGCCGGCAAGCAGCTCGCTTACGCCCTTTCGCTCGCTGAGGGCCCCATAGGAGAGGACTACGTATTTGTCTTTGGGGATGCCGAGGTGGGATTTAGGATCCTCGACACCGGACTCGGTCGCCAACGAGGCGATGTCCGGTATGTGTCGGACCTTCTCCCAATGAGGAAATCGATGCTTTTCGGCATAGCCCGCCATCGACTCGTCGAGCGTGAGCACATTGGTGAGCGTGGGAATGGCAATCATTCGGTCGAAGATTGGCCCCATGAATCTCTCGCGCAGCTTGCCGGAAGGCACCTTGATGCCCATGTCGCGGCAGTGGAAATTGCGACCCATGAGAATGCCTGAGAACGGCGTCTTGCGAAATGGTGAGCCGCGCATCGACATCGGCATGTCGATTTGGTCGAGGTTCACCATGTAGACGAAATCGGGTTTCCAGCTGTGCGCGAGGCTCTTATAGCCTGCCCTGAAGGTCGACCAGCGACGTAGCTGGTCGAGGGTCCTCTTTACGTCGCCGCTTCCTTCTGGCGTCGAGGCATCTGGCATGAAAGATGTTCTAAGCGCATCGCCAAACTCGTCGCAAAGGATGCGGTAGGCGGGATGGGTGACGGCCCGTTTTGTGGTGACCAAGCGGACTTCCCATCCGCGCCGCAACGCCTCTCCGACGATGTGCCGCACATGCAGCGCCATATGATGTCCGGCGGCATCGGGCTCGAAAATGGCAAGCTTCATGGGTGTTCAGGCGGGTCCTGCGCCTCCGGGCGGCCGCACCGTGCGGAGCGTGGAAAGCAATAGGTACTTCGCGAGCCGCTTATCGAGTAGCGGCCACCCCGTCATTCTAAAGAATCCGAGCGCCTCGGGCATAGGCGAATTGAGCGCGTTTTGAAAAGCCAGGGTTCGCCGCAGCTCGGCCAAGTGCTTGGGTTCAAGGAATGGCATGCTCTGCTGAAGCTTCTGAAGAAGCCCCCCCACGTCGCGCTTGGCTTTGGAGACCGAGCCTCCAGTTTGGTGGTAGATCGTGAGCGCCCGACCAAGATTCAGCGCCGGGCCCACAGCATGCGCGCACCGGATCCAGAAGTCGACGTCCTGCATCGCGGGCAGGCCCTCATTGAATCCGCCCGCAGCCCAGAAGTGATCGGCCGACACCGAAAATGCCGAGCCGCAGGTCCAGTTGCGGTAGTCGACCATGAGCTGCCATTCGAGCAGCCTCCGCTGCGGGTTCCCGTTCACTTTGGAGCCTTTGCCGGATGGGCGAACTCGGATGGCGCCATCGAGGACGAAGCTCGGCGAATCGGATGTCCAGGCCTCGAGGTGTGCCGAAACTTTTCCTGGCAGCCACTCATCATCGGCGTCCATGAACATCAAGAGGCTGGTGGCGGCAGCTTTTGCGGCGCGATTCCTGGCGATGCTGCCGTTTCCTTTCGGCAGCCGCAAGACTTTAGCTCCGAGCCCCTCGGCTAAGTCCGGAGTCCCGTCGGTCGAGGCGTCGTCACCTACGACGATCTCATTTGGTGGGGGCTCCTGTGCCATCACAGAGCGCAGGGTTCTCTCGATGGTATCCGCCGCATTGTGGGCGGGGACGATGACCGAATAATCCATCAATGAAAGGGCCCGGCTCCGATATCGGAGCCGGGCCGGGATTTTACCTACCGATCTCGTAGTAGATCGTGGCCCCCTGTGGGCCGTTATTGTCTATCGAGAACGTGATGCTGCGGCTGCCTTTGGTGACGGGGATCTGGGCGATCCTATTGCCCGCCATGTCGAGCCTATACACGTGGAGGTAGGTCGGGTAGGCAGTCGTTAGGGTCACGGTAGCTCCGCCGGCTTTCACAAGGTAGGGAAGCGTCCCGTAGTCGGTCAAGACTTGCCGGTCCTGGCTTCCGTACGACTCGTTCGAGTTTTGTAGGTCCGTCATATGCGTCAGAAGGATCTTCTTGCTGTAAACAAGCGGCTGACCGTCTCGGCTTTGCATTGCGAGGACCGCTCTGCTGCCGGTGATCTTGGCCTGCATGGCTCCGGAGTTGAACGACTGGCCGGGGATAGCCACACCTGCGCTCGACTTGGCTGAGTTCAGCAGGAGCTGGTTCTGCTGCGGAGCGAACATCACGGTCTTCTTCGGCGATGCAAAGATGCCGTTCGCGGGTAGGTTCGTTGGCGGTACGGCCAGTCCGGTGGCGTACGACCAGCCGAGCTTGTTGACCGCGACTCCGACCTGGTCGGGGAGGATCAAGTTCGCCGCCGGGTCATCATTGTTGGTCATCAGCTTGATTTCGGCGTTCGGCGAGTCGTAGAGATCGCCACGTCGGAAGACCTGGCTGGTGAACCTGTCGACAGCGACGGTTAGCGCGTCGTCCTGGCCGTTGAACTCCTTGGCGATGCCCGGGAACGAGAGCTCGTAGGTCGATCCGATCATGATGAATCGGAAGATGGCTCCCCAGCCCTGCATCGAGGCCGCGGCCGGCACTATGAGCGCCTGATCGGCGCGGAATGCGTTGGCAGAGCTGACACCCAGCTCACTCAGGGTGAAGGGCTTGGTGTACTGGCGCTTGCTAGCTTGCGTCGAAAGGAACGAGTTGGTAAGCATCGGCCGCCGGTCTTCTTGGCCGGTCGTTGGCAGCGTCCAAGGTGCGCCGAGCCATAAAGGATGATCCCAGTAGGCGTGCGAATCGACGAAATCGCACATGTTCCAGACCTGCTTGGCAGCGTTGTCATCGTGGATTCCGTTGATATCCGTGAGCATCGCCTTGACGCCGATCCCTTTGAGCTGAGATTTCTCCCAGTTGTAGAGGGCCGCGTGGAGCGAAGCTCCCCAAGCCGCTCCTGCGGTGGTAGTCGGGTCGAATGTTCCCGTATGGCCGGATGCCAGCCAGGCGTTGTTGATCAGCGTCTTGGTTTGGGAGTGGATTCGGTTCCACTGGCCGCGCAGATACGCTTCGTTCTGCATGCATACCCAGGCGATCGTCGGATCGTCTTTCCATGCGAGCCCCGTGTAGGGGTTCTCGGTGTTCATGGTCGTTTTGGCGAACTTGGCCCAGCTATTGCGAGCGTTGTCGGAAACGAGAAGCAGCGCCTTATAGTCGTCGTTGTTCTCGCCGACGAAATCGAGCTCGGCTGCCGGGGGAACGCGCTCGTCGAGCATGTCCATCCAGATGTAGATACCGCGCTTCTTCAGCTCCGCAATGAAGTAACTCATGCGGTCCTGCACATTGGGATCGAACTGGTCGCTGGCGGTCGCGTTCTGCTGCATGATCCATGAGTCGAAAGGCATGAAGCGCACAGCGTTGTAGCCGATGGCCGCGATCCTGGCTGCCAGAACGGGCGCGAACTGCTTCTCGGGCATGACGCATCCGTACTGGATATTCGCTCCATAGAAGCGGATGGGGGTGCTGTCCTGCTGGGTCGCGAAGTTGCCGAGCCCGTCGCTCACCACCCAGCCCTTCGAGCCGCTAGGCGCAACCTTGGGGTCGGACATGTCGAGGATCGAACCTGGGACGACGTCGATGGCCGGCGTGAGTGG
Organism: Fimbriimonadaceae bacterium; assembly: GCA_025934835.1. Classification (GTDB taxonomy): domain Bacteria; phylum Armatimonadota; class Fimbriimonadia; order Fimbriimonadales; family Fimbriimonadaceae; genus Fimbriimonas. Next base: position 39,388 of record JAICWL010000005.1, read on the forward strand.
CAGCCAGTCTGGGCCCTGCTGGATCACGAGCGGAGACGCCTGAACGGGGGCTACGGAGTCGTTCGTCTTGAGCGTGAACGAGTAGTTCCGGAGCTCATTGATCGCCCAGGTGCCGGAAAGCCCGTCCTGGACCCGGAAGTCGAAGTTCGGAACCCAAAGCCGGTTGTCCTGGCTTCGGATGCTCGTCGGCACCGCGAACTGGAAAGTCATGGTCTTCGTGGGCGTCGAAATCGTGAGCACCTGACCCTTCATGCTGGGAAACACAGTGCTGCCGACCGCCCATGGCAGTGTGAACATCTGCACGCCGTCCATCGAGACGACGGCGCCGGCCCAAGCGCCTGCATCGAGCAAGAGGTGAGGTCCTGCCCAGCTCAAAGTGGCTCCGTTCGGGGCAAGAACGTTAGAAGAAACGGTAGCGTCCGTACCGCTCTGCGCAACCTTCGTCAACCCCTCGAGCACGCCGCCGGTCCAACCATTCGTGAGGTCTGTGGGGGAGGACAGGCGCCGTATATTGAGCAAGTTTCCAATGTGGGTGAATTGCGGATTCTTGCTTTGGACTGCCGTGATTTGAGTCTGGATTGCGGTCGTGTCGCCTTCGACTTGGGTGACGAATTTGTTGTCGGGCGTGAACTGGTCAAAGGCGATTCGAGCCAGCGACCCGCTCTCATCTTGGAGACTGATGGTTCCGTCGGCGCGGACGATCGCCGTTGTGATTCCCATGGCGGGCGCCTGCAACAACGCCAGGGCCGGGACCAAGAGCGAAACTAGAAACGGCTTCCTGCACATAGCACCGGTTAATTTCCATGCACTCGTGCGCCGTTTCTACGCAAACATGCGGTGATTGGCACGATCGGTTCTGCCGATGTGTTATGCAGAGAACGGTTTTATCCGTCGAATTCAGGAACTATTGGTAAAATGCGATCTATGCTCCGCAACCACTTACTTAGGGTCTCAATTTTTGCGGTTCTAGGCCTAGCAATTGGACTTATCGTTGCGCTCGTATCCCCTCGGGTGTACGAGTCGGACATCGAGGTTTTGGTTGGCGGAGACAACGAGAACCGGTCGGCGATGCCGCAGCTCACGCCTGACGTTCAGGAGATTCTTTCCCGTGGACAGAACCAGGACATGGAGACGGAGCGCCAGCTTATCAGCAGTGCCAGCATCTTCCAAAACGCGGTGGTTGACGTAGCGAACGCCACGGGGCACTCCGAGCTGATTCCAGAGGCCCAGGATCTTTACCAAAAGTACGACGTAGTCAGCGCCCGGCGCCCCACCAACATGCCGACCGAGGCACCCGGCGTGCTTATGTTGCGAGTGCGAGCCTACGATCAGGACATGGCGTCCAGGATCGCAGCGGCGATCGTGACCGAGTACGACAAACAGAAGGCCGAAAGCGCTGCATCGACGGCAACCGAGGCCGCGAACTACCTGGCCTCGCAAATCCAAGACACCAAGAAGGACTTGGACACGTCGCAGAACCGCCTAAAGCAGTACAAGGAGTCGGCCGGGATCGCCGAGTTCGCGGTGACCCAGCGCGACATGCAAACGATCGTCACGACGTTACAGCAAAACCTTCTCACGCTCCAAGAGCAGAAGAAGGCATCGCAAGCCGAGATCGCTTCGCTTCAAGACTCGATTCGCCACACGCCGAAGTTCTCTGCCGATTCCTCGGCTGAAACGAAGAGCCCAGTGATCGATCAGGTGACAGCGCAAATCGTGAACGAAGAGGCCAACCGCCAGGCGCTGCTGAAGGAATATCAAAGCGACGCACCGGTAGTTCAGAAATCGGACGACGTGCTGCGGCTGTTGCGATCGAGGCTCGCCACACTTAAAAAGCAGACGATGACGAAAACGCAGAGCGTTGAGAGAATCAACCCAACGTTACTCGCTCTGCAACAGAATCTGGACCAGGCGAAAGCAAAGCTCGCGAACATCGATGCGAGCGTTACGCAAAGCACTGCCGACCTTGCCGCGCAAAAGACGAAGCTGGCGCTGCTGCCTGCCAATGAAGAGCAGATCTCGAGCATCAGCCGAGATCTGGACATCCTGGACAACCGCTACAAGCTGCTTCAAAGCCAATTCAAGAGCGTGGAGCTTCGGAAGAATATCGAGCCAAAGGCGCTCGTGCTTGGCGATGGCCGTCCGATGCCAAACGAGGTTTTCCGCGAGCCGAACCCGATCAAGTTCGGTCTGATCGGATTTATAGCGGGCGCATGTCTTGGATTGCTCGTCGGCTTCGCCGCAGACTCGCTGTCGCAGAGAGTCAAGGGCTCCCTCCAGCTCAGCGAGCTCACCGGGCTGCCAGTGCTGGCATCGCTTCCGGCGGGCCGGGCATCCGAATCGAGCCTTGGGGCTCTGAAGTCACAGCTCGAATCTCGAACTCCGTCCAGCGAATCTTTCCGATACATGGCGGCCGCGCTTACCGCCAGGGGCGCGGATGCCTCACGGTCATTCCTTTTCTGCAATCCCCGCCGTTCGGGTCCGGCCGCGCTCGCTTCGCTAAACTTCGCCCAATCGTTGGTCGAAGTCGGCAAACGCGTGCTGCTGGTGGACATCGACGCTCTTTCGGGCGCCTTGAGCAGAATTCTAGATGTCAAGGAGGCTACCGGCCTGATCGACCTCCTGTCCGATCCTTCGGCGCCCATCGACCCAGTCCATGTGGCTGGATTCGACGTGCTGCCGATCGGGGCCGGCCAGGCAACCCTGCTTTCGGCCGGGATCCGGTCTCTTCCGCAGGTACTGGCGCGGCTGACCGAGGCGTACGACTGCGTGATCTTTGCCGGATCTCCTTGCGAGGTTCTTGCGGACTCTTCTAGCCTGTGTGGTCACGTCGACGAGACGGTGCTCGTAGTTTCAGAGCGGGCCAACAACGCTCTCGACGTTCTTCGCGCCCAGGAGCTCCTGCTTAGGGCCGGAGCGCGGGCGCTGAGCCTGGTGCTCGTCGACGCGACGAACGTCGAGGAGCCGTTCTCGCCGAGGTTCCGAGGCGCGCGGCCCGAGCCACTGCCCCCAGCCTCTGAAGGTGCCACGCCTGTCCTGAAATGAAGACACTAGGCGTTCGCCCGGAAGCCACCGCGCTCTTTACGCCCGGAGCTAAGAAGGCTCTGGGCGTTTCACAATCTCTCGCCATTTCTTCGGGCGTCATGAGCGGCAAGGCGATCTTCGCCTGGGGGCTGCTCAACATGGTCGCCATTCAGTCCATGTGGTTCCTGGGATTGGCGCAGCAGATCAACCCCGGCAACTTCATGAAGTACATCAGCTTCAGCATCGCCGGGTTTCTTGCGGTTGCCTACACACGCTACAGGGTTCCTCCGTCAGTTCCGGCGGGGCTGAAGCTGATCGGTTTCCTGCAGATCTGGTTTACGTTCTGCACGATCTACGCGACGATCGTTTTAATGCGCACGAGTGATTTCGGATCTGCCGATTATTCGCTGGTCACGTTCATCCTCGCGTTTCTCCAAGGCGCGGCGCTGACTTATCTGTTCCCCGATCTGCGTAAGAAGATCCTGATCTACCTGTATGTCCTCGGCGGGGCTTCATTTATCATGGGGCTGCTGCAGATGGCGCACTTCGGGCCAGCGATCTCGTATGGGAACGCCGTCATCGGGTTCGAGCAGATCGACGACTGGGGCGGCAAGGGTGGCGTGCGCGCTCCGGGTCTGTTCCCGAGCATCGGCGTCACAGTGGTCTTCAACCTGCTCATTGCAAGCCTCATCGGCGCCACCGCGCTGGTTCGCAAGCTGAAAGGGTACGAGATGGCCCTTCTGGCGGCCGCGTTTTTAAGCTTGGTGTTCGTGCAGGTCCGATCCGCAGCCCCGCAGATTCTCGCCGTCTATGCGTTCGTGACCTATGCGCTTGCAAAGAGGTACGGCTCGCGTGCGCTGCTTTTGAGCCTCCTCTGCCTTGGCGGAATCGTATTGATCGTCGCTTCGTTCCCTGAGAAGTTTGCGTATACGCTGAGCACTCTTTCCGATCAGACGACGCTCGACTATCGGACAGATGTTCTGTGGCCCCAGGCCATCCATATCTATGAGCAGCATCCGTTCACCGGGATTGGCGTCGAGCCGGCATTCGCCGGGTACGAGACCTTGGAGACGAGGTACGTTCGCGAGAACATTCTCGATAGCGGATGGATGGTTGCCCTTGCCTATGGAGGTTTGCCGGGCGTATGCCTTCTCGGCCTGACATGCTTGGCGGGACTCGTGGGCTCTTGCATGGCTGTGCGGTTCAAATCGAACTACGAAGACGACACCCATCGCATATTCGGAATCGCCGGAATCTTCGTCGTGCTGTCTTTGGCGCTCAGCTTGGCTGTCGGCAACACGTTCACGAACGTGTCGATCGGCATGCCCTATTTCATGCTGTTGGGATGCATGACTCCTCGGGTGTTCAAGAAGCTCCAGAAAGTTAGGGCGCTGAGGACCGCGTAGTGCCCGGCAGGGTTATCTTCACATTCGCGACCGGGCATCCGAAATATGCCCTTATGGCGAAGGGCTTGGCACTGTCGCTCAAGATCCACGACTGCGAAATTCGCCGCGTGGTGGTTTGCGACCGGGAGAATTCGGGACTCGAGAAGTACTACGACCAGGTTGTGAAGCCGGTCGAAGGGTTCTCGCATTGGTTTACAAAGCTCAGCGGCCTCAAAGCGACTGATGCCGACGCTCTCCTGTTCGTGGATGCGGACGGGTTCGCGCTTCGTCCGCTCGCACCGATCTTCGATGCGATGGAAGGGTGCAGCTTCGGCGTGCAGGGTCTTTGGCGGGAGGAGGTGCAGTGGTATGGCGACATGACGAGCACTATGCGCCGGCTCGGCCTGCCGAAGATCCCGCTCTTCAGTGGTGGGTTGCTGTATTACGAGCGCAACGACCGCACTCTGGAGCTAATCTCCCGCATCCTCTCGATTGCCGAGACTTACGACGAGCTTGGGCTGCAGCGCAACGGCGGGCATATCGTGGACGAGGTATGCACCAGTGTGGCGATGGCCCAGACCGGAATAGGAACGGTATTCCCTGATTCGCAGGCGTTTTCGTTCACACCGTGGGGGCTCATGGGCCGGCTGCATCTGGACGTGCTGGCGGGGGAATGCAGATTCTTGAAGGGGGCGGACAACCCGAAGCTGAGATCGCCGTTAATCTACCACTCCGGACACGCGAAATGGGATCCGATCTACTGGCGCGAGCTGAACCGGCTGTTGAAGCTTGAGGCCGACTCGCGGAAGGCTCCACCGACCGGCGTGCTAACCCGCGGAAAGATTTTCAAGCGTCTTCGCGCGGCAATCTCGGAAAGGGCCGCGCTGCGAGCGGGGCGCTGAATTTCATTGGTAACGCCTCCTGAATCAATCTACGACTCTACGACTGCGCCGGAAGAGCAGATCCTGATAAAGCCGATCTCGCGAACGCGAGGCGTGGCGCTGCTCGCCGGCGCTCGGTTCGTCTACATGGCGATCACGTTCCTATGCGTGCCGTTCTACCTAAACTGGCTCGGGGACGCCGGATACGGCGCCTACCTTCTGCATTGGACCTTTGCGGGCTATCTCACCTTGGTCGATTTGGGTTTGCCGTATGCCGGGAACGTGAACATCGCCAAGGCGCTGGCGGAAGGCAAGACCGCCCGGGCGAAAGCGCTCCAGAGCGCCCTGTTTGGGGCGATGTGCGGTATCGCGGTCATCGCTTTCGCGCTCTATACCTCGTTTGGCGCTCTGATGAACGTGCTCAAGCCGGAGGGCAGTCCGGGGCACCTAGCTCTGGCGGGATTCTTTGCCATCGGCGGGTACATCAGCGCGATCAACATCACGGCCGCGGTCACGCCGATCATCAACAGCCTGGAGGATTACCGAACGATCGGGCATATCCAACTCGTGAACGCCGTGTTGACTTCGCTCGTGCCATTTGCAGTGACCTACTTTATACGGACACCCGAGGCTTTGCTTTTCGGCAACACGCTCGGGGCGGCGATGACATCGGTTGTGGCGATCGTGATCGTCGCTCGGAGGCTCGGGTGGGGCATGGTGACGCCGCGCTTCGACCGCCAAGCGCTACGTGAGCTGCTGCCCACCGGAATGAGCCTAATGGCGATCAAGGTTCCGGGCGTGCTCATCGGATCGACCGACCGGCTTGTGATCGGCGTGGCGGCAGGGAAGACCGCGCTCACTCAATACGGCGTCCCCGCGAGAATTCCGGAGAGCTTGAACAACCTCTACCGGAGCGCATTCGATACGGCACTCATCTCGGTGACTCGCGCAGCGCAAGACAAGGCGACAGACCTTGTAAGGCTGCTCCGGCGTTATTCGCTCATCAACCTGACGGGTGGTTGCGCCGCCGTGCTGATACCATGCTCGTTCGGCTACCCGCTTTTGTCGATTTGGCTGCGGGAACACGCGCCTGCCATCGGACCGCTCGTTATGCTGCTCCTTGCTATGAACACCACGTTCGACCTGTTCGTGGGTACAGCGTGGCATGGACCGATCGCGCACGGGAGCCCACACGCTATGGTGCGATTCTCGATCGCCGGCATCACGTTTCGTATCCTCGCGAGTTACCCAGCGCTGCTGCTCTTCGGCGGGGTGGGCGTCGCGGCGGTGAACGTAATCGTGACGGTGCTGCTTTGCGTGCCGGTCTATCTACGCGCTTACAAGCTGATCGAAGCGCAGGAATCTCCCATGCCTCACGTTATGCGCGGAACGATCGTTGCTCTGATCGGGACGGCGTTCAGCATCGTCGGCTTTCTTATCTCGCGCCACATGACTGTCGGCGCGGTCCGATTTGGGGCCCTTCTGGTCATTCCATTGTTCTCCCTCGTGTTTCTAATTCTCATCCGAAGCACTCATCTGAGCCCCTTGCCAGACAAAATCGAGAGAGTTCTGGGAAAGGTGTTTCGGCTAAAATGGTCGCCTGTCGAGGGCCTGTCCTAGGCCAATCTGCCAGAATCCACGCGTGAGCTTCTTCATGCTGCGCGCCGCAATGGCCGCGTGCTCGGCCCTGCTGGCTTCGGCCGCATTCCCATCTTCCGGCTGGCAGCCTTTTTCGCCTGGGCCAACTTCTGTCCGTCGAACAGGGAGCGCCGTCGACCTCTCCAATCGCGCGCTGCAGGTGCGATGGACGCTCGGAACGCGGCCCAATGCGACCATCATGAACCGTTGGACCGGCGAACGGATTTCGGGCGCGGCGGAGCCTTTCGAGCTAACTCTTCGATCCGGCAAGGTATTAGGCCTTTCATCGCTTAGGCTCATGAGGGCGTCGACTTCTCGAGCCAAAGATCGCGGTGGCCGAACCAGTACGGTTTCACTCGAGCTTTCCGCTCCTGGAGAGGGCATGCGCGTGCGCTGGAGTTTGATCGGCGCCGACGGCGCCTCTTACGCCCGCGAAAGCTTGACCCTTACTGCCGAGAACGCCAACGTGGATGTTCGCGACGTCCGGCTGATCGATTTACCGATAGGCGGTGCATCGGTGGCCGGCACAGTGCCTGGCTCGCCGATCGAGGCCGGGAGCTTCGTGCTTGGGCTCGAGCATCCAATGTCGTCCAGCGAGGTGCGGGCCGGCCGGGCAATTTGCCATATCAAGCGCGCGCTGCCACTTAGCGAGGGTGCCTCGGTGACCTACACAGCGGTCATCGACGCTGCTCCGAAGGGCCAGACTCGAAGGTCGTTTCTCGCATATCTGGAGCGGCAGCGGCCAAGGCCCTACTCGCCGTTCCTTCACTACAACTCTTGGTATGACCTCGGCTATTTCAACAAGTACACGGCTCCGGAGTGCGTAGAGCGGATCAACGAGTTTGGGCAGCATCTATCTCGAGAGCGCGGTGTCAAGCTGAGCTCGTTCTTATTCGACGACGGCTGGGACGACACATCGACCGTATGGAATTTCAACAGCGGTTTCCCGAACGGTTTCTCGCCGCTGAAGGCCGCAGCAGCGCAATATGGCGCCGGTCCCGGCATCTGGCTTTCGCCTTGGGGCGGCTACGGAACCCCGCGCGAGCAGAGGCTTGCGACCGGCAAGAAGCTGGGCTACGAGATCGACTCAGAAGGGTATGCGCTGTCGGGGCCGAAGTATTACGCGCGGTTCCACGATGTGTGCATGAAGATGGTGCGCGACTATGGCATCAACCAGTTCAAGTTCGACGGCACAGGCAGTCCGGACAAGCAGTATCCCGGGAGCAAATTCTCGAGCGACTTCGAGGCCGCGATCCAGCTGATCAGCGACCTGAGGCGCGCCAAGCCTGGGTTGTTTATCAACCTCACCACGGGTACGTGGCCCTCGCCGTTCTGGACGCGCTACGCGGATTCGATCTGGCGCGGTGGGTCGGACCATGAGTTCGCGGGCGTTGGTCCCTGGAGGGAAAAATGGATCACGTACCGCGATGGCGATACTTACCACGGGGTTGTGAAGAAGGGCCCGCTATACCCTCTCAACTCGCTGATGCTGCACGGCATCATTTTCGCCCGGTATGCCGCGCACTTGGGCGACGACCCTGGGCACGATTTTCGTAATGAGGTGCGCGACTATTTCGCGGGAGGAACGCAGCTCCAAGAGATGTACATCACCCCCACCCTGCTCTCCAAGCAGAATTGGGATGATTTGGCCGAGTCCGCGCGATGGTCTCAAGCGGACTCGGCCACGCTGAAAGACACCCACTGGGTAGGCGGTGACCCGATGAACCTGGAAGTCTACGGCTGGGCGGCATGGTCCGCCAAGAAAGCGATTCTGACTCTGCGAAACCCGAGCGACAAGCCCCAATCGTTCTCGATCGATGCTGCCAGAGTGTTCGAGCTTCCAGCGGGATCGCGCGGTTCATTCATCATGCGAAGTCCATACAAGTCGGATGCAGGCAAGGGAGCGCTCGCACTTCCGGTTGGACGATCCCGTGTGGTAATGCTCCAGCCGTTCCAGGTGATGACTATCGAGGGGGCGTCTCGATGATCGTGCAGGCGCCCGTATTGCTGATTGAAGACACACGCACGCCCCCCTCGATCATCCAGGCCGTGTCAGACGCCCTCGGTCCTCGCGGCAAGCTGCTGGTGCGCGTCGCGAGCAGTTCGGCGCAAGCGGCTTCCCTGGCTCGCAAGCTCAAGCCTACCGCCGTAGTTTTCAGCCTCGGCGGCTCATTGGGGACCAAGGCGAGCTGGTCCGCGAAGAAGGACATGCTCGTACCGAGCCTGGAGACGGCCATCCGAAGCGTGCGAGCCGTTCGGCCGCACCCGGAGGTGCTTGTGCTGATTCCTAGTGCGCCGGCAGCGCGAAGTGTTTGGATGGACACGCATGTCGCTCCTTTGCTGCGGCAAGCCGCCCGGGAAGCGGACGCCCCGCTCGTCGATGCGCGCCAGCCCGCGCGCGACTTTGCTGCCGACGTGGACGAGGCTCTGTTCGGCGGCAAGCAGGATAAGACCGGCTGGCAAATTGTAAGCGTGGACAGCGAACAGCCGGACGAGGGGCCGGCGAAAAACGCCATCGACAACGACGCGCGAACCTATTGGCATACTCGGTATTCACCGAAGGTAGATCGGTATCCGCATGAGATCGTGATCGACTTTGGCAAGCCAACTTGGATTCGAGGATTCACTTATCTGCCTCGTCAGGACGGCGGCGTGAACGGCAGAGTAAAGGACTATGACCTTTATGGGAGCCTTGTTTCAAAATCTTGGCCCCCGCCCATCGCCTCTGGCAGGCTGTCGGACACGCTGAAGCGTTCGCGGGTGTGGCTGCCGAAGATGCGAGTGCGTTATCTCAAGCTGCTCGCGAAGTCGGAGTGGCATGGCGGGCCGTGGGCGTCTGCTGCTGAGATAGGCATCATCCGGTGAACTGGGCCGCGGCCTCGATGCCTTGGCGGACACAATCGGGCACGCCGATGCCTCCATAGGAAGCGCCCGCAAGCGCTATGGGCAGACCGGAAAGAGCCAGGCGAACCCCTGCTAGCCAATCGAGATGTCCCAAGTTGTATTGGGGCAAGGCTCGGTCCCAGGTGTCGAAGCGCGTGAGCTCGGGAGCGGATGTTACGCTGAAAAGCCGATCGAGCTCGATGAGCGCGCCTTCGGGGCCCCCGTGGCGGAGAAACGACCGAAGAAGCGTCTTGCCCTCGGGCGCCCTACCCGGCCATTTGAGAGAGCTGAACGTGCAGCCGGACAGTGCGCAATTCTCGCTTCGGGGCACGAGAAAACCGTTACCTTCCGGCGGCTTTCGGAATGCTCCCGCAGGAAACAGCATCGTCACAACGCTGGTGGACGCGTGCTGTTGTCGTTCGAGCAGCTCGGATGCGACTGGCGCGACGCCCTGGAGGAGCCGCGCTGCAGCGAAACTGGGGACGGCCAAGACCAGCGATTCGGCCTCGAACGTTTCCGCACTCGTGCGCACCGACAGACTGGCTCCCGAGCGCTCGACCGCCTTGGCGGCGCTGGAGAGCCGGACGACGTCTCCAAGCCGGTTGACGAGTGCCTGGACTAGCGAGCCCATGCCTCGGCGCAGAGATATGAATGCGGGTCCGCCGGCGGGCGACGTCGCTTCGTGCGGGCGCCAATAGCGAGGGTAAAGCGCAGCCATACCGAGGGACTCAGGGTCGCCCGAGTACAAGCCCGCGAGCAACGGCTCCGCCACGAACTTGGAGAATCTCTCGCCGAACCTGGCACGGAAGAAAGCCGCGACTGATGCGTCTCGCTCATGGGGCTCGGCCCAATCGGCTGGTCGAGCCGCGCGCTCTTTATCCTGTTCCCCAAGAAAATCAGCGCCGTCGAACGCTCCCGGGGCCACAGTGTCGAGCCTTGCGAGCGGCCGCGGCACCGGGCGGAGCCTACCGTCAACCAGCAGCGAGAATCCCTGAGCGGCAGGTTCTAGAACTTCCGAGCCTTGACCGATTTCCTCGATCAGCTCTTTGGCCCAGGGCTTGTGCGTGAAAACGGAATCTGGTCCGAGCTCGATAAGGGCGCCCTGCTCCCGGACCGTCGCGAGCTTGCCGCCCGCCCGGTCTCCGGCTTCGAGCACGATCACGTCCGCTCCCGCGCGCAGAAGCCTGTAGCCGGCGGTCAGCCCGGCGATACCACCGCCGATCACGATCGTTCGGCCCATTTCGTGCGTCGAGAAACGAGAAAGCCGAGAAACACTTTCGTCTCCCGGCTTCTCTTCTACCCTTTCACCCCGAATTGCGGAGTAAGTATTTCAATGCCGCTACGACAAAGAGACCGGAGTCGCGATCTCGTCGAGCGGCAGATTAATTGGATGGCCGAGCCCGATGTTCCTCATCTCGCGTCCTCTTCCAAGAGGAGTTTCCATTTCCTTGTGTGTGCTCTCCCTTCGCGCCGTATCGGCCATCCTGTCCTCCGTGACCGGCTACTGCCTGAACGATTCTACCCATAAAGATTGCGGTCAAAGCCGCAATCTTTAATAATATTCCGATCAGTGACGCCATTTGGATGCAACTAGTGGAGATGTTGGGCCGTCGAACCGCCATGGTCGGTGACGTGGGCAGCTATTTGGGAGCCGGGCATCTCGTGCTGTACGGTTTGGAGGATTGTAACGACACGCTTTGGGTTCGGGGCCGTCTCGCAGAGCTCGGAGTGCCATTCAGCTACGTCGCTATCGAAGTCGACACTGTAGCCCACGACCTAGTGCTTCAGCGCAACGATGGGAAGGCCCGCACGCCCATGCTGGCGTTCGGGGAGCAGGAGTTTTCCTGCGATTTGGGTGAGCCGGAACTCTCGCAATTACTTCGGGCGCGCGGCTATCTGGCCTGATTGCCGAAGGCGCAAACTAAACTGAACCCGGATGAAACGAACCGAAGGCATCCGGAATCGAATCGGCTGGGGACTCGCATGACGATTCGCCAGCTCCAACTCATGCTCGTGGTCATTTTCGGCCTCACTCTCGCCGTGGTGTGGGTCGGATATGTCCAGTTCATGCGATGGGGTGAACGGGAGGCCGAGAAGGCGCGGCTATTTCGCGAAGAGCAGGCTAGAGCTCGCAAAGAAGAATCTCCGGACTAAGGGCCGATGGTGCCTGGAGTGCCGTTCGGCAACTTGTGGGGAAGCTCGTCCGGAGGCTGCGTTCCCGGGGGCCACTCGGGGTTCATCGGCTCCGGGGGATCGGGAGTGGGCCCGCTTTTCGGTGCGGGCAAAACGATGCGGGGAGCGTTTGCTTCTCGAGGCTGCGCCTCCGGTGGCTCGAACGGCGGGCTTGCGGAGGGGACGGGCGCGGAGGAGAACAGCTCGTAGGCGCCCCAAGTGACGGCCAAGAGAATCAGGATGACCACGCCGCCGAGAGTCAGGAAGCGGATTTGAGATCGGTCATTCGGTTCCATATGAGCCTTAGACGCGGAATTCGCCGGCAGGTACTCTCTTCTCAATGCCCCTCTCCGAGCAAGAGGTCTTGGACGCGCTCAGGCACGTTATGGACCCCGACCTGCATCGCGATATCGTCAGCCTCGGATTTGTTAAAGCCGTCAGCATCGACGGATCGGATGTATCCGTGCGCGTAGAGCTGACGACTCCTGCATGCCCAGTTAAGGACCAGCTCCGTGAAGAGTGCGAAGCGCGCATCTTGGAAGTTGCGGGCGTGACGAGCGCGTCTGTTGAGATGACGGCGCAAGTCCGGCAGCGCCAGACTCCGCAGGGGGACCTGATCCCGGGAGTCAAGCATTGCATCGCGATCGCATCCGGGAAAGGCGGGGTTGGCAAGAGCACCGTGACGGTGAACCTGGCGATCGCTTTGGCTGAAACGGGCGCCAAGGTCGGGCTGCTCGACGCGGACGTTTATGGGCCGTCGATCCCGATGATGATGGGCGCGGAGGCGGAGAGGCCCTTTACGAGCGAAGGGAAGATCATTCCGATCGAGCGCTTTGGCATTTCGATGATGTCGCTTGGGTTTCTGCTCGAGGAGGGCCAAGCGGTGTTGTGGCGCGGACCGATGGTCGCGGGCACTGTGAAGCAGCTTCTGGAAGACGTGGCCTGGGGCGAGCTCGACTACCTGCTCGTCGACTTGCCACCGGGAACGGGCGACGCGCCCATGTCGCTCGCCCAACTGGCCCCCCTGACCGGCGTCGTGATTGTAACGACACCTCATCACGTCGCGGCGAACATTGCCGGAAAATCGGTTCAGCTGTTCCGGCGGCTCAATGCGCCGATCATGGGTGTGGTCGAGAATATGGCCGGGTTCGTTTGTCCGAACTGCGGCGAGGTCAGTCAGATTTTCGCCGGCATGTCAGGCGAGGAACTCGCCAAGAAATTGGATGTGCCTTATCTGGGCTCGGTGCCGCTCGACCCTGCCGTGAGTGCGGCTGGCGACAACGGCGTGCCTTCGATCGTCTCCGATCCTTCCCGGCTTCAGTCGGCAAGCTTTCGGGCAATCGCAGGCAAGCTGGCTCGCGAGGCTTCGATTATCGCGATGTCCCGACGCGCACCGCAGCCGGTCTGAATCAGCGCATCACGCGCTGCCAGCAAAACAGGCCTTGGGAAGCCGAGTCGAGGCACATTTGATTGCCGCGTCCATCGATAGCGAAGTCGTACGATGGCAACGGCGGTCGACGCGCGACACCTGAGTCTGTTAGCACGTCCAAGTCGATATGAAGGGTGTCGCCGGACCGGCGCCAGTGCCCGGCAGCAACCCACCGATAATGAGGGCAGGAGAGTTCGAACCGCCGATCGGGAAAAAGCTTCATAATGCAGTCCGTACCGTCTTGAAGCGGAAATGGACCTCGCCAGGCGCCATCGACAGTTTGGCCCGTGCAGCCGGCCAGCGCCGAAGCTATACCGAAGCCGATAACTATGCGCGAGCCGAATCCGAGCACCAAACTGACGTTACCCGTCGCCCACGACTTCATCAGCCCGTGGTGCTGGATAGCGTTTTGGCAAACGAGACGCCTCAAGCGCGAGCTCGGCGTCGAGATCGAATGGCTGCCGTACGAAACTTTTCCGCTGGATTCCGAATGGCCGGACGACCCAGGGCCAGAAGACCCGGGACTTCCGACTCGGCTCGACTTGATGCTCGCCTTGGAGGGCCTCGAGCTGCCGAAGGTTACTCGCAATCGGCGGGCTCGCACCCACTGGGCGCATGAAGCGGGCGAATTCGCAAAGACGGAAGGCAAGGGCGACCAGATGGTCTCCGCGCTCTATTCTGCCTACTGGGAAGCGGGGCGAGATATCGGCGACGCGGGAACTGTGCTGGAGATTGCCAGAGGCGTCGTACGCGACCTTGGCGCGCTGGAGCATGCCATCGGAGAGAGCGCTTTCGCTAACGCCATTCGCCCATTGGATCCGATCAACGACGCCCGGGGAGTGGTAAGCCTTCCGACGTTCCTCGTCGGCGGTGAATCGCTTCGCGATCCGACTTACGCAGCGCTTTCGGCGGCCCTCGGAGGGACCTCGAAGCGCACCGGTGATCAGCCGTTTCCGAAGCTGGAATTCCCGGCAGCTAGCTCCCTTCGGCCGTATGTGCTCGTGGACATGGTGGCTACGATCGACGGCAAAACGGTGAGCGGCGATCGGGACGAGGACGTTATGGACCTTGGGTCCGCAGTCGACAAGCGGTTGATGCAAAGACTGCAAGAGTGTTCGGATGCCGTGCTTCTCGGAGCAGGCACATTGCGAGCTTCCCCGAAGAGCTGGAATCCTCGCACAGAAAAGCGAATAGTGGTGAGCCGGTCAGGCGAGGTTCCGGTCGACTCGGAATTCCTGTCGAAGGGTCAGCCGATTTTGGCGACGGGAGGCTCGTCCAGCGTCCGCGCACCGAAGGGAGTAAAGCTGTTGCGCGCCGGCGGGCAAACTCTGGATTTCGCGATCCTGCTGAACCGCCTTCGGACAACGTTCGGAATCGAACGGCTGCTGGTGCTCGGCGGCAGCGAGGTCAATGCCGAGTTGCTCAGGCGCGACCTCGTCGACGAGCTGTTTCTGACCGTGGCGCCGAAGGTGAAGTTGGGCCGAAAAGTGCCCACCTACGCAGGCGGTGAGCCGCTCGACCGTCAACATTTGTTGAACTTCGAACTTGTGGACTCCGCTGCCGTAGGAAGTGAAGTGTTCTTGAGATATCGGAGGGCCGGCATCCTTGGCGGTCAAGAATGAGCCACTGACTGCGGGTGGCGAACTCGAGCCCCTACCCAGGGAGCGCAACGAAAACGGGCGAAAACCGGTGCTCCGGCCGCTCGCTCCATCGACCTATCTTCTCCGAAACGCGGGCAAAACTATCCCGCTGACGGGCGTCATCATGCTCGCGATCCTTCTGGTGGCGGGCATCATCTCGATGATCGACTCGATCCCGTATTCCATCCGGACGATCTACAGCTATTCGAAGGAGATGTTGGGCGTTACCCCGCGCGGCGATCCTTCGTTGACGCCGAAGATCATCGAGGAGATCAAGCGCAATTCGCCGGTTCCGCTCGATCGGGTCATGCTCTGCCGGGCGAGCAGTTCGCAGGTGCAGAGCATCGTCGGCAAGTGGCCTTTCGTGGTATTGGGCCTGAACCAGAGCGACACCCTGTATTACTTGAAGCGCCAGGGGTCGAAGCGGTTGATCGGAAGGCTGCCGAAGCCCGGCGCACCGGAAGCGATTGTGAGCACCCCGATCGCCAAGAACCTGGGCCTACGGCTAGACGATCCTCACGGCACGAAGCAGCAACGAGACGCCTCGGTGTTGCTAGGACCCGACAAAACTGACAGCTACTCGCCTCAATACGTCAAGGTGGTCGGCATTGCAGATACCGATCGCTGGCTCATGGTCGACTCGGTCGAATATCAGCGGGAGCATTATCTGCCGCCCGTGGACATCGCGCTCGTGTTCGCGAGGAACCCGGCCGATCAGGACCGGTTGGATCATTGGGCGGACAACCGTTTCAAGGGCCAAAGGGCGCAGATTTTCGCGTACTTTCAAATAGATAAGAGCACACGCGACATGTTCAAGACACTCTATGCAATCTTGAACATAGTGATCGGGACCTTGGTGCTCGTCATCACGTTTATGATGGGCATGCTGATGAACATCTATCAATCTCAGCGCCTTCAGGAATTCGGACTCTTGCAGGCGATCGGCTACACGAGGAAGCAGCTTCTGCGGCGTGTGGCCCTGGAGTCGGTCGCTGTTGTTGTGCTCGGCTGGGTGCTCGGCGTGTGCTTGGCGTTCGGCATGCTGAACGTCGTCAAGACGGTATTGATGGATCCCAAGGCGTACGCGTTGGATAGCCTCGACCCGATGGCTTATCGATACACGGCGCCGCTTCCATTTGCGATCTTGATCGTGGCGCTCGCGACCGTGATCATTCGTTTCAGGCGATTCGACCCCGTCGGCATCGTCGAGAGGCGGCTCGTATGATCGAGGCACGAGATGCCTCGCTGCTTTACAGCGACCATGGGCGCGATGTGTTCGCTTGCCGCGACATCTGCATGGTCGTCGAAGAGAACGAGTTCCTCGGGATTCTGGGCCCATCGGGCTCGGGAAAGTCATCGCTCCTTTACCTTCTGAGCGGGCTCAAGATTCCGACGAGCGGCGACATCGTTTACCACGGCCGCAGTCTTCCGTCGATGCACGAAGACGAGCGGAGCAAATTGAGGTTGCGCGAGTTCGGGTTCGTGTTTCAACAGCCGTACTTGCTCGGCTATCTGACTGCCATCGAGAATGTGATGCTAGCCTCACCGAAAGCGTCCAGGGAAGAAGCATACGAGCTGTTGGAAAACCTCGGCCTTTCGGACAAGACTCACCGTCTGCCCCATGAGCTTAGCGGAGGCGAGCGGCAACGCGTTTGCGTCGCAAGAGCGCTGCTGGGCGATCCGCGCGTGATTTTCGCCGACGAGCCGACTGCGGCACTAGACCACCGAAACGGGCTGTCCGTCGTGAGCCTGTTGAACAGGCACCGTGGGAGCGGGTCCCTGGTAATGGTAACACACGACCCGTCGATGCTCTCGGAGGCCGACCGAGTCGTTCAACTGAATGACGGAACGATAGCTGAGGTTATGGCCGCGAGTGCCTAAACTTTATTATTGTTAAATACAATGTAGGCGAACGAAAGCGGGTGTCCCTTCCCGTCCAATATATGTGTCCAGCGGTGGCAGGACGCTCAAATTCTTTTGGCCCATTTGCACTAAAAGAGGCGGCGTTCGGAACTCTCCGGAACCATACTCCAGTAAAGGGGGAAGAAGCCTGGAGGAGCGGCGAGCCAATAAAACTTTGCCGGTCTAATGGCGTCAAAGCCATCATACATCGTTCATGGTACCAAGGCATCTTCGGGGCCGCTTAGCTTACGAAGAGCCGATCGCCTACTTAGGTAGGAAGTGGCATAGGCTGCCGGGAACAAGCAACCCGGCGGCCACTTTCTTTTTAAGGGCTGCGGTACGCTGAGCCCATGAGCTGGCTTACTCTCGCTGTGCTGATCTATGCGCTCATCATGTTCGGTGGCGGAGTGGGCGGCTACGCGGTGGCGCATAGTCTCCCATCGCTGATCACCGGCATCGTAGCCGGGGTTCTGCTCGTGATCGCCGCCGTATTGGCGCGAACCAACTCAAAGGTGGGTTACGGCTTGGCCGCCGTCGTTGCTCTCGCCCTGGGGATCGTGTTCATCCGCAGATATTTCGAGACCGGTAAGCCGATGCCGAGCCTCGGGCTGCTCGGGCTTTCGGTCTTGATGCTCGTGGTCCTCGCCGCGGGCCACTTCATGCTGAAGAACCCGTCGTAAGGCTTACTCGAAGCGAAGAATAGGCATCTGTCGAAGCTCGGCTTCCACGGGCCCTCTGCTCGTTTGAACAGTCACGGCCTCCATGGGAGCGGCCACCTCGTTCCGCATCATCGCGCCTGCTATCTCCCCGTAGATAGGCGAGAATACCGCACTCGTGACGATCCCTGCATCCGGTCGCGATGGGTGAGTTATCGGGGCGCCGGCCTCGAGCGGAGCATCCGCGAGCAGCCCCATCCATGTACGGTTTGTGTGCCCCCTGCTGTGGATGCGCATGAGCACCTCTTGACCGGTGTAGCAGCCCTTATTGTAGCTAACAGTCTTGGCCTCGAACGCGGGCCCCATCTCGGGCGGAAGGGTGCGGCCATCCATGTCTTGACCGAAAAGTGGGATGCCTGCTTCCAGGCGGGCGACCTCATACGCTTCGCGAGACACTCTTGGAAAATGCTTTGCGAGCTTGGCGAGCGTCTTGCGCTCCTCGGACGGCACCCATATGTCCCAGCCTCCCATCCCGGAGTGGTTCGCACGCAGGCACAGCACCGGCACTTCGCCGATTCGCGATTCGGCGGCGTCCAGAGTAGGAAGCGTGACGAGATCCGAAAGCTCTCGACTAGCAGCCGGGCCCTGAATGCTCACAAGCGTGTACGAGCCGGTGAGGTCTTGGGCTTGGACGTCCTCCATAATCACCATTTGGCGTACTCGCTCCATCAGCGCCGGCAGAGTCGAGCGATGGCAGGTAGAGACGAATCGTCCGTGTAATCCCCAAAGGTCGCAAGCGGCCTGCATTTGGCCGCTTGGCGCGCATATGCAAAAGGAGATCGAGGCGCCGAGATCAATCGACCTGAGGTTATTGGTCGCCTGTCCTTGCAGCCAGCCCTTGCGGTCTTCGCCCGTAAAGCTGACGAGAGACAGGAAGTCCAACTCGACTATGCCGGCCCCGTCTCTAAGCAGGTCGTAGCCTTGCACGCTCGTGTTCCTCGCTGGATTCAAAACATCGGACATTGCAAACAATCCTTGCCGCCGGGGTGCGATCGGCAAATCTAATGAGGCGCCCCGGTCCCTGGGCTGCATTGGTCAGCGGGCTTCAACCACCGCGGTGGACGCCCAACTTTCTTTTACGAACCTTTTCTATACTGAGTGTCGTTCCCATGAACCCGTTCTTCGCAGGTCTCGCATTTGGGCTAGTGTTTCTGGGCGGCTCTCAGGTAAGGCGGTTCGAGAGAGACGCCGCGAAGGAGATCCGCACCAAGCTCTCCGGGCCGGAGGCGCGGGTATCGGTCCAGGCCGATGTGGGTCCGGAAGCCATCTTTGGCGATGTTCACGGGGCGGTGATACGAGCCTCGAATTTCTCAACTGATGGGCTGCCCCTCTTCACGGAGCCGCACAGATCCACTCGGGGAATCCTGCGCTCGCTAAGAATCGAACTGGAGAGCTTCGATCTCAATGGCCTGCACGTACTCCGGCTTTCGTCTTCGATCCCGGATTGCCGCTTCGATCTCGGCCTTGCGTTGAGGCACCACAAGATCAGGCTCACGCGCAGCGGAGTTGGTGAAGGCGAGGTCGAGATCGCTCAGGACGACCTGGCCAAGTTCATATTGAGGAAATTCCACGAGATCAAGCGCGTCACCGTGAGGATCGACCGAGGGAAGGCGTATGTTGTCGGCTACGGTGAATTCGTAATTTTCAAGACAGACTTTTCTGTGGTCGCGGACCTGGTTCCGATTGGCGGCTCGAAGATCGGCCTGGCTAATGCGACGATACTGCTGGGCGGCCGGCGGACCGATCCCGATTCCGAGAAGATCCTGATGGACACTCTAAATCCCGTTGTAGATTTGGATCGCGACCTCAAGCTGTACGGAGCGGTCGACGTGAAAGAGGTGATCCTGTCGGACGGGATTCTGAAGGCGCGCGGCGCCACGCGCATTCCGGACGACCCGCTCGGGCGGCCGTAGCCTGGAATCTTCTGGGCGATCGTGGGGTTTGTTCGCTTGGTGTATCCTTTGCCGCAAATGCCGCCAGGCGACAAGCCCGAGGTGTCCGTACTAGTGCCGGCCTTGAACGAACAGGACACGATCGCCGAGGTCGTCGAGCGGTCTCTGGCTCTGCCCCTTCGAGTCCAGGTGATTGTTATCGATGACGGCAGTACGGACGCTACCTTCGAGCGGCTTCAGCCGTACTGCTCGCAGATCACTTTGCTGAGGAACGACCGGCCGCAAGGAAAGGGAAGCGCCATACGCCAAGCCATGCCTTATGCCGAAGGCGAGGCTGTGATCATTCAGGATGCCGACCTCGAATACTTCCCGGAGGAGATCCCGAAGCTGATTCGGCCCATCTTGGATGGATCTGCGGACGTGGTCTATGGGACACGGTTTTCCCATGGCTTGCCTGCGGCCATGGCCCTGCCGAACAAGCTGGTGAACGTGTTACTCGCCCTTGCCGTGCGCGGACTTTACTTTCACAAGCTGACCGATGAGGCCACCTGCTACAAGGCTTTTCGGACTTCCGTGCTCCAGTCGATGGACCTCCGATGCCGACGATTCGAGTTTTGCCCGGAAGTGACCGCAAAGTCGCTGCGGCTCGGAAGAAACATCGTCGAAGTTCCTATTTCCTACGAGCCGCGCTCGAAGGCGGCCGGCAAGAAAATCCGCTGGACAGATGCGCCGGACGCCTTTTGGACTTTGCTTCGCTACAGGCTCTGGAAAGGTCCTTCCGGCAAGTGATAGTTGCCGCCCCAAGGCGTGTGAGGCTATTCTGCTGGCATGGATGCCAAGGCGCTGAATCGAATGCTCGAGCTTCGTGTGCGTGATCTCGCAGCGCGCCCGCTGCCTCGGAACCGCGAGGAACACGCTCAGCGTGTCGCTGCGGAGCGGGATGAGCTTCTACGCTGCCTCGGTATTTATCCGTTGCCTCCCCGCACCGACCTCAAATCCGAGGTGACTGGAACGATCCAACGCGAGCGGTATCGAATCGACAAGCTGCGCTATGAATCGCGCCCGGGCGAACTCGTGACTGCGCATTTATACCTGCCGGAAGGCGAAGGTCCGTTCCCGGTGATTTTGAATCCACACGGGCATTGGCAGTACAAGAAGTGCGAGCCTGTCGTCCAGGCGAGGGGGATCAGCTTGGCGCTCCAGGGGTTCGCCGCCCTTGTAATTGATTCCCCTGGCGTTTCGTGGGACGACAACGATCAGAACGAGCGCAAAGCGATGGGGCCGCACGATGATTGGTTCCTCCAAATGGGCTCCCCCGTGACAGGGGTTTATGTCTGGGACCTGATGCGTGGGCTGGACTACCTAGAAACGCGCCCGGAGATCGACTCCAAGCGCGTGGGAGTAACAGGTGCCAGCGGCGGCGGGCTGACGTCGATGTACGCGTTCGCCGTTGATACGAGGATCGGGGCCGCCGTGCCCGTGGCATATCCGGCGAGCTATGAAGACATGCCGTTCAACGGATGCCTGTGCAACCACGTACCTGGGGCGCTGCTTCTCGGCGACCGCTCGGACGTTCTCGCGATGCGCGCTCCCGCGCCGGTTATGGTCATCGGTGCGATGATCGACGAGGAGTTTCCCGCCGAGGGCACGAAGCGCACTTATTCGAAGCTTCAGTCGATATACAAGCTGTACCGCGAGCAGGCCAAAGTGAGGATGGAGCTCGTCGAGGGCGGCCACGACTACTCACGCCGCATGCGGGAAGCGATGATCGCGTTCTTTCGAGAGCATCTGATGGGTGAGAAGCCCAAGCCGTACGTGGTGGAAGCGCGCCCGCTTACGGATGGAGGCCTCGTTCCCTACCCGAGCGGCACTGTGCCGCCGGATGACCCCGGCTTGCTGGTGACACGCTGGGATCAGCGCCAGACGACTACTTTCCGGGAGCTGCTGCACACTTCGCTCATCAACCCCTATCCGAAGGAGTTATCCGCCGAGCATCGCCTGGTGCGCTGGGGCAAATACGGGAAGCTGCCTCTCGCGCAGGCAGGCGGCGCGCTCAAGCTCGCTGATGAGCCGAACAACGACGCTGGGGTCATCACCCTGCCGATCGAGCATTTGGACGAGCGGTCGTGCATCTATATCGGTTTGAGCCCGGCGGAGTTCTTTGCGCAGGTCCTTCATTTGCTTTGTCCGGGCGGACCGGAGGGATGGGAATCGGTTGGCGCGCATGGCGACATCCTGACCTCGATGATCGCCTCGATGAAGACTTTGGCGGGCAAGCCGAAGGAGGAGGAGCAACCCACGGAAGTCGTTGCGACCGGCCCTGTGGCCAGCATGACTGCCAAGCACCTCAAGCTGTTGCGGCCGGAGCTTACCGTGTCGATTTCGCACGATTTCAAGAGCTGGGATGACGTGCTTGCCTCCGGCGTTCGACAGATCGCCATGCCGAAGGCGCGCTACCTCGCCTGGCCGTTCTAGCTCGACGTCGACGCGCCCCCGTCGGGATGCAGAATCTGTCCGGTCATGTACGACGCGTCATCTGATGCGAGGAAAACAAAGCACGGAGCGACCTCTTCGGGCTGGCCCGGCCGCTTCATCGGCGTATCCTGGCCGAACTTCGCGACATGTTCGCTCGTGAACGTCGAGGGAATGAGTGGCGTCCAGATGGGTCCAGGGGCAACACCATTCACTCGGATTCCCTTTTCAGCAAGGGAGAGCGACAGTGACCGCGTAAACGCCGTGATGGCGCCCTTCGTGGACGAGTAGTCCAGGAGGTGCTCGGAGCCCTCGTACATAGTGACGGACGTCGTATTGATGATTGCGCCGCCCGGCTGGATGTGCGGAAGGGCAGCCTTGGCCAAGAAGAACATGGCGAATAGGTTCGTTCGGAACGTGCGGACTAGCTGCTCCTCCGAAATGCCCTCGATCGATTCTTGAGGATGCTGCTCCGCGGCGTTATTGACGAGCACATCGATCCCGCCAAGCTCGCGCACCGTCTGTTCGACAGCGGACCGGCAGAACTGCTCGAAGCCAATGTCGCCCGCGATCAGGATGCATTTGCGGCCCTCTTTCTCGACGAGCTGCTTGGTCTCCTGCGCATCGTTGTGCTCGTTCAGATACACAATCGCCACGTCGGCGCCTTCTTTGGCGAATAGCACGCTCACCGACCGTCCGATTCCGCTGTCTCCACCTGTCACGAGCGCCCTCTTGCCGACGAGCTTGCCGGCTGGGCGATATTCGGGCCGCTCGAACTCCGGCCTCGGGTGCATTTCACTTTCGATGCCGGGTTCGCGGTCTTGATGCTGCGGAGGCAGTCCGTGCTTATCCTGTCGTGAGGTGTGCTCTTTCTGTGCCATTCCGGTCTCCGTGGCCCGAGTGGCTACGGGCCTAGTGGCGTGACGGACCACGAGGGGGGAGGGTTCCGCGGGGTCAGAGCAAACTGATGGCGCTTTCGATCGGGTCGGCAACCGCATCGGCCGCTACTCCTACAGCCCACGAGTGCCAGCCCGGAACTGGATGCGTCCACGACCGCGAGAACCACGCGAAGCTTCTCATTACACCGTCTGCACACATGAGCTCCCTGCGCCGATTCCAATACTCTCCGGTCCTGCCGCTCCACTCGTCAACGACTTGGTTCGTAGCCTCGGACCCGGGGAAGAGTCGCGCGTAGATGTTCTCGTCGGCAAGCTGATCGGCTTCGTAGCCGAGGGCGCGGCGAGCTTCGAGGTTGCAATAAGCGATGCGCGTCCTGTCGTCGAAACCGAGCACGAGCACGGGCAAGTTTTCGACTATGGTGCGCCAACAATCTTCGCGGCGGCTTAGCTCGTCATAAGCCAATTTGAGCGATATAGCGAGCGCCTGAGTGCGGCTAGCCGCCGCGAGCTTTTGCCGGATCCTATCCCAGTAGGTGCGAACGGTTTTCGAGCCGATCTCGAGTCGCAATGCGATCTCTTTGTCCGTCAGACCCTCGGCGGCGAGCAGAAGAACTTCCCGCTCCCGGTCGGACAAGACGCCGTTACGTATGCTGACTTCGAGCGAACTCATCGATTTCGGAGAGGCCGGCACGAGTTTATGACGATATTTATTGAAGTATCGCCTAGAAGAATTGTCTATTTTGGCCGTCTCGGGGCGGAGCGAACGAGTGTGATCAGAACGCCTGCCTCGTCGGCGATCGCGTCCATGGGGGGCAGCCGCTTGGATAGGTCGATCTGAACCTTCGAGACCATTGGGAACCGATCCAGCAGAGTCTTGCCAATATGGCTCGCTGCACGTTCGACGGTGCGAAACTTCTGGCTCGAAGCGGCTCGTAGCGCCATCTGGGATGCTGCGCCATAGTCCACCGTGTCGCCGATCGCGTCAGTACTGTCGGCCGACCCTTCGACGTCCAGCTCGAGGCTCAAAGAATATCGATGCCCGATGGACTGCTCCTCTTCGGAGACGCCGTGGTAGCCATAGAACTCTAGCCCGTTCACGTACAGCACGAACATGGCCTATTATGGGGTTTCGGACCAGGCTGGTTGGGCCCGACCGGGGCGCGTCGTGCTATACTAAAGAAAAACTAGGCACCGGAGAAAGGGTGGCTTGGAGCCGCCTTTTTTTGTTCAGGCACCTGAGTTTTGGAGCGAGGCGATGGACATTCTGCAGCAGCTTAATCAGATCGCACAGGAACGAGACCTCCCTCTCGAGGACCTTCAACGGGAGCTCGAGGAGGCGCTGAAAGTCGCTTATAAGCGATTTGTTAACGCTACGGGGGAAGTCAGCGTCCGACTTGATCCTCGCACCGGTTGGACGGCCAACGTCGAGAAGGAAGTCGTCGCGATCGTTTATGAGCCGTCGATCCAGATCGGCCTCGCCGAGGCCAGAAAGCGCAAGCCGGATGCCGAGGTCGGCGACTTCATCGCAATGGAAGTCGACCCCAACCGCTTCGGTCGGATCGCAGCGCAAACGGCCAAGCAAGTGCTGAGCCAGAAGTTGCGCGAGGCCGAGACTCGCCGCATCCAGGAAGTTTTCCACGAGCACATCGGCGAAGTCGTCACGGGCGTCGTCAGCCGTCGTGAGGAGCAGAGCATTTTCGTGCAAGTAAACAAGGTGGAAGCCGAGCTGCCGCGCAGGGAGCAGGTGCCCACTGAGCCGTATCGGCCGAACGACCGAATCAAGGTTTACGTGTACCGGGTCGACGACTCGCAGCGACGGCTGAGAGTGATTGTCAGCCGAACTCATCCGCACCTTCTGCGAAAGCTGTTCGAGCTGGAAGTACCCGAGATCGCCGACGGCATCGTGACGATCGAGAGTGTTGCCAGAGAGCCCGGTCAGCGAAGCAAGATCGCCGTGAGATCCTCGGACGAGAGAGTAGATCCGATTGGCGCGTGCATCGGCCCTCGCGGAGCCAGGGTGCAAGCCATCGTCGATGAACTGTATGACGAAAAGATCGACGTGGTGCCGTACAGCGAAGAGCCGAGGAAGTACATTACGGACGCTCTTTCACCGGCCAAAGTGAATTCGATCAAGCTCAATGAGGCGGAGCGCAGCGCCTACGTGATCGTGCCCGACAATCAACTTTCGCTCGCCATCGGCAA